>NZ_JAOPXP010000098.1 GCF_025965085.1 Marmoricola sp.
CCTGGACGCGCACCGCCTTCGAGGCGCCCATCGGCAGGAACAGGCCATCACCCTGACCGACCAGCTTCTCGGCACCGGGCTGGTCGAGGATCACCCGGCTGTCGGCCAGCGAGCTGGTCGCGAACGAGAGGCGTGAGGGCACGTTGGCCTTGATCAGGCCCGTGACGACATCGACGCTCGGACGCTGGGTGGCCAGGACCAGGTGGATGCCCGCTGCGCGCGCCAGCTGGGTGATCCGGACGATGGCGTCCTCGACGTCGCGCGGCGCCACCATCATCAGGTCCGCGAGCTCGTCGACGACCACACACAGGTAGGGGTACGGCGCGAGCACCCGCTCGCTGCCCGCCGGCAGCTGCACCTTCCCCGCCCGCACGGCCTTGTTGAAGTCGTCGACGTGGCGGAAGCCGAAGTTGGCGAGATCGTCGTAGCGCATGTCCATCTCGCGCACGACCCACTGCAGCGCCTCGGCTGCCTTCTTCGGGCTGGTGATGATCGGGGTGATCAGGTGCGGGATGCCCTCGTAGGCGTTCAGCTCGACCCGCTTGGGGTCGACCATGATCATCCGCACCTCGTCGGGCGTGGAGCGCATCAGGATCGAGGTGATCATCGAGTTGATGAAGCTGGACTTGCCCGAGCCGGTGGCGCCTGCAACCAGCAGGTGCGGCATCTTCGCGAGGTTGGCCACCACGAAGCCGCCCTCGACGTCCTTGCCGAGGCCCACGACCATCGGGTGGTGGTCGTTGCGCGCGTTGTTCGAGCGGAGCACGTCGCCGAGGGAGACCACCTCCTTGTCGGTGTTGGGGATCTCGATGCCGACCGCGGACTTGCCGGGGATGGGGCTCAGGATCCGCACGTCGGCGGAGGCCACGGCGTAGGAGATGTTCTTGGCGATGCCGGTGATCTTCTCGACCTTGACCGCAGGACCGAGCTCCACGATGTAGCGAGTGACCGTCGGGCCGCGGGTGTAGCCCGTGACCTGGGCGTCGATGTCGAACTCCTCGAGCGTCTGGGTGAGTCGCGCGACGATGTCGTCGGAGGCCTTGGAGCGGGCCTTGTGCACCGAGCCGGGCTTGAGCACCTGGCTGTCGGGCAGTGAGTAGGCGATGTCGCCGGAGAGGGAGAGCTGCTCGACGCGCGCCGGCAACGGGGTGTGGGGCGGAGGCTCGAGGGCCTCCTTCTCGGCAGCCTCCACGTCCTCCACCGGACCGGTGAGGTCGAGGTCGACCTGGGGATCCTTCTTCCGGCGGCCCCGCTTGCCGAGCTCGCGCTCCTCAATGACGGGGGTGTCGTACGCCGGGTCGCCCATCTCGGGATCGATCTCGAGCTCCGCACGCCGTGCACGGGAGCGCTGGGCCGCAAGCGCCTCGGGCTCGGGCTCCTCGGCCAGGTGGCGACCCATGATCCGGTCGCCGAGCTCACGGAGGCGGGCCGGCACCTGGTAGAGGGGCGTCGCGGTGACCACGAGCAGCCCGAAGAAGGAGAGCAGGACCAGCAGCGGCACCACGACGTACGCCGTCTGCAGCAGGTCCATCAGCAGCTTGGACACGACGAAGCCGATCGCGCCGCCCGCCTGCTGGAGCGGGGCGGTGTCGCCGAGCTGGGGCCTGGGCGAGCCGTTGGCGATGTGCACGATCCCGAGGACGCCGAAGAGCAGCGCGGTCCAGCCGATCATCTGCCGGCCGGCCGGCCCGTTGGTGTCCGGGTCGCGCAGGTTGCGCCACGCGACGAAGCAGAGGAGCAGCGGGACGAACCAGGCGAGCAGCCCGACCGAACCTGCCACCACGGTCCGGGTGAAGTCGCCGATCCCCCCGGGGAGCTGCCACCAGACGGCGGCTGCGACCACGACCGCAAGACCGACGAGGAACAGGCCGGCACCGTCACGGCGGTGCTCGGGCTCCAGCTCACCGGCGGTGTGGCCGACGCGGCGTACTCCCCCACCGATGGCGTGGGCGAGCCCGAGCCAGGCGGTCACCAGGACGCGGGCGACAGCCAGGAACACCCGGGCGATCGGCCCGGCTCCGTTGCGGACGGCCCTGGGAGCCGGGCGGGCACCCGCCTTGCGGGTGGATGCGCTCGACTTGGGGGCGGGCTTTCGCCCTGTCTTGCTTCCCGTCGTCCGGGATCGCGAGGTCGAGCTGCCCTGTGCGGCCTTGCGGTCAGGAGTGCTCTTGCTGCGCGACGCCGGTGGGGAAGACGTACGGGTCGCCATGGTGGGAATCTACCCCGAACACCTCATCGGTCCCATGCGTCACACGCCGCACAGGCACCGTGTCGCTTCAGGCGCCGGCGCTGTCGCTGAGCGGGAGTCGGAGCCGGAAGGTGCTGCCCTTGCCGAGCTCGGAGGCGACGATGATCTCGCCACCGTGCATCTGGGCGATGCGGCGCGAGATCGCCAGGCCCAGGCCGGTGCCGGGGATGGAGAGCGCCTCGGGGTTGCTGGAGCGGTGGAACGCCGAGAACAGGTGCACCTGGTCGGCCGAGGAGATGCCGAGGCCGGTGTCGACGCACAGCACGTAGGCGTGCTTGCCGTCGCTGCCCACCTCGAGGTGCACGGTGCCGCCGGGACGGCTGTACTTCACCGCGTTGCTGGTCAGGTTGTCGATCACCTTGCCCAGCTCGTCCGGGTCGGCGGTCACGACGACGGGCTCCGGGGGCACGACGAGGGTCATGCCGACCCTGCCCTGTTCGGCCTGCATCGTCATCAGCTCCACGCTCTGCTCGGCCAGCTTGCGCAGGTCCACCGACTGGAGCACGGTCTCCCGCTTGTCCTGGATCTGGGAGTAGTTCAGGAGGTTCTGCACCAGGCGGTTCAGGCGGTCGGCGTTGCGGGAGATCGCCTCGACCGAGCCGATGCCGGTGTCGAGGTCCTCCAGCAGCTCGACGTGGCCCATGATCGAGGTCAGCGGCGTCTTCAGCTCGTGCGAGATGGTGGCGATCAGCTCGCCCTTGTAGCGGTCGAGCTCCTGCAGCTCCCTGACCAGGTGGCGTTCGCGCTCGTAGAGGCGGGCATTGAGGACGACCCGGCCGAGCGCACGGCCGACCTCCATGACCGCCTCCTGCTGGTCCTGGGTCCAGGTGCTGAGCGTGACGTCGCGGGCGAGCAGGAGGTAGCCGAGCAGCTCCCGGCCCACACAGACCGGGGCGAACATCAGGCTGTAGCCCTCGTGGGCGGCGACGAGCTCGCGCACCAGCACCCGCTGGGTGGCGCTCAGGCCGTCGTCGAGCTGGCAGGCGTTGCCGTCGTGCAGCAGCACCGGGCGGCCGAGGTCCCAGGCACGGCTCGCCAGCAGGCTCTTGAGCTGCACCTGGTCGTTGCTGGTCTCACGGTCGTCGGGCGGGTACGCCGCGGACTGCTCGACCTGGCCGAGGTCGCCGGAGGGGAAGACCCGGATCCACAGGTGCTCGGTCTGCAGGTGGCGTGCGATCGCCTGGGCGGCCTCACGCAGCGAGAGGTCCAGCTCGGCGAGCTGGCCGGCCGAGGAGACCGAGCGGAGCATGTCCCCCATCCGCACCTGGTCGCCGAGCCGCTCGCGCTGCTGGGCGTTGTACATCGCCAGGCCCGCCTGGACCACGAACATCTCGAGCAGCTCGCGCTCCTCGCGGCTGGGGATGCGGTTGCCGGGCGGCAGGTCGACGGACATGTTGCCGAGCAGCTGACCGGTCGCCGAGTAGAGGGGGGCGTAGAGCGCGTCGAGCGGGTGCCAGGAGTCGTTGGAGGAGCCCGGCTCGAAGTCCGGGACCCACGCGGACTCCTCGAGCGCGTCGGGCATCCGGTCGTGCGGCACGAACCGGAGCACGCCCCACTCGTCGGCCTGGGCGAACTCGTTGAAGATGGAGGCCACCGGCGTACGACGGCCGATGATCTGCTCCCGCACCTCCTCGGGACCCGCGACCGTTGTCATCACGAACGTGTCGCCCTCGAGGCGCGCGATGGCTGCAATGCCGTAACCGAGCACCTCGACGACGCCCCGAGCGATCTCGTCGAGGACCTCGGACAGGTCCGTCGACGAGTTGACGCGCAGCATCAGCTCGTAGAGGCGGCGGATCCCCTCGGCGCGAGGAGATTCGGTCAGTTGCATCAGGGCGGCCCCCCGGGACCATGGTCGACGTCACGAGCCAGTGCCTGGCCCTCTACGGATCCTATGGGGATTCGCCCTTTTACGTCCGAAGATTGGTTCAGATGACGCCTGGAGCGGCCGTGGTCCCGGGGCCCGGCCCGGGGGCCAGCGAGGCCCACGCGAGGCCGATCGCCCTCGACACGTCGATGGTGCGGGCCTCGCGCACGTGGGGCTTGTCGAGCTCCGTGGCGACGTAGTTCGCGACGAAGCGACGCAGCTCGCCCTCGACCCCCGCCACCCGCTGCAGCACCGTGGCCCGCAGGCCCCGGGCCTTGAGCGTCACCCGCACCTCGTCACCGTGGGGCGGTTCGGCCTCGATGAAGACGCGTACGCCGCTGCGCGCGACGGCGGTGAGCGTCAACGGCACCAGGAGCTCGGCGTCGAAGCGCTGCTTCTCGATCTGCAGGTCGACCTCGAAGGTGAGGCTCACCGGCAGCAGGACCCGGTAGGAGATCTCCCGGCCCTCCAGCCGGGTGGCGATCGCCTCGCCCATCTCGCCGTACGCCCGGACCTTCGCCAGGCCGCCCGGACCCGCGGCGATGGGACCGAAGTCGATCTCCTGCCCCGCGAGCGTGTTGACCGCACCCAGCACGCGCTCCTCGCTGATCGCCTCGTGGAAGAAGTCGACCCCCCACTCGGCATAGCTGATCGCCCGGTCCTCCGACCCGTCGCCCACGGACCGCCCTAGGCCTCGAGGACGACCGGGATGATCATCGGCCGACGGCGCAGCCGGCCGCCGACCCAGCGCCCGACGACCCGGCGGACGGTCTGCTGCAGCTGGTAGGCGTCGGTCACGCCCTCGGACACGGCCTTGTCCAGCGCCGCGATGATCGGGTCCTTGATCTCGTCGAAGGTCCTGTCGTCCTCGGCGAACCCACGGGCGTGGATCTCGGGCCCGCTGATCACCTTCCCGGTCTGGGAGTCGATGACCACGATCACCGAGATGAAGCCCTCCTCGCCGAGGATCCGGCGGTCCTTGAGGGAGCTCTCGGTGAGGTTGCCGACCGAGCTGCCGTCGACGAACACGTAGCCGCAGTCCACCTTGCCCACGACCTTGGCCACGCCGTCCACGAGGTCGACCACGACACCGTCCTCGGCGATGACCACGCGCGAGGGGTCGAGGCCGGTGGCCTTGGCGAGCTCGGCGTTGGCGAGCATGTGCCGGATCTCGCCGTGCACCGGCATCACGTTGCGGGGCTTGACGATGTTGTAGCAGTAGAGGAGCTCACCCGCGCTGGCGTGACCGCTCACGTGGACCAGGGCGTTGCCCTTGTGCACGACGTCGGCCCCCCAGCGGGCCAGTCCGTTGATCACGCGGTAGACCGCGTTCTCGTTGCCGGGGATGAGCGAGGAGGCCAGGACGACGGTGTCGCCCTCCTCGATGTGCACGAAGTGGTGGTTGCGCTGCGCGATCCGGCTCAGCGCCGAGAGCGGCTCGCCCTGGGAGCCGGTCGAGATCAGCACGACCTTCTCCGGTGGCATGTCGGCAAGGGCCTTGGCGTCGACGAGCAGGCCGGGGGGTACGTCGAGGTAGCCCAGGTCACGGGCGATGCCCATGTTGCGGACCATCGACCGGCCGACGTAGGCGACCTTTCGGCCGTGCTCGGCGGCGGCGTCCATCACCTGCTGGACGCGGTGCACGTGCGAGGCGAAGCAGGCGACGATGATGCGCTTCCTCGAGGTGTGGAACACCCGGTCCAGCACGGGGGCGATGTTCTTCTCCGAGGTCGTGAACCCGGGGACCTCGGCGTTGGTGGAGTCGGTGAGGAACAGGTCCACGCCCTCCTCGCCGAGGCGGGCGAAGGCACGCAGGTCGGTGATCCGGCCGTCGAGCGGGAGCTGGTCCATCTTGAAGTCGCCCGTGTGCAGCACCAACCCGGCCGGGGTCCGGATGGCGACCGCGAGGGCATCGGGGATGGAGTGGTTGACCGCGACGAACTCGAGGTCGAACGGGCCGAAGCTGATCCGGTCGCCCTCGGCGACGATCGACTGCACGACGTCCTTGACCCGGTGCTCACGCAGCTTGGGTCCGACCAGCGCCAAGGTGAGCTGGGAGCCCACCAGCGGGATGTCGTGCCGCTCGC
Organism: Marmoricola sp.; assembly: GCF_025965085.1. Lineage (GTDB taxonomy): Bacteria > Actinomycetota > Actinomycetes > Propionibacteriales > Nocardioidaceae > Marmoricola. The sequence goes on from NZ_JAOPXP010000098.1 coordinate 6,203, forward strand.
GGAGCAGGTACGGCACCGCACCGATGTGGTCCTCGTGACCGTGCGTCAGCACGAGGGCCTCGACGGCGTCGAGACGGCTCCGGATGGCGTCGAAGTCGGGCAGGATCAGGTCGACCCCCGGGTGGTTCTCCTCGGGGAACAGCACCCCGCAGTCGACGATGAGCAGCCGTCCGTCGTACTCGAAGACGGTCATGTTCCGCCCGACCTCGCCCAGGCCGCCGAGCGGGATGACCCGAAGGCCGCCCCTCGGGAGTGCAGGGGGTGTGGACAGCTCGGGATGGGGATGACTCAAGAGAGAAGACCTGCTTCGGTGAGTGCGGCGCGGACGACGTCGACCAGGGTGTCGTCCGCCTCCACGAGGGGAAGACGGACCGTGCGGTTGTCGTGCACGCCAAGGAGCTGCATCGCAGCCTTCGCGGTCATCACACCCGGTGCCCGACCCATGATCGCGTCGACGACGGGAATGAGCTCCATATAGATCTTCAGCGCACCGTCGAGGTCGCCGGCGTCGACCCGGGCGACCATGTCGGCGTACTGCTGGCCGGCAACGTGGCCCACGACCGAGACCACCCCTGCGCCGCCGTGGGTGAGCCAGCCGAGGTTCAGGACGTCGTCGCCGCTGTAGTAGCTGAGCCCGGTCTCCTGCATGATCCTCGCGCCGCGGAAGAGGTCGCCGACCGCGTCCTTGACCGCCACGAACTTCTCGTTCTCGGCGATGCGGGCGAAGGTCTCGGGCGCGATCGTGACGCCGGTGCGGCCGGGGATGTCGTAGAGCATGATCCGCAGGTCGCTGGCCGCGGCGACGGCCTCGAAGTGCGCGGCCATGCCGGCCTGCGTGGGCTTGCTGTAGTACGGCGAGACGAGCAGCGCGCCGTCGGCGCCGGCCTCCTGGGCCTGCCGGGCGAGCTCGACGGAGTGCGGGGTGTCGTTGGTGCCGATGCCGGCCACGACGGTGCATCGGTCGCCCACCGCGTCGATGACGGCCCGCAGGATCTCGCCGTCCTCCGCCACCGTCGTCGTGGGCGCCTCGCCCGTGGTGCCGCTGACCACGATTCCGTCGTGGCCGTGGTCGGCGAGGTGCGCCGCCACCCGGGCGACTCCGTCGAGGTCGACGCTCCCGTCGGCGGTGAACGGTGTGACCATGGCGGTCAGCACCCGGCCGAACGGGGCAGCAGGGAGACTCATGTCCCTAGGTTATCCATCGCCTGCCGCCAGCGCGGGCGCGGCGTCCCCCGAGCGGCTCGGCCTATATTTCTCGCCATGAGCGACAGCGAGGACCGACCTGACCTGACGAAGGGGCCGCGTCGCGATGACGGAGCGCCGGAACGGCGCCAGGAGCACGCTGCGCCTCCTCCCTACGGGCACCCCGACCAGGGGCACGACCAGCCCCCGCAGTACGCGCCGGTGCCGGGCGTCGGCGGCGCGTTCATGCTGGCCCACCTCGGGCAGGAGTACGGCCCCTACGGACCCGACCAGCTCCGGCAGATGGCACTCAGCGGTCAGCTCAAGGGCGACGCGCTCGTGCGCGACCAGTCCGGCGGCGGCTGGTTCCAGGCCAGGCAGATTCCCGGCCTGTTCTCATCCCGGGACTGGCTGGTCGCCGTGCTGCTCTCGGGCTTCCTCGGCAGCCTCGGGGTGGACCGGTTCTACCTCGGCTACATCGGCCTGGGCATCCTGAAGCTGATCACCTTCGGCGGCTGTGGCATCTGGGCCCTCATCGACTTCATCCTGATCCTCCTGCGCAAGGTGCCCGACGCCGACGGACGGCCACTGGCCTGAGCCGGGTCACCCCGCCCGCCACACCGGCGGGACGCACGTCAGCCGGCAGGCGTCACAGGGCGCGCTCGAGCCAGCGGATCTCGTACGCCGGGTCGTTGTCGAGGTGCCGTTCGCGCCGGGTCTCGTGCCACTCGAGCTCGACGAACTCCGGGTAGTAGGTGTCGCCCTCGGGGTCGAGATGGACCTCCGTGAGGATCTGGTCGGTCGCGAGCGCCACCGCGTCGCGGTAGACCTGCGCTCCCCCGCCGACGTTCACCAGGTCGTCCAGTCCGGCGCCGATCTCGATGGCCTCCTCGACCGAGCGCGCCACCAGCACGCCGTCGTGGGACCAGCCGCGGTCGCGCGTGACGACGATGCTCTGCCGGTCCGGGAGCGGCCTGCCGATGCCCTCGAACGTCGTACGCCCCAAGACGAGCGGGTGACCGACGGTGACGCGCTTGAAGTGGGCGAAGTCGGCGGGGATCCTCCACGGGATGTCCCCGCCCCGCCCGATCACGCCGTTGCTCGCCCGCGCTGCTACGAGGACGACTCGTGGAGGACCCTGCGTCATACGGAGATCGGGGCCTTGATGCCGGGGTGGGGGCTGTAGCCCTCCACGGCGATGTGCTCGAGGTCGAAGCCGTCGAGCGTGGTGACGGATGGGTCGAGGCGCAGCGTCGGCAGCGGTCGCGGCTCCCGCGTCAGCTGCAGCCGGGCCTGCTCGAGGTGGTTGAGGTAGAGGTGGGCGTCACCGAGGGTGTGCACGAGGTCACCGACCTCGAGACCCGCGACCTGGGCCACCATGTGCGTCAGCAGGGCGTATGACGCGATGTTGAACGGCACGCCCAGGAAGACGTCGGCGGACCGCTGGTAGAGCTGGCAGCTGAGTCTCCCCCCAGCAGCGGAGGGCGCGACGTAGAACTGGAACATCGTGTGGCACGGCGCGAGCGCCATGTCGGGGATGTCGGCGACGTTCCACGCCGAGACGATGTGCCGGCGCGAGTCGGGGTCGGTGCGGATCTGCTCCACCACCTGCGCCAGCTGGTCGATGTGGCGTCCGTCGGGCGCCGGCCACGATCGCCACTGGTAGCCATAGACGGGACCGAGGTCACCGTTGGCGTCGGCCCACTCGTCCCAGATCGAGATGCCGCGGTCCTGCAGCCACTTCACGTTGGTGTCCCCGCGCATGAACCACAGCAGCTCGCCGAAGATCGATCGGGTGTGGACCTTCTTGGTGGTGAGCAGCGGGAAGCCGGCCGAGAGGTCGAAGCGCATCTGGTGACCGAAGACGCTGAGGGTCCCGGTGCCGGTGCGGTCGGACTTCTCGACACCCTCGTCGAGAATGCGCTGGACGAGGTCGAGGTACGCCTGCATGGACACAAGGTACCCGTGCGAGGCTGAGTGCCATGGTGATCGGACTCGGTGCGGCGCTGCTGGCCGCCGTGCTCTTCGGTGTCGCCGCGGTGGTCCAGGCTGTCGCCGCCCGGCGGCACGGCCTGGTCTCGTGGCTGATGGTGCTCGTCGCGGTCATCTACCTGCTCGGCTGGGGGCTGCACCTCGTGGCCATCGCCTACGTACCGCTCTACGTCGCCCAGGTCGGGATCGCGGCCTCGATCGTGGTGACCGCCCTGATCGCTGCACAGGTCGTCGGGGAACCCCTCGCGTCGAGGCACTGGTGGGCCATCGCGGCCATGGTCGTGGGGCTGGCCCTGCTGGTGGGCGCGGCCGGCGCCGTCGGGGAGCATGACTTCACTGCCGAACGGACCCTCGCGCTGTACGCCGGCGTCGTGCTCACCCTGCTGCTGGGTCTCGCGGCCGCCCGCCTGCGCAGCGAGCGCGGCGGCGTGCTGCTCGGCGTCCTCGGCGGTGTGGCGTACGGCGGCTCCCCCATCGCCACGCGTGCGCTCGTCGACCCGTCCCGGGACATCGGGACGATCGCACCCGCGATCACCATCGGCCTGTTCGGCGTCCTCGGCTTCTGGCTCTACTCGCTGGCCCTCCAGCGCGCCTCGGTCACTGCGGCGACGGCCTCCCTGGTGCTGTTCGAGACGCTGGTCCCGGCGGTCGTCGGGCTGGCCGTGTTCGGCGACGGCGTCCGGAGTGGGTGGTGGCCGATCGCCACCGTCGGCTTCGTGGTGAGCATTCTGGGCGCCGTGGTGCTGAGCGGGGCCCAGGCACGCCTGGAGCACATGCACGTCCAGTCCGCACCGGTGGGCGACGCGCAGCTCACGTGACCGCCGGTGGTTGGATGTGCCCATGAGCAGCGCCGACGTCTCCGCCCGCATCGCCTGGGCCGAGGACGCACCCGCGATGGCCGCAGTGCAGGTCCGGGCATGGCGCGCGTCGTACGCCGACCTCCTGCCTGCGGAGGTCCTCGATGCTCTCGACCCCGAGCAGATCGCCGAGGGTTGGCGCGAGGCGCTGAGCCGGCCTGTCGACGCCCGCAACCGGGTGCTGGTCGCGCTCGAGCGCAACCTGGTCACCGGCTTCCTGGTGACCGGTCCCGCCACCGACCCCGACTGCGACCCCGTCGCCACCGGTGAGCTCGGCGATCTCATTGTCGACCCCGACAAGCGCGGGGCCGGTCACGGTTCGCGGCTGCTCCAGGCCGGCGCCGACACGCTGGTCGCGGACAGGTTCGATCGCGCCGTCACGTGGCTCCCCGCGGGCGACGACGCGACGCGCGCCTTCCTCACGAGCAGTGGCTGGGGTCCCGACGGCGCCCACCGCACGCTCGACCTGCTCGGCGACGGCACCACGACCGTCAAGCAGGTCCGTCTGCACACGTCCTTGGTCGACCAGGGCTGAAGCCGTGTGGGGTCGGTTCCGGGGGCTCGACGGCGAGACGCGCTCCGTCGTCCGTGACGGCATCGCCGTCGGGGTGGCGACAGGCGCCTACGGGGTCTCCTTCGGGGCGATCTCCGTGGCGAGCGGCCTCGACGTCTGGCAGACCTGCGCCCTGTCGTTGCTGGTGTTCACCGGCGCCTCCCAGTTCGCCCTCGTCGGCGTCGTGGCCGCCGGAGGAAGCCCGTTCTTCGGCGCCGTGTCCGGGTTGCTGCTGGGCACCCGCAACACGCTGTACGGCCTCAAGGTGGCGCCGATGCTCGGCTGGACGGGCGCACGCCGCGCCGCCGCCGCGCACCTCCTGATCGACGAGTCCACTGCGATGACGCTCACGCGCAGCACTCGGGAGCACGCGCGAGCGGGTTTCCTGTCCGCCGGGGTTGCGGTGTTCACGTTGTGGAACCTCGCCACCCTGGTCGGCGCCATCGCCGGCGACTCCCTCGGCGATCCCCGCGCCTACGGTCTCGACGCCGCGGTGGGCGGCGCCTTCCTCGGGCTGCTGTGGCCCCGGCTCGACACGATGCGCACCCGGTTGGCCGCCGTGGCGGGCGCGGCGCTCGCCCTGGCCCTCGTCCCGCTGACGCCGGCCGGTGTGCCCGTGCTGGCGGCCGGGGTGGTGGCCCTGGGGATGGGCCTGATGGGCCGCTCGGACTCCCGGGAGGCCCAGTCATGATCTGGCTCGCGGTGCTCGGGTGCGCGCTGGGCTGCTACCTGCTCAAGCTGGCCGGCATGTCGGTGCCCGAGCGGGTGCTCGCCGACCCGGTCCTGCGGCGCACCGCCGACCTGCTGCCCGTCGTGCTCCTCTCGGCGCTGGTGGCCGTGCAGGTGTTCGCCGGCCGGGGAACCGACGGGCCCGTGCTGGGCGTCGACGCACGCCTGGCAGGCCTCGGAGCCGCGTTCGTGGCGCTGCTGCTGCGGGCCCCGTTCATCGTCGTGGTCTTCGTGGCGGCACTGACCGCGGCGCTGCTGCGACTCTGAACCTCCCGGCAGGACGCCTCGGCGTCCTCGGACGGCGACCGGCGCTCGTCCGGGGTGCCCGAGACGGACCCCGGACGAGCGGGTCGAGAGTGGACGAGGAGCCCGTGTGCCCAGCACGGGCTCCTCGTCTCGGGGATTCCTGACAGCTCCCTGGGGGAGGGAGGTCAGGACACGGCGACCGCGCTCCAAGCGGCGGCGACCGTGTTGTAAGGGGTGCTGCCCGCGCCGTAGAGGTCCTTGGCGGCGTTCAGCGTGGCGGTCCGGGCTCCGCTGTAGGTGGTGCCGGAGGTCATGTAGACCGTCAGCGCCCGGTACCAGATCTTGGCGGCGACGTCCCGGCCGATGCCGGTGATCGTCGACCCGTTGCAGGTCGTGGAGCTGTGCGGGACGCCTCCGATCGTCTTGGCGCCCGAGCCTTCGGCGAGCAGGTAGAAGAAGTGGTTGCCGATGCCCGAGCTGTAGTGCGGGTCGAGGGTGCCGGCGGTCGGCGACCAGCAGTTCAGCGAGATGCCGTCCGAGGACGGGTTGTCCATCCGCCGGAAGCCGAGGTGGTTCCTCAGGTCGAACCTCTCGCCGATCAGGTAGTCACCCGGATCGCTGGCGTTCCTGGCGTAGAACTCCACCATCGTGCCGAAGATGTCCGAGGTGGCCTCGTTGAGGCCCCCGGGCTCCCCGGCGTAGCCCAACCCGGCGGTGTGCTCGGTGACGCCGTGGCTCATCTCGTGACCGGACACGTCCAGCGAGGTGAGCGGCCCGTAGTTGGTGCCGTCACCGTCGCCGTAGGTCATCTTCGTGCCGTCCCAGAAGGCGTTGACGTAGTTCTTGCCGTAGTGGACGCGGTTGTAGGAGCCGGCACCGGTGCCGAAGATGCCGTTGCGGCCATGGACGACCTTGTAGTAGTCCCAGGTCTCGTTGGTGCCGTACTGCGCATCGACCGCCGCCGACTCGCGACTGAAGATGCTGCCGGTGCCGAAGGAGGTGTCCGGGCTGCTGAACACGGTGCCGGTCTTGCAGCCGGTGCCGACGGCCTGGCAGGCGTAGGAGTCCTCCGCGTTGTTCAGGTCGGTCGTGTAGGTGTTGCCGCGCGTCGGGTCCTTGAGCTGGTACGTCGACCCCGCCCGGGCGAGCTTCAACGAGACGGTCCCGCCGTAGAGCGATGCGCCGGAGCCGTCGACGGTGACGATCTGCTGCTCGGTCCGGATGACGCTTCCGGTCCCCGCGTCCACGTAGGTGGCCAGCCGGCTCGGCGTGCCGTCGGCCTGCCGACCGCCGGTGAGCACGCGCCAGGCCAGCCGGGGGGTGGCGCCGGTGGCGTCGACGACGAGGGTGGACGCGCTGCCCCTCGCGCCGGCGGTCCGCCGCGCGGCGCCGGCCAGCGCCGTCGTTGCTGCAGCGGAGCGCGAGATCGCCGGGGTCACGGCGAGGTTCGGCGACGCGTCGAGCGTGAGGCTGCTGCCCTTCCAGGCACCGGTCCTCGACTGGTGCACCACCAGGTCGCCACCCACCACCTCGAGGCCCCGGTAGGTGCGGTGCAGCCGCACATGGCTGGTGCCGTCCGGGTCGACGACGGTGTCCACGACCCTGAATCCCTGCGCGCCGGCGAACCTCGTGAGACCGGGGTGCGCCTCGGCTGCCGCAATGGCCCGGGCGGCGCGGCTGGGCGCGACCGCAGCAGCGGCCTGGACGTGAGGGGTGCTCGCGGCCGCGGCCACGACTGCGACGACGGCTGCACTGACGAGTGTCGCGCTGTTGCGCATGCGGATCCCCCCGTTCCTCTCCGAAGCTCGCGAGGGAGGCCGCGAGGACCTCCCTCACCTCTAGAGTGCCCCTCCACTCGCGGGATGGCACCTTCAGGAAGATGCGTTGCACAAAAATGAAGCGCTGCACGAAAGCGCGCACTAGACCGCTCAGAGGTCGAGGAGCTCCTCGAGGCCGACGGTCAGGCCGGGGCGCTCGGCGACGCGACGAAGCCCGAGGAGCACTCCGGGCGTGAACGAGACGCGGTCGAGGGAGTCGTGACGGATGGTCAGGGTCTCCCCCACCCCACCCAGGATGACCTCCTGGTGCGCGACGAGTCCACGCAGGCGCAGCCCGTGGACGCGGATGCCGTCGACGTCGGCGCCCCGCGCTCCCTCGAGGCCGGTCGACGTGGCGTCGGGAATGGGTCCGAGGCCCGCTTCGCGCCGGGCGGCCGCGATCAGCTCCGCCGTGCGGCGGGCCGTGCCGGACGGTGCGTCGGCCTTGTCAGGATGGTGCAGCTCGATCACCTCGACGGACTCGTAGAAGCGTGCCGCCTCGGCCGCGAAGCGCATCATCAGCACCGCGCCGATGGAGAAGTTGGGGGCGATCAGGACACCGGTGCCCTGGCTGTCCTCCAACCACCCGCGGACGGTCTCGAGGCGCTCGGCGTCGAACCCGGTGGTGCCCACGACCGCGTGCATGCCGTGGGCGATGCAGAACTCCAGGTTGTCCATCACTGCGTCGGGATGGGTGAAGTCGACGACGACCTGCACGCCCTGGTCGACCAGCGCCTGCAGGTCGTCGCCGGCGTCGATGCGAGCGACGAGCTCGAGGTCCCCCTGCAGCCTCGCCGCCTCCTCGACCGCGTCGCAGACCTCGCGGCCGACCTTGCCCCGCGCGCCGAGCACGCCCACCCTCAGAGTCGCTGTCTCCTTCACCCGGTCAGGTTAGCGGGGTGGTCGTTCAGCGCGCGGGGCCGACCTGGGCCAGCGTCTGGGGCCGGGTGTAGAGCTCGCGGGCGAGCTCGTGGATGTCCTTCGTCGTCACGGACTCGAGGCTCTCGAGCACCTCGTCGACCGAGCGGAGACGGTTCTGGAACAGCTCCGCCTCACCCAGGCGGGTCATCCGGGAGCCGCTGTCCTCGAGGCTGAGCACGAGTCCGCCGCGTGCCTGGCCCTTGCCCCGCTCGACCTCCTCCTCGGTGAGTCCGGACTCGGCCACCTTGGCCAGCTCCTCACGGACGACCTGCAACAAGGCGTCGGCCTTGCTGGGCAGGGAACCCGCAGCAACTCCCACCATGCCGGCGTCGGAGTAGCCGAGACCGAAGGAGTAGACGGAGTACGCCAGTCCGCGCCTCTCGCGGACCTCCTGGAACAGCCGTGAGCTGGATCCGCCGCCGAGTGCCGTCTGCAGGATGCTCAGGGCGTAGCGACGAGGGTCGGAGCGGGTCAGTCCCTGCATGCCCAGCACCACGTTGACCTGCTCGAACGGGCGGGAGGCGGAGACCTGGCCGTGGCGCAGCGGGCGTGGCCTGTCGGCCAGCCTGGGGCCGGCGGGACGACCGGTGCCGGAGAGGAAGCCGTTGCGGGCGAACGCGCGCCGGGCACGGCGTACGACGTCGTCGTGGTCCACGTTGCCGGCCACGGCGAGGGTCATCACCTCGGGCCGGTAGCGCCGCTTGTAGTAGCCCCGGACCTGCGCGCTGCTCAGTGCCCTGATCGACTCGGCGGTGCCCGCGATCGGCCGGGCCAGCGGGGTGCCGGCCCAGGCCGTCGCGGCGAAGAGGTTGTGCACGACGTCGTCAGGGTCGTCGTCGTGCATGGCGATCTCGTCGAGGATCACCTCGCGCTCGGCCTCCACGTCCGCGGAGGTGAGCAGCGAGGAGGTGATCATGTCGCCGAGCACGTCGACCGCCATCGGCAGGTCCTCGTCGAGCACCCGTGCGTGGTAGCACGTGTACTCGCGAGCCGTGTAGGCGTTGAACTCGCCGCCGACCTGGTCCAAGGCAGCGGAGATGTCCATCGCCGAGCGGGTCGGGGTGCCCTTGAACAGGAGGTGCTCCAGGAAGTGCGACGCGCCGTTGAGCTGCGCCGCCTCGTCCCTGGAGCCGACCTGCACGAACACCCCGACCGCTGCCGAGCGAACGCCCGGCATGTGCTCGGTGACGACGCGCAGACCGCCCTTGAGGACGGTCCGGCGTACGCCGTCAGGAAGACCCTTCAAGACCTTGCGGTCACTCGGAGTCGTCGTCGGCGGCGTCGGACGCGGCCTGGGTGGCCTCGTCGACGACCGGGACCAGCGACAGCTTGCCGCGGTCGTCGATCTCGCCGATCTCGACCTGGATCTTCTGGCCGACGGAGAGGATGTCCTCCACGTTGTCCACCCGCTTGCCACCGGCCAGCGCGCGCAGCTTGCTGATGTGCAGCAGGCCGTCCTTGCCGGGGAGCAGCGAGACGAAGGCACCGAAGTTGGTCGTCTTCACCACGGTGCCGAGGTAGCGCTCGCCGACCTCGGGCATGGTCGGGTTGGCGATCGCGTTGACCGCGGCGCGAGCGGCCTCGGCCGCCTCGCCGTTGGTCGCACCGATGTAGACCGTGCCGTCGTCCTCGATCGACAGGGTTGCGCCCGTGTCGTCCTGGATCTGGTTGATGACCTTGCCCTTGGGCCCGATGACCTCGCCGATCTTGTCGACGGGCACGCGCACGCTGATGATGCGCGGTGCGTGTACCGACATCTCCTCGGGCTCGGTGATCGCCTCGGCCATCACGTCGAGGATCGCCAGACGCGCGTCGCGCGCCTGGGTCAGCGCACCGGCGAGGACCTCGGCGGGGATGCCGTCGAGCTTGGTGTCGAGCTGGAGCGCGGTCACGAACTCCCGGGTGCCGGCGACCTTGAAGTCCATGTCGCCGAAGGCGTCCTCGGCACCGAGGATGTCGGTCAGCGCGACGTACTCGGTCTTGCCGTCGATCTCACCGGAGATGAGGCCCATGGCGATACCGGCGACGGAGGCGCGCAGCGGCACGCCAGCCTGCAGCAGCGACAGCGTCGAGGCGCAGACCGAGCCCATCGAGGTGGAGCCGTTGGAGCCCATCGCCTCGGAGAGCTGACGGATCGCGTACGGGAACTCCTCGCGCGAGGGCAGCACCGGCAGGAGCGCGCGACGCGCGAGCGCACCGTGGCCGACCTCGCGGCGCTTCGGCGAGCCGACGCGACCGGTCTCACCGGTGGAGAACGGCGGGAAGACGTACTTGTGCATGTAGCGACGCGACTTCTCCGGGGAGAGCGTGTCCAGCTTCTGCTCCAGGGTCAGCATGTTCAGCGTGGAGACGCCCAGGATCTGGGTCTCGCCGCGCTCGAACAGCGCCGAGCCGTGGACGCGCGGGATCACGCCGACCTCGGCGGACAGAGTCCGGATGTCGGTGAGCCCGCGGCCGTCGATGCGGACCTTGTCGCGGAGCACGCGCTCGCGGACGAGCGCCTTGTTCAGCGCACGGAACGCTGCGCCGATCTCCTTCTCGCGCCCCTCGAACTCGCTGCCGATCTTCTCGAGCAGGCTCGCCTTGATGTCGTCGAGACGCTCCTCGCGCTCCTGCTTGCCGGCGATCGTGAGTGCCTGCGCGGTGTCGTCCTTCACGGCGGCCTCGACGGCGGCGTACACGTCGTCCTCGTAGTCGAGGAAGATCGGGAACTCCTGGACCGGCTTGGCGGCCTGCCTGGCCAGCTCGGACTGCGCCTCGATCAGCTGCTTGATGAACGGCTTGGCGGCGTCGAGACCCTCGGCGACGATCTCCTCGGTCGGGGCCTGGGTGCCGGACTGCACGAGGTTCCAGGCAGTCTCGGTGGCCTCGGCCTCGACCATCATGATCGCGACGTCACCGGTCTCGGTCACCCGACCGGCCACCACCATGTCGAACACGGCGTTCTCGAGCTGGCTGTGCGTCGGGAAGGCCACCCACTGGCCCTCGATGAGCGCCACCCGGGTGCCGCCGACCGGGCCGGAGAATGGCAGGCCGGAGAGCTGGGTGGACAGCGACGCCGCGTTGATCGCGAGCACGTCGTAGGGGTGGTCGGGGTCGAGCGCCATCACGGTGATGACGACCTGGACCTCGTTGCGCAGACCCTTCTTGAAGGTCGGGCGCAGCGGCCGGTCGATGAGGCGGCAGGTGAGGATCGCGTCCTCGCCGGGACGCCCTTCGCTGCGGAAGAACGAGCCGGGGATCTGGCCCGCGGCGTACATCCGCTCCTCGACGTCGATCGTCAGGGGGAAGAAGTCGAAGTGGTCCTTGGGGTGCTTGCCGGCGGTCGTGGCCGACAGCAGCATCGTGTCGTCATCGAGGTAGGCGGCGACGGCGCCGGCGGCCTGACGGGCAAGCAGTCCGTGCTCGAGCTTGACGGTGCGCTTGCCGAACTTGCCATTGTCGAGAACGGTCTCGACAACTGTGATCTCGGGTCCCTCAGTCAAGGGTTTCCCTTTCTATTCGCGGAGCGATCCGCGAGCTCTGACCTGCGCTGTGAGGTGGCCGGTCTTCGATCGAAGCCCACCGTGCAACACAGTGGGCCACTACCGAGGACCGGGCAGGCGATCGCGGGCCGCTCCTGGATGTGTGGTGTGTTCAGTTGTTTCCTAGCAGAAACGCACCCACCCGGAGGTGAGTGCGTTTCTTCGATCAGCGGCGCAGGCCGAGGCGGGAGACCATCGAGCGGTAGCGCTCGATGTCGGTCTTCTCCAGGTAATTCAGGAGACGACGACGCTGGCCAACGAGCAGCAGCAGACCACGACGGCTGTGGTGGTCGTGCTTGTGCTGCTTGAGGTGTTCGGTCAGGTGGGCGATGCGGTGGCTCAGGAGCGCGACCTGCACCTCGGGGGAACCGGTGTCGCCCTCGACGGTGGCGTACTCGGCGATGATCTTCTTCTTGGTCTCTGCGTCAGTACCGATCGACACGTTGAGCTACCCATCTTTCGTATAGTTGCGCGGCGCGCCGGGGCCTGTTCACCCGGGCACTATGGAGTCCGCGGCCGTTGCACGGCGGAAGCCGCCCTCGAGGGCAGCATCACCAAGGCTAGCAGCGCAACACCACGGTGGACCAATCGAGGCATGGGCGGGCGTCGGCGGGGTACGCCGGCGCCGATGTCGATCGAGGCCGTGGCCTCAGAGGGCTGCCGGGGGGTCCATCTCCGTGCGCCGCTCCGTCTGGGTCTGGGTCCCGTCGGAGTGCGTCGTCGTGCGCACCGCCGTGGCCCGCCGCCGCGTGTTCAGCTGGACCGCGGTCAGGCCGATGACGATGAGGCCGCCGAGGGCGAGGATCCAGCCGAGCGTCTGGACGTCGACACCGGAGACCTGCGCGTCCACCGCCAGCGCCAGCGCGAGTCCCACGACGAGCAGGACGATTCCGAGTCCGAAACCCATGACTACCTCCCAGGAAGTGCCTCCCGCACGGGAGGGCGCTGCCCACGCTAGTGGCTCCACCAGGTGGTTTCGTGTGATCTGTGCCCGACGGGCGGTGGGCGTGGCGTGCGAGGATCGCGGCATGGAGCCGCAGGAAGCCTCGGCCGTCGAGGCCACCGGGAGCGTCGAGTCCCGCCAGGTGCTGGCCGCGTGCAACCTGTGCGAGGCGATTTGTGGCCTCGTGCTGACCATCGAGGACCGCCCCCGCGGCCCTCACGTCACCTCGATCCGAGGCAACGACGACGACCCCCTCTCCCGCGGGCACATCTGTCCCAAGGGCGTGGCGCTGGCCGACGTCTACGAGGACCCCGACCGGCTGCGACGCCCCGTCAGGCGCGTCGGCGAGGGCGCGAACGCAGAGTGGGTCGAGATCTCCTGGGACGAGGCGCTCGACCGCACTGCCGACGGCATCGCTGCGGCGGTCAACCGGGGTGGCCGGGACGCCCTGGGCGTCTACCTGGGCAACCCGAACGCCCACTCGCTCGGGGCGCAGACCCACGGCGTGCAGATGATCAAGACCTTCAAGACCCGCAACAAGTTCAGCGCCAGCTCGGTGGACCAGGTCCCCCACCAGTTCGTCGCGTGGCAGCTGTTCGGCCACCAGCTGCTGATCCCGATCGCCGACATCGACCGAACCTCCTACTTCCTGGTGTTCGGCGCCAACCCGATGGCCTCCAACGGCTCGCTGATGACGGTCCCGGACTTCCCCCAGCGGCTGCGCGAGCTGAGGAGGCGCGGCGGTCGCATGGTCGTCCTCGATCCGCGGCGCACCGAGACCGCCAAGGTCGCCGACGAGCACCACTTCGTGCGGCCGGCCACCGACGCCGTCGTGCTCCTCGCCATGCTGCACGTCATCTTCGAGGAGGAGCTGACCGATCCGCCGGCGTACGTCGCCGGCATCGAGTCGGTGCGGCTGGCGGTCGCGGACTTCACCCCGGAGTACGCCGCGCAGGCCTCGGGCGTCCCGGCCGGGGTGATCAGGCGGATCGCGCGCGAGCTCGCCGCGGCCGACGGGGCTGCGGCGTACGGCCGGATGGGGCTGTCCACCCAGGGGTTCGGGTCCATCTGCCAGTGGGCGATCCAGTGCCTGAACATCCTGACCGGCAACTTCGACCGCGAGGGCGGGGTGCTGTTCACCGAACCGGCGGTCGACATCGTCGGCAAGGCGATCGTCGGCCGCGGTCACCACGACGCATGGCGCAGCCGCGTGCGCGGCGTCCCCGAGTTCGCGGGCGAGCTTCCGGTGAGCGTGCTGCGCGAGGAGATCGAGACGCCCGGCGAGGGCCAGATCCGCGCGGTGCTCACGGTCGCGGGCAACCCGGTCCTCTCGACCCCCGACGGCCCACACCTCGGCGAGGCCCTGGCCGGACTGGACTTCATGGCCGCGGTCGACATCTACCTCAACGAGACGACGCGCCACGCCGACGTGATACTCCCCCCGACCACGGCCCTGGAGCGCGAGCAGTACGACCTCGTCTTCCACACCCTGGCCGTGCGCAACACCGCCCGCTTCACGCCGCCGGTCTTCGAGAAGCCGAAGGACGCGATGCACGACTGGGAGATCTTCCGCGAGATCGCCCTGCGCACGAACGCCCGGCTGGACAGGAAGAAGCCCATGGCCAAGCTGCTCACCGAGCGGGTCTCGCTCAGCGTGAGCCCGTCGGCCCTGGTCTCGACGCTGCTCCTCACCGGCCGTCGTACGACGATGCGCGCACTGCGCTCCCACCCCGAGGGGGTCGACCTCGGACCCCTGCGTCCGACGATGCCGGGACGGCTGCAGACCAGGGACAAGCTGATCCACCTCGCCCCCGACCTGATCCTCGCGGACCTGGGCAGGCTGCGCCGCACGACAGACGCCCAGATCGCGGCAGGTCCCGCGGAGGGCGAGCTGGTGCTGATCGGGCGACGCCACCAGCGGGACAACAACTCCTGGATGCACAACAGCGAACGGCTGACCCGCGGGAAGCCCCGCCACCAGCTGCTCATGAATCCCGCCGACCTCGCCGCCCGTGGACTGACCGACGGCGCCCGGGTGCGGGTCGCCTCGCGGGTGGGTGAGGTCGTCACCGAGGTGCGCGGGACCGACGACATGATGCCGGGCGTGGTCTCCCTCCCTCACGGCTACGGGCACGACGCGCAGGGCATGCGCCTGTCCCGGGCGACCAAGGTCGTGGGGGTCTCGATCAACGACCTCACCGACCCGGAGCGGCTCGACGTGTCGGGGAACGCCGCCCTCAACGGCGTGCCGGTGACGGTCACCGCGACCTGACGGCGAGCCCGCACAGCGAGCCCGGACAGCGGGTCGACACCCACCGCGACTTCGCCATACTGAGCCGGTGCAGCCGACCTCACCGCTCGACGACCTGCTCGCCGGGCTACCGACCCACCGACGGCAGCTCTTCGAGGCGCGGCTGGAGCGCTGGCTGCCCGACCTCGAGGCCGCCCTGGTGCCGTTGTACGCCGACCCCGCGGAGGTCCGGGACCGTCTCGTGAGGCTCGCCGCCGCCGCCTTCGCCGCGCGGTCGGAGGAGCTGCACGCGCTCGACCTGAGGCGCTCCCTGGCCCCGGACTGGTTCCAGCGCCCGGAGATGATCGGGTACGCCGCCTACGCCGACCGCTTCGCCGGCGACCTCGCGGGGGTGGCCGACCGGGCCGGGTACCTCGAGGACCTCGGCGTCCGCTACCTGCACCTGATGCCGCTGCTGACACCGCGACCTGCCCCCAACGACGGTGGCTACGCGGTCCAGGACCACCGGAGCGTGCGACCCGACCTCGGCACGATCGAGGACCTGCGCGCGCTCACCGGGGTGTTGCGCGCGCGCGGGATCAGCCTCTGCCTGGACCTGGTGCTGAACCACGTGGCGAGGGAGCACGAGTGGGCCCGCAAGGCGCAGGCGGGTGACCCGACGTACCGCGACTACTTCCTGGTGTTCCCCGACCGCTCGCTCCCCGACGCCTACGAACGCACCCTGCCCGAGGTCTTCCCCGACTTCGCCCCCGGCAGCTTCACCTGGGACGACGACGTCGAGGGGTGGGTCTGGACGACGTTCAACCACTACCAGTGGGACGTCAACTGGGCCAACCCCGACGTCTTGCTCGAGTACGCCGAGACCATCCTGAGCCTCGCCAACGACGGAGTGGAGGTGTTCCGGCTCGACGCGATCGCCTTCACCTGGAAGCGGATGGGCACCGACTGCCAGAACCAGCCGGAGGTCCACGCCCTGACCCAGGCACTGCGCACGGTGTCGCGGATCGCCGCCCCCGCCACCGTGTTCAAGGCGGAGGCCATCGTCGGACCGCAGGACCTCCTGGCCTACCTGGGCCAGGGCGAGCGGCACGGCAAGGTCAGCGATCTGGCCTACCACAACAGCCTCATGGTGCATGTCTGGTCGATGCTCGCCAGCCGCGACGCCACACTGGCCGCCCGTGCCCTGCAGCGCCTGGCCACTCCCCCGAGCACGACCGCCTGGGTGACCTACGCGCGGTGCCACGACGACATCGGCTGGGCCATCGACGACGCCGACGCCGCGAGGGCCGGGGTCTCCGGCTTCGGCCACCGCGCCTTCCTCTCGGACTTCTACACCGGAGCGTTCCCCGGCTCCTGGGGCCGTGGACTCGTCTTCCAGGAGAACCCCGCCACCGGCGACCGGCGCATCTCCGGCACCCTCGCCTCGCTCGCCGGGCTCGAGGCCGGCGACCCCTGGGCTCCCGCCCGCATCCAGCTGGCGCACGCGATCGTGCTCGGCTTCGGTGGCCTCCCGGTGCTCTGGATGGGCGACGAGCTCGGCCTCCTCAACGACCCCGGCTGGGCCTCCGAGCCCGGTCACGCCGACGACAGCCGCTGGGCCCACCGTCCGCGGATGCCGTGGCCGACCCCGGAGGACACCCACGGCATCAACGCCGGCCTGCGCACCCTCGTCGCCGCGCGGCGGGACCTGCCCCACCTGCACGCCTCCACCCCCGCCCAGGTGCTGGACCCGCGGGACCGGGCGGTGCTGCTCATCGCCCGTCGGCACCCGCTCGGCGCGATGCTCGGCGCGTACAACGTCAGCGACCATCCGGCCCACGTTCCCCACCAGGTGCTGCACGACCTCGGCCTGGTGCCCGGGCACGTCATGGACCGCATCACCGGCGAGGCCCCGGAGTCGCGGGACGACGCGGTCCAGCTGCCTGTCTATGGCGCGGTCTGGCTCACGTCGACGACCTAGCTGGAGTGGCTAGCGCAGGTGGTCCGCCGGGGCGACCGGCAGGGTGGGCGGTGCCGCCTCTTCCTGACGACGCGCACGGAGGGCGAGGTAGGCCACGCGCACCCCGACGGCCCGGTCGAGCTCGGCCTTCACACCGGTGAAGAACTGCTCGCGGTAGGTCTCGTCTGTCAGCACCACGACGGTGAAGTAGAGACCGGAGAACGCGGCCAGGAAGATCGAGACCTGCACGAGCTCCACCGACACGTTCGGCAGCCAGCTGAGGTGGTGGGTGCCGTTCGGCAGCCAGGTCTGCATCACCTCGTCGCTCATCACGATGGCACCGAAGACCATGAAGAACGAGAACACCGCGGCCGCCAGCACGAGCACCTGCACTGCCTGGACGATGACCATGACCAGCAGCAGGTTGGCGCGTTCGTAGCCCCGCACCCGGATGTCGTCCGCGTCGAGCACCCCCACGTGGCCACGCTCGATGAGCGACTCGAGCTCCCCCTCGAGCGGGGTGCCGCGGCAGGTGCGGCGCAGCTGCTCGGCCTCGACCTGCCCACCGGTCCCGTCGAGCTCCTCCGGCAGCCGGGTCAGCAGGAACACCAGGGCCATGACCCCGAACATGAGCACGGTCAACCAGAGCACGCCGCCGTCCAGGCTGGCCGCCAGCTGCCAGACCTCGGCGTTGATGAACAGGAACGTCACGAACAGCAGGAGCAGGGGTAGGGCTCGCGTCACCATGGGCAGCAGCAGGTGCAGGCTCCCCATGGTTCGGGTGAACGCCCAGCTGAGGATCGGGCGCCCGCGCAGGGCGGTCACCGCATAGAGGCCAGCCGCGAGCACCCCGATCAGGGTCAGCCCGGCGGCGCCGAGCGAGAGGTCGCCCAGCAGCCAGGACAGCGCCACCGCTGCGGCCACCGCAGCCACGCCGACGCCGACGCCGACCGGCAGGATCCGACGCGGGCTGAGCGCCTCCCGGGCGCAGGCGCGCTCCTCGGGCACGAAGTAGGGCAGGCCGTGGTGGATGAACCAGCTCTCGGTGGCCTCGACGGCAGACAGCCCGGTGGTGCCTCGGGTCACCGGTCCAGTCCCAGGAGCTCCCGGGTGCGTACGACGTCCTGGGCCATCGTCTCGGTGAGCTCGTCGACGCCGTCGAACTTCACCATGCCGCGGATGCGTGCGACGAAGGAGATCTCGACCGGCTTGTCGTAGAGGTCCAGGTCGTTGCGGTCGAGCACGTAGGCCTCCACCCGCCGCTCCCGCTCTCCGTCGAAGGTGGGGTTGGTGCCGACGCTGATCGCAGCCGGGAGAGGCTCACCCACGCGGGTCTGGCCGTCGGCCGGGTCGAGCAGGGTCAGCCAGCCGGCGTACACCCCGTCCGCCGGAGCGGCCAAGCCTCCTGTCGACACGTTCGCGGTCGGGTAGCCGAGCTCACGGCCGCGCTGCTCGCCCCGCGTCACCGGCCCGACCAGCGCGTAGGGGCGTCCGAGCGCCTCGGCGGCACCCTCGACGTCGCCGCCGGCCAGGCACGTGCGCACATAGGTCGACGACCAGACCTGCGGACCCCCGTCGAGGGCGACGCCCTCCACCTGGAAGTCCTGCGCGCGACCCGCCTCGGTCAGCATCGCGACGTCGCCGGCAGCCTTCGCGCCGAAGCGAAAGCTGACCCCCACGACCACGACCGCGGCGCGCAGTCCTTCGACGAGCACGCGGTCCACGAACGCCTGCGGGCTCCAGGCGGCGACCTCCCGCGTGAAGGGGAGGACCAGGACGTCGTCGACCCCGGCCTCGGCCATCAGGAAGCAGCGACGGTCGATGTCGGTGAGTGCCAACGGCGCGTGCTCGGGACGGAGCACGGCGATCGGGTGCGGATCGAAGGTCACGGCGACCACGCCCAGGCCGTCTGCCTTCGCCAGCTCCGCGGCACGGCGGATCAGGTGCCGGTGCCCCAGGTGCAGGCCGTCGAAGTTGCCGATGAGGACCACCGAGCGGCCGAGGTCAGCCGGAACGTCGTCGAGGGAACGCCAGATTCGCACGCGTGAACCCTACTGGCGTGCCGTTCAGAGGAAGACCGCAACCGCCCTGGCCAGAGGTTCGTCCTGGTCCGGGACCTGCTCGTAGAGCGCGAGGAACTCGCCGTCGGGGGCGAACAGCCCGACCGGGCCGTCGGTGCCGAGGTCGACGTCGAGCTTGCGGCCGAAGCGCACGTCTGCGGCCAGTCCCTCGTCCAGCTCGTACGCCGGGAAGCCGCTCCTGGCTGCCTGCGCCATCGGGATGACGGCGAAGGACTCCTCGAGCTGCTCGAGCAGGTGGGCGTCCCCGAGCCCGAAGGGCCCGACCGCCGTACGCCGCAGCGCCGTCAGGTGTCCACCGGTGCCCAGACGCTCACCCAGGTCGCGTGCGATGGCCCGGACATAGGTCCCGCTCGAGCAGCGCACCGAGACGTCGACGTCGACGCCGTCGTCACCGAGCCGCACGCGGTGCACCTCGATGGAGTCGATCCGGACGCGCCGCGGCGGCAGCTCGACCTTCTCCCCCGCCCGGACCCGTTCGTAGGCGCGGCGGCCGTCGACCTTGATCGCCGACACCGCGGAGGGCACCTGGTCGATGTCGCCCACGAGGCCGCTCAGGGCGGTGAGGACCTGCTCCTCGGTCACCTGGGCGGTGGGGGCGGTCGCGAGCACCTCCCCCTCGGCGTCGTCCGTGGTGGTGACGGTGCCGAGTCGCAGCGTGGCGTCGTACGCCTTGTCCGTGACCAGCAGGTGGCCGAGCATGCGGGTGGCGCGGTTGACGCCCAGCACGAGCACGCCCGTCGCCATGGGGTCCAGCGTGCCGGCATGCCCCACCTTGCGCGTGCCGGCCAGCCGTCGTACACGCGCCACCACGTCGTGGGAGGTGAGCCCCGCCGGCTTGTCGACCACGACGAGGCCGCTGACTGCCTCGGGAGTCACTCGTCCCCGGTCGTGCTGGCGGCGTCGGTGGAGTCGCGCCCGCTCCGGTCCGAACCGGGGACGGGACCAGGGCCGAAGTCCTGCTCGGGGTCGTCCAGCCCCTCGGCGTCGTCGAGGTCGCGCGGCTTCTTGTAGGGGTCCGGCTCCCCGGCGTACGCCCCGTTGTTGGCTGACCGGGCCGCAGCCGCGTCGGCCGCGCGCACCCGCTCGAGCAGGTCGTCGATGTGACGGGCCGACTCGGGCAGGGCGTCGGCGATGAAGTCGATGGTGGGCACGTGCCTCATCCCGAGCTGCTTGCCGACCTCGGACCGGATCAGCCCCTTGGCCGACTCGAGCGCAGCACCCGTGCCGGCGAGGTCCTCGTCGGCCCCGAGCACGGTGTAGAAGATCGTGGCCTGCTGGGTGTCACCGGAGACGCGCACGTCGGTGATCGTCACGAAGCCCAGCCGCGGGTCCTTGATCCGCCGCTCCAGCATCTCCGCCACGATCACCTTGATCCGGTCGGCGATCTTCCTGACACGTGGGTTGCTCATCTGGCCCTACCCCTTCGAAATGACGATGTTGCGGTGCTTGCGGTGACCTCGCGGCCGCCCTGACTCCGCCTGGATGCCCGCCCTGAGCGAGGAACGAGCGGAAGGGGTGGTGGCGAGGAAGGTCGTGCCAGGGCCCTTCCGGAGTCCCCTGGAGGACCGGCTCGACGTACGCCCCACGGGCAGGCGGCCGGACGCACCACGGGGATGCGTCCGGCCACAGCTCATGCCCGCGGGATCTCCTTCATCTCGAAGGCCTCGACCACGTCGCCTTCCTTGATGTCGTTGAACCCGCGCAGCACCAGACCACACTCGAAGCCCTCGCGGACCTCGGATGCGTCGTCCTTCTCGCGCTTGAGCGACGCCAGGTCGAGGTTGTCCGCGACGACCGCACCATCGCGGAGGAGTCGCACCTTGGCGTTGCGTCGGATCAGGCCGCTGGTGACCATGCAACCGGCGATGTTGCCGATCTTGGAGCTGCGGAAGATCGCACGGATCTCCGCCTGTCCAAGAGTCTGCTCCTCGTACTCCGGCTTGAGCATGCCCTTGAGCGCGGCCTCGATCTCCTCGATGGCCTGGTAGATCACCGAGTAGTACCGGATCTCCACGCCCTCGCGCTCGGCCATCTCGGTCGCCTTGCCCTGCGGGCGGACGTTGAACCCGATGATGATCGCGTCGGAGGCGGCCGCCAGGTCGACGTTGGTCTCGGTGATCGCACCGACACCGCGGTCGATGACGCGCAGCGACACCTCGTCGCCCACGTCGATCTTGGCCAGCGAGTCCTCGAGGGCCTCGACCGAACCGGACACGTCGCCCTTCAGGATCAGGTTGAGCTCCTGGCTCTCGCCCTTCTCCATGGAGGCCATGAAGTCTTCCAGGCTGCGACGCACGCGACGCTTGGCCTGCATGGCCGCACGCTCCCGTGCCTCACGCCGCTCGGCGATCTGGCGCGCGATGCGGTCGTCCTCGACCACGATGAAGTTCTGGCCTGCTCCGGGGACACCGGAGAGTCCGAGCACCATCGCGGGCCGTGACGGGTCCGCCTGGTCGATGGTGTCGCCGTGCTCGTCGAGCATGGCGCGCACACGGCCGTACGCCGGGCCGGCCACGATCGAGTCACCGACACGCAGCGTTCCGCGCTGCACGAGGATCGTCGCCACGGGGCCACGACCACGGTCCAGGTGTGCCTCGATCACGAGACCCTGGGCGTCCTGGTCGGGGTTGGCCCGCAGGTCGAGCGAGGCGTCCGCAGTCAGCACGACAGCCTCGAGCAACCTGTCGAGGTTCAGCTGCGACTTGGCCGAGACGTCGACGAACATGGTGTCGCCGCCGTACTCCTCGGGCACCAGGCCGTACTCGGTCAGCTGTCCGCGGACCTTGGTGGGGTCGGCGTCGGGCTTGTCGATCTTGTTGACCGCGACCACGATCGGGACACCGGCGGCCTTGGCGTGGTTGAGCGCCTCGACCGTCTGCGGCATCACACCGTCATCGGCGGCCACGACGAGCACCGCGATGTCGGTCGCCTGCGCACCACGGGCACGCATGGCGGTGAACGCCTCGTGCCCCGGGGTGTCGATCAGGGTGATGCGACGCTCGGTGCCGTCGACCTCGGTGCTGACCTGGTAGGCACCGATGTGCTGGGTGATGCCACCGGCCTCCTTGTCGACGACGTTCGCAGTACGCAGCGCGTCGAGGAGCTTGGTCTTTCCGTGGTCGACGTGACCCATGACGGTCACGACCGGCGGCCGGGCCTCGAGCATGTCCTCGTCGCCCTCGTCGGACCCGAACTGCAGGTCGAAGGAGTCGAGCAGCTCGCGGTCCTCGTCCTCGGGCGAGACGACCTCGACGGTGTAGTTCAGCTCCTCGCCGAGCAGCT
>NZ_JAOPXP010000136.1 GCF_025965085.1 Marmoricola sp.
CACGAGCGGCTCTACCGCGAGTGGCCCCGGCTGGCCCAGCAGTACCGTGACTCCCTGGGAGAGATCACCTCTCCCGCCCGTTGGGAGAAGACGTTCTCCGCCTCCGAGGAGATGCAGACGAAGTGAAAGCAGCCGACAAGCGCGAGTCCCAGCTCGTCGAGGCCGATCGCCGGCCGAACGCCGCCAAGCGCGCGCGCCGGCTGCTGGCCAACAACGCCGACGCGATGCCGGTCGTCGAGGCCGCCGGCCCGACGCAGGCACGCGAGGTGCAGGCCGAGCTGGTCGACCCCTCGCCCCGGGGCGGTCTGCTGGAGGTCTTCCAGCAGCGCTACGTCCTGAAGCTGATCGTCTCCCGCCAGCTCGCCCAGATGTACGCCGCCTCGCTCCTGGGCCTGGCCTGGTCCTACGTGCAGCCGGCGATGCGCTTCGGCGTCTACTACGTGGTGATGGGGTTCATCCTCAACCTCCACGAGGGTGTCCCGTTCTTTGCGATCCATCTGTTCACCGGGATCGTGGTCGTGCACTACTTCGGCGAGACCTGGAACGGCGGCACCAGATCGATCTGGGGCAACAAGGCACTGGTGCAGAAGATGCGCATGCCCCGGGAGATCTTCCCGGTGGCCTCGATGCTCGTGGCGGCCTACCACACGCTGCCGCAGATCCTCGTGCTCACGCTCTTCTGCGTCCTGGCGGGGTGGCACCTGACCTGGGGGGCGGTGGCGGCCGGGTTGCTGGGCATGCTGATCCTGGTCACGTTCGCGCTCGCCCTGGCGCTGTTCTTCTCGGCGCTCAACGTGTTCTTCCGCGACTTCCAGAACATCGTCCAGACGATCATGCAGTTCATGCACTTCCTGGTGCCGATGATGTACCCGTTCTCCCGGGTGTGGTCCCAGCACGAGGCGCACCCGATCCTCTACAACCTCTACATGGCCAACCCCGTCGCCCAGTCGGTGATCCTGCTGCAGCGGTTCTTCTGGCGCCCGATCATCGACGACCCCTCCACGCTCCGGGGTCGGCAGTTCCCGCCCGACATGTGGGAGCGCGGCCTGATCACCCTGGTCGTCTGCCTCGTCCTGCTGTACCTCGCGCAGAGGTTCTTCTCGCGCGTCGAAGGAAAGTTCCCGGAGCGCCTCTGATGTCGGTTTCCATCCTGGTCGAGAACGTCACCAAAGAGTTCACGATGCAGTACCACCGCACCCTCAAGCAGATGGCGGTGGCGTCAGTGAAACGGCTGCCCCTCCAGGAGCAGTTCCTGGCCGTCAACGGCGTGTCCTTCACCGTGGAGCAGGGAGAGTCCGTGGGCCTCATGGGCCTCAACGGGTCGGGCAAGAGCACGCTGCTCAAGCTCATCAACGGCGTGATGAAGCCCGACAAGGGCAGCATCCTCACGCGTGGCCGCATCGCCGGCCTGATCGCCACCGGCGCCGGTTTCCACCCGCAGCTGACCGGCCGGGAGAACCTCTACCTCAACGCCGCGATCATGGGCATGAGCGAGGCCGAGACCAAGCGCAAGTTCGACGCCATCGTCGACTTCGCCGACATCGGCAAGTTCATGGACACCCCGGTCTCCCACTACTCATCGGGCATGTACGCCCGACTGGGGTTCTCGATCGCCATCCACGTCGACGCCGACATCTTCTTGGCCGACGAGGTCCTGGCCGTGGGGGACCGGCCCTTCAAGAAGAAGTGCATGGCCAAGATGCAGGAGATCCGACAACAGGGCACCACGATCTTCTACGTCAGCCACGCGGCAGCCTCCGTGCGGGCCATGTGCGACCGGGTGCTCGTGCTGGAGTCGGGTCACCTGAACTACGACTCGAAGATCGTCGAGGGCGGAAGCGTCGAAGGTGGCATCCACTACCTCGAGTACGACGACGCGGACGACGAAGAGGTCACCAGCGACGAGGAGCTCGGCGCGGACATCTGACGTCCCCACAGAGAAGTCAAATCGCAGACAACACCATTGTCGTCCCGAAGAAATACAGCGTTGTAATTCATTAAATACAGCTTTGTAATTCGGGCAATTTGCTTTTCAAACACCTGTAACGGGTGTGAACCTTGGTACTCGTGTGACTCCTTCCCTTCACACATGGAGTGCCTTCTATGCGATTCAGTCGTGCCCGCTACGTCACGTTGTGCCAGCAATCCCTGGTCACGGCTGCCGTTCTTGCCGTCGGAGTGTCCGCCGCCGGCGTCAAGACCCTCGACATCGTCCCGCAGCCCGGCCCGATCGCCGGGGCCCAGGAAGTGGCACCCGGAGGGCTGGCCCGCGAGGCATTGGCCGACCACGGCGTCACCCGTCCAACGAGCCTTCCGGGGAAGGCTCGGGTCGACGTCGCCCCGGTGACGCCCACGGTGCGCGAGGTCAAGGTGACCGGTATCTCCGCGAGGGCCCAGCAGGAGGCCCTTCCGGAGGCCCAGCAGAAGACCGGACGGCAGATGGCCCCCGGGGCGAGCACCCGGAAGGTGGCTCCCGACCCGAACCGGCGCCAGGAGCCCACCTCACCGCAGACGCCGACCCACAAGACGACGCCCACCACCAAGCGCCTGGTGGCACTGTCCGACCCACAGCCGGTGACGGGCTACGCCACGGTCGGGGTCACCTGGAAGCAGGGGGTCCGCTACACCGACAACCTCGGCATCGAGGTTCGCACGAAGAAGGGCCGCACCTGGTCTGCGTGGACGGTGCTGGGCCACGACGAGGAGGACGGACCCGACAGCGGGTCCTCGGAGCTGGACGGCGCGAGGTCGCGCCCCGGCACCGACGCGCTCGTCATCGGCGACGTCGACCAGGTGCAGATGCGTGCCGAGACCTCCGACGGGACCACCCCGCCGGACCTCGAGCTCGCCGTCATCGACCCGGGGGTCGGGAAGCTGACCACCGAGGCCCCCGCGATCGACACCTCGAAGCTGCCGGGGCCGCAGGCGAGCGCAGCGACGTCCTCGAGCGACGCCGCCGGCCAGCCGCAGGCAGCAGCCGACTCCGGGGCCCAGGACACCGCGGCCCTCAGTGCGATGAAGGTCGCGCCCAAGCCCTACATCTACTCCCGTGCCCAGTGGGGTGCGAACGAGAAGATGCGTGACCAGTCCCAGCCCAGCATGGGCACGGTGAAGGCCGGCTTCATCCACCACACGGTGAACGCCAACGACTACACCTCCGAGCAGGTGCCGGCGCTGCTCCGCGGCATCTACGCCTACCACACGCAGTCACGGGGCTGGCGAGACATCGGCTACAACTTCCTCGTCGACCGGTTCGGCCGCATCTGGGAAGGCCGCTACGGCGGTGTGGGCAACCCGGTCGTCGGTGCCCACACCCTCGGCTACAACGAGGTGTCCTTCGCGATGTCGGCGATCGGAAACTTCGACATCGCCGCGCCGCCGCAGGCCGTGTCCGATGCCTACGCCCGCCTGTTCGCCTGGAAGCTGTCGCTGTACAACATCAAGGCCAACGCGACGAGGATCTTCGTCAAGGACCGGTACATGCAGGCGATCAACGGCCACCGGGACGTCGGGCAGACCGCGTGTCCGGGGCGCTACCTCTACGCCAAGATCCCTGCCATCCGGGTGGCCGCGCAGCGCATCCAGGACGCGGCACAGTCGGGAACGGCGCCCACGACCCCGCCACCGGCTACTCCACCCCCGGCTCCCGCGCCGGCTCCGGCCCCGAACCCCGACGTGTTCACCTCGCCGACCCAGACCCCGCGACCGGCCACGACCCAGCCCTCGGGCCTGCGCTTCCCGCGCTCACTGAACCTCGCGGGTGACGCCGCCCCCGAGCTGGTGCTCAAGTCGAGCACCGGTGCCGTGCAGGTGTTCCCCACCGGGGGGCAGACGGGCTTCCTGCCGGCGGTCAGCACGCCAGGTGCGTGGTCGGGCCTCGACCAGGTCGTGGCCGTCGGTGACCTCAACGGCGACGGCAAGGGTGACGTTCTCGGACGCACGCGCTCGGACAGGCTGGCCCGGGTCTATTTCGGCGACGGCGCGGGCCATGTCTCCACCGCGGGGGTGAACGCCACGCCCACCTTCCGCTACGCCAACATGATCATCGGTGCAGGAGACTGGAACCGCGACGGTCGCAACGACGCGTTCATGCGGGACACCAAGACCGGCTGGCTGATGCTGGTCCCCGGGCTCGGGAACGGCCGGTTCGGTCGGCCGGTGCTGGTCAGCAAGTCGTGGAAGAACTTCACCGCCACCGGTGTGGCCGGTGACCTGACCGGCGACGGTCGCGCGGACCTCGTGGCCATCAGCCGTGACGGGTTCGTGTACGCCGCCGCTGCCACCACCACCGGTGGGCTGTCGAGGTTCTCCAAGCGCCAGTGGGTCGGAACCCGGTTCAACGCGCTCGTGGGCGGGGCGCGCGACATGAACGGCGACGGCTTCGGCGACGTGGTCGTGCGGTCCGCCAGCACCGGGGAGGCGTTGATCCTGCCCGGGGCGCGCGGCACCTTCGCCAAGGCGCTCGGCCCGTTCGACGCGGCCAGGGGGCTGGGCCACCTGAGCGCCGGTCAGATGACGGGCGGCTCGCAGCCCGACCTGGTCGGCACCAACAGTGCCGGCACCGCGCTCCTCGTGGTGGCCAACAACGGCCTGGTGAACCTCAAGGCGCCGCTGCCGTCGACTCTCGCGCGTGCGGACATCACCCAGCTGCTCACCGTGGGTGACTGGAACCGGGACGGTCGCGGCGACGTCATCACCCGCCAGACGGGCGGCGACTCGCTGGTGCTGCAACCGGGGCTGGGCAACGGAGGGTTCGGCACGCCGACCGTGATGAGCCGTGGCTGGAAGGGCTTCACCAACCTCGCGGCCGTCGGCGACGTCACCGGCGACTCGCTGCCCGACCTCGCCGGGAGGACCGCGACCGGGAAGACGCTCATCTTCCCGGGCAACGGCGTGCGCGGGTTCAAGGCTCCGCTCGTGGCGCCCAACTTCCTGAAGTCCTACAACCAGATCGGTCTCGGGTTCTGGAAGCCGCAACGGCTGCCAGGGTCGGCGTACATCAGCTCCGACGGCTCGTTCGTGCCGTTCAAGGGGACCGGGGTCGGTGACCTCGCCGATTACGACTGGGTCATCGGTCCGGGCGACGTTGACGGCGACGGACGCAGCGATCTCGTCGTCAGGGACGCCGCCGGCACGTTGTGGCTGCTGCCCGGCACCGACATCGGCTACGGCACCCGGCGCGTCATCGCCACCGGGTTCAGCGGATACTCGCTCGGCGGCTGAGGCCGACTACGCACGCAGCACGGCAGTGGCCCGTTCGTCGTCCTGACGAGCGGGCCAGCTGCCGTCCGTGGCGTTGCGCAGCAGCACCAGCGAGCCACCGCGCAGCAGAGGGCCGAGGAACGCGGGGACGCCATCGTCCTGGGCGGGGTGGACGTCGGTGAGCAGCCGTACGCCGGGCTCGTAGCCCCGGGAGGTGGCATCCTCGAGCAGGTCCGCCTGCGTCCGGGCGGTCCCGTCCGCGAGCCAGGCCACCGTGTCGGGGCTCGGGGGAGTGAGCCCCATGAAGACGTCGCTCTGTCCCGGCCACAGCAGGCCGTAGTCGAGGACGCCGCTGGGCAGCGTGTCGGCGAACCGCACCGCGAAGGGCAGCAGGGAGCAGGCGACGACCTGGGGGGCATCGCGATGCCGGTGGACGGTGTCGGGGCCGCACACGACCAGGGCATGGTCCCTGCCCTCCGTCCGGGTCACCGACAACCCGGCGCTCCAGGCGGCGCCGAGGAACACGGGCACCAGCCAGTGCGAGGGGAGGTCGAGCAGCACGGTGTCACCTGCCTCGAGACCGAGCTCGTCGGTCAGCAGGTTGGCGGTCTTGCTCACCCAGTTGGCGTAGGTGGTGACCGAGAGCTCGGTGCGCTCACCCGTCGCGTCGTCGTAGGCAGTGACGAGGGGTTGGCCGGGGTCGGTCCGCAGGCGGTCGACGAGCAGGTGCGGGAAGGTGCGTGGAGTGCTCACGTGCGTCACGGTAGCCGGGCGGTCCGGATCCGCCGGATGGCAGGATGCGCGGCATGACTTCCCCCGCCAGCGAGGACAGGCACCACGACGCCCGCCAGCACGGGCCCCTGGACAGGCTGTGGGCCGTCGTGCCCGCCGGAGGAGCGGGAACCCGGCTGTGGCCGCTCTCGCGGGCCGGCGCACCCAAGTTCCTGCTCGATCTGACCGGCAGCGGCCGCACGCTGATCCAAGCCACCGCCGACCGGCTGGCACCGCTGGTGGGGGAGCGGGTCGTGGTCGTGACCGGCGCCGCCCACGAGGCGGCCGTGCGCCGTCAGCTTCCCCACGTCGCGCAGGTGATCGCCGAGCCCTCGCCCCGGGACTCGATGGCCGCGATCGGGCTCGCGGCGGCCCGCCTCGAGCTCGAGGACCCCGAGGCGCTGATCGGCTCGTTCGCGGCCGACCACGTCATCACCGACGAGGAGGCCTTCGCGGCGTGCGTCGCCGAGGCTGCCGAGGTGGCCGCCCGCGGGCTGCTGGTCACCATCGGCATCGAGCCGACCCACGCGGCCACCGGTTTCGGCTATGTCCGCGGAGGCGAGCCGCTCCCCGGTTTCGCCACGGCGCGCGTGGTCACCGAGTTCGTCGAGAAGCCCGACGCACAGCGGGCCGAGGCCTACGTGCTCAGCGGCGAGTACCGCTGGAACGCGGGCATGTTCCTCGTGCGTGCCGCCACGCTGCTCGACCTCCTCGCCGAGAACCACCCCGACCTCGCGGCAGGGCTGCGGGCGATCGCGGCCGACCCGTCGACCCTCGAGGAGCGCTGGCCCCGGCTGACGAAGATCGCCATCGACCACGCCGTCGCCGAGCCCGCGGCAGCGGCGGGACGGGTGGCCATGGTCCCCGGCCCGTTCGGGTGGGAGGACCTCGGCGACTTCACCGCGCTCGCCGCCATGACACCTGCCGGCCCCGATGGCATGCGGGTCCTCGGTGACGACAGCCTCGTGCTGAGCCGCGACGCCCACGGGCTCGTCGTACCTGCCGCGGGCCGCACGGTGGCCGTGGTCGGCCTCGAGGACGTCGTGGTCGTCGACACCGGGGACGCGCTGCTGGTCACGACGTACGCCCACGCCCAGGACGTGAAGGCCATCGTGGACGACCTCAAGCGGAGCGGCCGTCCCCACCTGACCTGATCAGGCTGCGCCGGGCTCCGGTGCGTCGGTGGCGGGGTAGTCGGTGATGAACTTCTCGACCACGGCACCGCTGGGTGCTCCGCAGTACTGCGTCACGCCCTGCTGGTTCTGGGGGCCGGTCCAGTGCGTCAGGGCGATGTGCTTGCCCGAGGGGAACGGCTTTCCGTCGGCAGGCAGCCACGGGGCGGCCATGAAGTAGGAGTCCGTGCCGAGCTTCTCGCCCATCGCCTGGATGTCCTTGTAGGCCTTCGTGCCTGCCTTCACCGTGTCGTCGTACCAGAGGATGGTGTGGCCGTGCTCGAGGCTGTGCACCAGTCGCTCCAGCGGTGGGCGGTCCTGGGGAGTGTAGAAGGTGCGGATCTCCGAGCCCTGGAGGAAGTTGCCCCAGTGCGGACCGAAGGCGGGCGGTGCATCGGGGTAGGGGATCTTCGTGCCCGGGGCGATGTGGTCGTTGTTGCCGTTGGCCTTCTTCTTCTGCACCGGGTCACAAGCGGCCGCGGACGCGCTCACGCCCAGCTCGGAGATGGGCGTGGCTGCCGCCTGCTTCTTGTCGCGCTCGCTCTTCACGTAGGGGATGACGGCAGCGGCGAGGAGCCCGAGGACCACCAGGACGCAGGCGCCCAGGATGAGCATGCTCCGTTGGCGCTCCTTGCGGGCCTGTTCCCTGCGCAGCTGCTCCGCGATGGCCCGACGGTTGTCGCGCTCGTTCTTCTTGACCACTCGTCCGCCTTCGTGAATCGGGTTGCTGCGTCTGCCAGCGCCATGTCTGCGCGTGGGCGAGTCTACGGAGCGACAGGTGAGATCGTGACGCTGGCCGCGAGGGCCGTGTCGCTCCGGGGTCGCCAGCCGTGGGCGTGCGCCACCAGCCGGACCCGTTCGGCGGCCGTCACCTGGTCCCGCGCGCTCTCGGGCAGGTGCACGCGCACGGAGCCGCCCTGGATGGCTCCGGAAAGCCCGCACGACGCCAGGGCGCGGACGAGCTCGTTGGCTGCGGCAGGGGCCCCGAAGCAGTCGCCGTCGCTCCCGCGCACGGCGGCCATCACCGCCTCGCGGGCGCCGAGGGCGAACATGTCCTGCTCCCGCGGGCGGATCAGCGCACGCGCCCCGGGGCCGTGCTCGCCTGCCGGGAGCAGTCGCGAGCCGAGGCCGCGCACGACGGCCACCGGCCGGCCGCCGAGCTTCCCGGTGACCAGCTCGCCGACGGAGGCGAGCTCGTCGGCCACCGCGGGCGCGGTCACGGAGAGCGCGTTGCCGTAGGAGTCGACCCTGCCCGCGTGGTCCTCGAGCGGGTCCAGGCCCGCGACACCGACCGCCAGATCGGTCTGGCCGGTTCGCCAGGCGCGACCGGCGGTGTCGGTGATGACGACGGCGACGTTGTGGCCGGTCTCCTCGAGGACCCGCTCACGCAGGGCGCGGGCCGACGCGTCGGGGTCCTTCGGCAGGAGCACGACGTGGCCCGAGGTGACGTTGGACGCGTCGACGCCGGCAGCGGCCATCACCAGTCCGAGGTGGTTCTCCACGATC
The DNA here is from genome assembly GCF_025965085.1 of Marmoricola sp. Lineage (GTDB taxonomy): Bacteria > Actinomycetota > Actinomycetes > Propionibacteriales > Nocardioidaceae > Marmoricola. Next base: position 8,652 of record NZ_JAOPXP010000136.1, read on the forward strand.
CGGGCCGGCCCACGCTGCGCCACGACGCGGACCGTCTCGTCGCTGATGGCCTCCTCGCGGTCACCGCTGCGGACGCGTCCCTCAGCCTTGCTGACGACCTTGCTGGTCACGAGCACGACGTCGCCCTCGGCGAGGTCCAGCCCGCAGAGCAGCGCACCGAGGTCGGTGCCCTGCGCGATCTCGCCGATCCCCTCCACGGCCCACGCTCGAAGTCCGCTCACGGCGGCCGTCATCGCACGAGGTCGAGCGCCGCGACCACCATGTCGGCCGTGGCGTCGTGGTCGGTCATCCACAGGGGTACGGCGCGGCAGCGGATCCCGGCCGCGTTCACCCGGGCCACGGCGGCCTCGTCGACGGTGTCCACGAGCCAGCCGTCGAGCAGGCCACCCACCGCCCGGGCGCCGTAGTGCTCGGCGACGCCGGCCGCCGAGACCTCCACGCCGATCACCTCGAGCAGCTGGCGGGCCATGCCGTGCACGTGGTCCTGACCGATGATCCCCGAGACGCCGACGACCGGCGCCTTCGTGGCCGCGAGGGCGTCACGGATCCCGGGCACGCCGAGGATCGTGCCGACCGAGACGACCGGGTTGGACGGAGGCACGAGGACCAGGTCGGCCTCGCCGATCGCCTCGAGCACCCCGGGTCCCGGCTTGGCCTCGTCGAGACCGATCGGCACCACGGCATGGGCGAGGACGGCGGCCTGGTGCCGGATCCAGTACTCCTGGAAGTGCACCGCCCGACGCTCCCCGCTCGCGGGGTCGTCGATCACCACATGGGTCTCGACCCGGTCGTCGGTCATGGGGAGCAGCTCTACTCCTGGCTGCCAGCGGCGGCACAGGGCGGCGGTCACCTCGCTGAGCGGGAAGCCCGCGTCGAGCATCTGCGTCCGCACGAGGTGGGTCGCGATGTCCCGGTCGCCGAGGCCGAACCAGGTCGGCTCCACGCCGTACGACGCAAGCTCCTCCTTGGCGTTCCAGGTCTCAGCTCGGCGCCCCCACCCCCGCTCCGTGTCGATGCCGTCGCCGAGGGTGTACATCACGGTGTCGAGGTCCGGGCACACCTTGAGGCCGTGCACCCAGATGTCGTCCGCCGTGTTCGCGACGACCGTCACCGCGGTGTCCGACGAGGTGCGCTCGACGAGCCGCAGGACGCCTTGGAGGAAGCGCGCTCCACCGACACCGCCGGACAGGACGGTGATGCGGGCGGGCAGCCGGGCAGGGGGCTGCGAGGGTTGGCTGGGGGGCATCGCAGATGAATCGGACATGGATGTAAGTGTGGACCAGTTGGCCCAATACCAGACTTTCGCTTGACTTCACGGCTACGACAGGCATGTAATCACACCAGTGTGATTAGCAACTCGGTCCGTCAGGATCGAAGGGTCGAAGAGGGGCAAACCGTGCGCGAACTGTATCTGCTCGAGGGCGAACCGGAAGACGCTGGATGGCAGGAGCGCGGGCTGTGCGCTCAGACCGATCCCGAGGCGTTCTTCCCCGAGAAGGGTGGCTCCACCAGGGAGGCCAAGAAGGTCTGCCTGACCTGTGACGTGCGCCGGGACTGCCTGGAGTACGCACTGGAGAACGACGAACGCTTCGGAATCTGGGGCGGGCTCTCCGAGCGGGAGCGCCGCAAGCTGAAGAAGCAGGCCGTCTGACGCTGGGTCCTGCTCGCCGCAAGCAGCGCGGCGAGCGGACTCACCAGGGCTCCACCCGCGTGATCGGACCTCAGGGTTCGTAGTCGGGGTGGACGTCCTCGGCCGGCACCCCGAGGTAGTCCGCGAGCTGCTCCACCACCACGGTGAGCACCAGCGCCTCGAGGTCGGCCCGGCTCTCCGCGCGGTGCTCGATGGGCCGCCGGAAGAGCACCAGCCGTGGAGGTGTCGACTGCGTGGCCGGCACCAGCGAGGCCAGTGGCACCCGCGGCGCGACCCACGTGCGCGGCAGCAACGGGATGTCCTCGACCGCGAGCTCGACCGGCGCGAGCTCCTCGGTCCACCGCGACTCCACGTCGTTCATCACGTCGACGGCGACCTGGTCGAACCGCTCCCGTCCGGTGAGGTGCGCCGGAACCCGGCCGGCGGGGGCGCCGTCGCCGTACGCCGGTCCGCGCATCCCGCGTCCGCGACGGTCGCGCGGCGTGCGCGCCAGGACCCGGTGCCCGAAGCTTTCGGGGGAGGACTCGTTCACGACCGCGAGCCTACGGCGACAGGGACGTCAGGAGTTGTAGCCTCACGGCCGTGGGTCTCCTTCGTCGCTGTTCGCGCACCGCCTGCGGGCGTCCCGCCGTCACCACGCTCACCTACGTCTACGCCGACCAGACCGCGGTGGTCGGGCCGCTCGCGACGTACGCCGAGCCGCACGCCTACGACCTGTGCGACCGCCACAGCGAGCGACTCTCCGCCCCCCGTGGGTGGGAGGTGCTCCGGCTGGCCAGCGACAACCACCAGGGTCCGTCCTCCGACGACCTGCTGGCGCTGGCCGACGCGGTGCGCGAGGCTGCCCAGCCTCGCCCCGTCGAGGTGCAGCCGCACCCGGGAGGCCCGGCCGAGGGCACGCGCCGCGGCCACCTGCGCGCGCTCCGCTCCGAGGACTGAGTGACCCCGAGCGGTCGGGTGACCCGTCGATAGGGTCGACCCATGTCCCCGACCAGTGACCCTGCCAACCTCTCCGCCATCTTCAAGGCCTACGACGTGCGCGGCACCGTGCCCGACCAGATCGACGACGACCTCGCCCGCCTCGTGGGCAACGCCTTCGTCGCGGTGACCGGTGCCGAGCGGGTGGTGGTGGGCCACGACATGAGGCCCTCCTCCCCGGGAATGTCCCGCGCCTTCGCCGAGGGGGCCGCGCTGGCAGGGGCCGACGTGACGCTGATCGGGCTCGCCTCGACCGACCAGCTCTACTTCGCCTCGGGCCGCCTCGAGCAGCCGGGAGCGATGTTCACCGCGAGCCACAATCCGGCGCAGTACAACGGCATCAAGATGTGCCGCGCGTTCGCCTCGCCCATCGGCCAGGAGACCGGGCTGCTAGAGATCCGCGACCGTGTGGCCGCGGGCGAGACGCTCACCGCCGACGAGCCGGGCACGATCACCGAGCAGGACGTGCTGGCCGACTACGCGTCGTACCTCCTCGAGCTGGCGCCGGTGAGGGGCCGCCACCTCAAGGTCGTGGTCGACGCAGGCAACGGCATGGCGGGGCTCACCGCGCCGGCCGTCCTGGGCCAGACCGACGCCGAGGTCGAGGAGATGTACTTCGAGCTCGACGGGAGCTTCCCCCATCACGAGGCGAACCCGATAGAGCCGGCCAACCTGGTCGACCTGCAGGCCAGGGTGCGGGAGACCGGTGCCGACATCGGCCTGGCCTTCGACGGCGACGCCGACCGCTGCTTCCTGGTCGACGAGCGCGGCGAGCTGGTCAGCCCCAGCGTCCTGACCGGCCTGATCGCCGCGCGCGAGCTGCTCAAGCATCCGGGCGCCACGATCATCCACAACCTGATCACCTCGCGCGGGGTGCCCGAGATCGTGCGCGAGCTCGGCGGCCGACCGGTGCGCACCCGCGTGGGCCACTCCTACATCAAGGCCCGGATGGCCGAGACCGGAGCCGCCTTCGGTGGCGAGCACTCCGGGCACTTCTACTTCCGCGACTTCTGGCGCGCCGACTCCGGCATGCTGGCCGCGCTGCACGCCCTGGCCGCGCTCGCCGAGAGCGACCAGCCGCTCTCGGAGGTGCTGCGCCCCTACGCGCGGCACACCGCGAGCGGCGAGATCAACTCCGAGGTCGACGACCAGCAGGCGATCCTCGACGAGCTCGAGGGGACCTGGGGCGCCCGCGAGGACGTCGAGGTGGACCACCTCGACGGGCTGACCGTCAACCACGCCGACTGGTGGTTCAATGTTCGCGCGTCCAACACCGAACCCCTGCTGCGGCTCAACGCGGAGGGCAGGGACGAAGCCACCATGGTCCGGGTACGCGACGACGCCCTGGCCGTGATCCGAAGGAGCCTGAGATGAATCTCGACAGCCATCTGCTGGACGTGATCGTGTGCCCCGCCTGCCGGCAGTCGCTCGCCGTCGACGAGGCCGCCGAGGAGCTGGTCTGCGTCGGCTGCGGACTGGCCTACCCGGTGCGCGACGACATCCCCGTCCTGCTGGTCGACGAGGCCCGCAAGCCGCAATGACCTTCGACGACGGGCTGCTCGACGACGAGGCCGCGCTCGCCCACGGCGACGTGCGACTGCGCTACCTGGCCGAGGGCGGCGCCCGCGTACGCCGTGAGGCCGTCGCCGCCCAGGAGGCGGTCGGCGTGGCCGTCGAACGGCTCTCCGAGGGCCAGGCCCGTGCCGTGGTCGCTGCCGGTCCCGACTCCCGGCTGCTCCGGGCCGTGCTGGAGCCGGTCTGCCCGGTGCCGTTCGTCGCCTGGCCCGGTCACGGCCTCCCGGGATGGGCCGGCAGCCTCGACCTCGTGGTCGTGCTCGCACCGGACGGCCGCGATGTCGCCACGGCTGCCGCGGTCGCCGAGGCCGTACGCCGTGGCTGCCAGCTGGTCGTCGCGGCACCCGAGGGGTCCCTGGTGGCCGACCACGCCCAGGGTCGTTACGCAACCCTGCTGCCCACCCAGACGGGCGACCAGCTCGCCGTCGCCGTGGTGGTGCTCGACCTCCTCGACCGTGTCCACCTCGGACCCCGGACCGATCCCGAGGTGATCGCCACCGCCCTCGACGAGGTCGCGGTCGCCTGCGGACCGCACCGGGACATCGCGGTGAACCCCGCCAAGATCCTGGCCATCGGCATCGCCGACTCCAACCCGATCTTCTGGGGCGGCACGGTCCTCGCCGCGCGCGCCGGCCGGCGGATCGCGGAGTCCGTCCGCCGCGCCACCGGCCGGACGGCGCTGGCGGCCGACGCCGAGCACCTGTTGCCGATCCTCGCCGCGACCGCACCGGCCGACGTGTTCGCCGACCCGGTCGCCGACGGAGGACCGGCCCGGCGGCCGGCGCTCGTAGTCCTCGACGACGGCTCCACCGAGCCGGCCGTCCGCGAGACGCGGGAACGGCTCGAGGAGGCAGCGCACGCGGTGGGAGTGCGGGTCGAGACGATCTCGTCGGAGGCCGACGGTCACGTCGCCCGCTACGCGGCCATGCTCTCCAGTGGGATGTACGCCGCGGCGTACCTCCAGCTCGGGCTCGACGCCTGACCGGAGGCCGCTCGCCGGTACTCTCACGCCATGGCAACCGAAGGTGGGACCAAGGCCGTGGTGGCGGCGTTGCTGGCCAACACCGGCATCGCCCTGACGAAGTTCCTGGCGTTCGCGCTGACCCAGTCATCGTCCATGCTCGCCGAGGCGATCCACTCGGTCGCGGACTCGGGCAACCAGCTGCTGCTCCTGCTCGGCGGTCGCAAGGCGCGCAAGGAGGCCACGCCCGAGCATCCCTTCGGCTTCGGGCGCGAGCGCTACATCTACTCGTTCATCGTGGCCATCGTGCTGTTCAGCGTGGGCGGCCTGTTCGCGCTCTACGAGGCGTACCACAAGTGGCACGAGGTGCATGCCCACCCCGGCGACCTCGGCCAGCTCGACGGCCGGTGGTGGTGGGTGCCGCTCGCCGTGCTCGGCGCGGCCATCGTCATGGAGAGCTTCAGCTTCCGCACCGCCATCCGCGAGTCCAACCGCGACCGGGGTACGGCGTCGTGGCCGGAGTTCGTGCGCCGGGCCAAGGCACCTGAGCTCCCCGTGATCCTGCTCGAGGACCTCGCCGCACTGCTGGGCCTGACCTTCGCCCTGCTGGGCGTGGGACTGACGCTGATCACCCGGGAGCCGATCTTCGACGTGATCGGCACCGGCCTGATCGGGGTGCTGCTGGTGGTCGTCGCGGTCATCCTGGCTATCGAGACGAAGAGCCTGCTGCTGGGTGAGGCCGCGACGCCGGAGGCGCAGCGACGCATCCGCGCGGCGATCGAGGGCAGCGACGGGATCGAGGGCCTGATCCACATGAAGACCCTGCACCTCGGCCCCGACGAGCTGCTCGTCGCCGCGAAGATCGCGGTGACCGCGTCGGACTCGGCGGCAGACGTGGCCCGCGCGATCGACCTCGCAGAGGCCGCCATCCGGGAGGTCGACCCTGCGGCACGCGTCATCTACCTCGAGCCCGACCTGCGACGCACGCACGTGCCCTCCTGAGACCCCGACGGGTCCGAGGCGCCCGCTGTCGAGGTGTTGGGTGGGCACACGCCCTGGGCCTACACTCTGCGATGCGCCTTTCGCACGAGATCGTGGTCAGACGCTGCCGCACCTCAGACGTGCGCGCTGACCCCTGACCCGACGCAAGCAAGGACCCGCAATGGACTTCAAGGTTGCCGACCTGACCTTGGCCGACTACGGCCGCACCGAGATCGAGCTCGCCGAGCACGAGATGCCCGGCCTGATGGCGATGCGCGAGCGCTACGGCGCCGACAAGCCGCTCGCTGGGGCACGCATCGCCGGCTCACTCCACATGACCATCCAGACCGCCGTGCTCATCGAGACGCTCGTCGCGCTCGGCGCCGAGGTCCGGTGGGCCTCCTGCAACATCTTCTCCACCCAGGACCACGCGGCGGCCGCCGTCGTGGTGGGCCGCGAGGGCACCGCCGAGAACCCCCAGGGTGTTCCGGTCTTCGCGTGGAAGGGTGAGAACCTCGAGGAGTACTGGTGGTGCACCCAGCAGATCCTCGACTGGCCCGGCGACGAGCACCCCAACATGATCCTTGACGACGGTGGCGACGCCACGATGCTGCTGCACCTCGGGGTGCAGGCCGAGAAGACCGGTGTCGCACCCGACCCCGACACGGCCGGCAGCACCGAGCAGCGGATCGTCTTCCAGGTCCTCAACACCGTGCTCGCCGAGCGCGAGAACCACTGGACGCCGATCGCCAACTCGGTCAAGGGCGTCACCGAGGAGACCACCACCGGCGTGCACCGTCTCTACGAGATGATGCGCGAGGGCTCGCTGCTCTTCCCGGCGATCAACGTCAACGACTCGGTCACCAAGTCGAAGTTCGACAACAAGTACGGCTGCCGCCACTCGCTGATCGACGGCCTCAACCGGGCGACCGACGTGCTCATCGGCGGGAAGGTCGCGGTCGTCTGCGGCTACGGGGACGTCGGCAAGGGCTGCGCCGAGTCGCTGCGGGGCCAGGGCGCCCGCGTCATCGTCACCGAGATCGACCCGATCTGCGCGCTGCAGGCGGCGATGGACGGCTACCAGGTCGACACCCTCGAGAACGCCCTGCCCCACGCGGACATCATCATCACCGCGACCGGCAACAAGGACGTCGTGACGATCGACCACATGAAGTCGATGAAGCACAACGCGATCGTCGGCAACATCGGTCACTTCGACAACGAGATCGACATGGCCGGCCTCGAGGCGCCGGGCGTCGCGGAGCGCAAGAATGTCAAGCCGCAGGTCGACCTGTGGACGTTCCCGAACGGCAACGCGGTCATCATCCTGTCCGAGGGTCGCCTGATGAACCTCGGCAACGCCACGGGCCACCCGTCGTTCGTGATGTCGAACTCCTTCACCAACCAGGTGCTCGCGCAGATCGAGATCTTCACCAAGACCGAGGAGTACCCCGTCGGCGTCTACGTGCTGCCCAAGCACCTCGACGAGGAGGTCGCCCGCCTGCACCTCGGTGCGCTCGGCGTCCACCTGACGACCTTGACCGAGGACCAGGCTGCCTACCTCGGCATCCCCCAGCAGGGTCCGTACAAGTCCGAGCACTACCGGTACTGACGGGGACTCGCGTGGCGCTGCCGGAGGTCGTGGATCGGCCACGGGTCCTCGTCGTCGATGACGACGCGGCCCTGGCCGAGATGCTGACGCTCGTGCTGCGCAACGAGGGCTTCCTGAGCCACATCGTCGGACGCGGCGACGAGGCGATGGCGGCCTTCCGCGCCTTCCGGCCCGACGTCGTGCTGCTCGACCTGATGCTGCCCGGCAAGGACGGCATCGACGTCTGTCGCGAGATCCGCGCCGAGTCCGGCGTGCCGATCGTGATGCTGACGGCACGCAGCGACACCGTCGACGTGGTCGTCGGCCTCGAGTCCGGGGCCGACGACTACGTCGCGAAGCCGTTCAAGCCCAAGGAGCTGATCGCCCGCATCCGCGCGCGCGTACGCCGCTTCGAGGTGCCGACGCCCGAGGACCTCCACATCGGGGACCTCACCATCGACGTCGCCGGGCACGCGGTCACCCGTGACGGCAGGCCGATCGGGCTGACCCCGCTCGAGTTCGACCTGCTGGCGTGCCTGGCCCAGAACCCGCGCAAGGTCTTCACCCGGGAGGTCCTGCTCGAGCAGGTGTGGGGCTACCGCCACGCGGCGGACACGCGTCTGGTGAACGTGCACGTCCAGCGGTTGAGGGCCAAGATCGAGGTCGACCCCGAGAACCCCACGATCGTGGTGACCGTTCGGGGCGTGGGCTACAAGGCGGGCGTCGCAGATGAGCCGTCTCCCGGCGAGTGAGCTGCTGAGGCAGCTGCGCGGCCTTCCTGGCAGCGTGCTCACCTTCTGGCGCCGGTCGCTGCGCACCCGCGTGGTGACCGCCATCGTCCTGCTGTGCGCCATCCTCGTGGGATCGGTGGGCTGGCTGGTGATGAGCCAGATCACCGACGGGCTGGTCAAGGCCCGGGTCGAGGCGTCGGTCGCCGAGGCGCGAACCGAGACCGACACCGCCCGGGAACGGCTGGGCTCGGCCGGCGGCAACGACTTCGATCCCGAGACCCAGCTGCGCCTGCTCGTGGAGAACCTGGTGGCCCGGGGAGAGGTCAAGGGCTTCGAGGTGGTGGTACTCGGCCCCGTCCGTGCCGGCAGCAACTTAGGCGGCGTACGCACCACCCCGGCGGTCGACGCGACCAGCGTGCCCGTGGAACTGCGACGCACCGTCGAGACCGGCGAGAACAGCCTCGTGTGGACCTACACGCGGATCAGCTACACGCCGACGGCCGACGGCAGTCCACGACGCCCTTCGCAGCCCGGGGTCGCGGTCGGGTCCGCCGTCGTGCTTCCCTCCGACGGCGGGACCTACGCGCTCTACTACCTGTTCCCCATGACGGAGGAGCAGCAGACGCTGCTGCTCCTGCGCCGGGTGCTGCTCACGTCCGGTCTCCTGCTGCTGGTCCTGGTCGCAGGAGTCGCCTGGGTGGTCACCAGGCAGGTGATCACGCCCGTGCGCCTGGCGCGCCGCGTCGCCGAACGGATCGCCTCGGGCCGGCTCGAGGAACGGATGCACGTGGCCGGAGAGGACGACATCGCCCGGCTGGCGATGTCGTTCAACCAGATGGCCGAGGCGCTGCAGTCGCAGATCCGCAAGCTGGTGGAGCTCTCCCGCGTGCAGCGGACCTTCGTCTCCGACGTCTCCCACGAGCTGCGCACGCCGCTGACGACCGTACGGATGGCCGGCGACGTCCTGCACGACGCCAGAGCGAGCTTCGACCCCGTGACGGCCCGGGCCGCCGAGCTCCTGCAGACCGAGCTCGACCGTTTCGAGAACCTGCTCGGCGACCTCCTCGAGATCAGCCGCTTCGACGCCGGGGCGGCCGCCCTCGACCTCGAGGACACGAACCTGTGCGACGTGGCCCACCGCGTCGTGGCCGCGACCGCGCCGATGGCGCTGCAGCGTGGCGTGACGGTACGCATCGTCGACGACGGCGTGTTCATGGCTCAGGCGGACGCACGCAGGGTGGAACGGATCGTCCGCAACCTGGTGACCAACGCGATCGACCACGCCGACGCGGGAGGTGTGACGCTGCGCCTGGCCAGCGATGGCGGGGCCACGGCGCTCACCGTCCGCGACCACGGGATCGGGCTGCAGCCGGGTCAGTCCGCGATGGTGTTCAACCGGTTCTGGCGAGGCGATCCGGCGCGTGCCCGCACGACGGGTGGCACCGGACTGGGCCTCGCGATCGCGCTGGAGGACGCCCGGCTGCACGGCGGCTGGCTGCAGGCGTGGGGCACACCGGGGGAGGGTGCGCAGTTCCGGTTGACCCTGCCGCGACGCGCCGGCGACCCGCTGACGCACAGCCCGCTGCCGCTCGTGCCCGAGGACGTCCGCGAGGGGGTCACATGAGCGCCCGCAGGACCTCGCACCCGCGAACCGCCCTGGTCGCACTGCTCCTGCTGGTCGCATCGGCGCTGGCAGGCTGCACCACGCTCCCCGAGTCGGGCCCCGTGCACCGGCAGGCTGTCGACCCGTCCGAGCAGCCGTTGGACGCGCCCTACTTCAACCCGCCCGGACCCGCGAAGGACGGCAGCCCCGCTGCCATCGTCTCCGGCTTCCTCGTCGCCATGCAGGCCAACCCGCTGAGCACCTCCGTCGCGCGGGAGTTCCTCTCCGAGCGGGCCAAGACGACCTGGAAGCCCAACCGGGGCACGATCGTCTACGAGGCCTCCACCGTGCTGCCGACCCGGACCGGCGCCACCGTCCGCCTCGCCGACACCCGGCGCCTCGACGCCCGCGGCGGCTGGCGCGGCAGCTCACCCGGCCGCTCCGAGGACCTGGACATCAGCCTGGTCTCCGAGGGGGGTCAGTGGCGCGTCGACAACCCGGTCAACGCGCTGGTGGTGCCGACGCCGTTCTTCGACCGCAGCTTCGAGCGGTTCAACCTCTACTTCTTCGACCAGACCGGGCGCGTGCTGCTGCCCGACCCGGTGTTCATCCCGAGGGGGCAGCAGACCGCGACGAACCTGGTGCGGGGCCTGCTCGCCGGGCCGGGCGCGACGATCGGCGAGATCAGCCGCTCGGCCCTCCCCGTGCGCACCGACCTCGACCTCTCGGTGGTGGTCACCGGGAGCGGTGTCGCCGAGGTACCGCTGTCCCGCGAGTTGCTGCAGGCTTCGCCTGCCGAGATCTCACGGGCCGTCGACCAGCTCGCCTGGACGCTGCGCCAGGTCCCCGACATCGAACGGGTGCGCATCACGGTCGACGGCGCGCCGGTCCCGCTGCCCGGCGGCCGCATCGACGCCCCGGTGACCTCGGGGTCGGGGCTCGACGCCGCCGGCACCTCGGAGTCCGCGCTGTGGGGCCTGCGTGGCGGGCGGGTCGTGGAGCTCACGGCCGCCAACGCCCGAGTCGACGGTCCGCTCGGCGGTCCCGGCTACTCCATGCGCAGCCTGGCCGTCAGCGAGGCGCCACGCCGGATCGCCGCAGTCTCGGGCAACGGCACGACCGTCTTCGTCGCACCCGCACAGGGAGGGTCGGCCGCCTCCGAGGTCTCGCGTCCCGTTCTCCATGGCACGGACGTGCTGCGGCCGTCGTACGACATGTTCGGTGACCTGTGGCTGGTGGACCGCACCCACAGTGGTGCCCGGGTGCTGCTGGTCAGCGGTGACGAGACGCGCGAGGTGCAGGTTCCCGGCGTCACCGGGACCGACGTCTCGGCGTTCTCGGTCGCGCGCGACGGGAGCCGCCTCGTCGTGGCGTACGCCGGGAGCCCGGCACCGCCGATCCGGGTGACCGACATCCTGCGCACCGACGAGGGGACGGTCTCCGGGGCCGGGCAGTCCCAGACGTTCTCGCCCGGTCTCGCGGACGCGGCCCGGATCGTCGACATCGGCTGGCGCGACCCGGCGACGTTGGCCGTGCTCAGCCGTGCGACCGCCGAGACCAGCCGGGTGGACTTCATCTCCGCGGACGGCTCGCCCACCGCCCCCACCCTGGTCGAGCCCAGCGTGTTCCGAGGTGCGACGCAGGCGATGGTCGTGGTGCCCGACGCATCCTTGCCGTTGCGCCTGATCACTCCCGACCAGAGGCTCTACACGGTGAGCAGCAACGGGAGCTGGCCGCGGACGAGCTCCAACGTCGAGGCGGCCGCCTACGCGCGCTGAACCGGTTCGCGGCCACAACCAGTGGCGGACACGGGGCCGTCCACAGCCTCGCGCGGGTCGGATGACCTGGGAGCGTGCTCTCCTCCACGATGTCGTGGTGCTCGACTGGTGGCTCGACCTCGTGCACGGTGCGCGATGTGTCGGGTGCGCGGCGCCGGGTCGTTCCCTGTGCCGTGACTGCGCGTCCCGGCTGCCGGTGAGGGGCAGGCCGGCGCGTCCCACACCCTGCCCCGAGGGCCTGGCCGCCTGCTTCGCCGCGGGGGAGTACGACGACCTCCTGCGCGCCATGGTCCTGGCGCACAAGGAGCACGGCACGTTCTCGCTCGCCGCTCCACTGGGCCACGCCCTCGCCGCGGCGGCCACCACGGCCCTGGACCCCGCTGGCCTGACCGTGCTCGTCCCGGTGCCGTCGCGCCCGTCGGTGGTCCGCGCCCGGGGGCACGACCCGGTGCTCCGGATCGCACGCCGGGCCGCACGTCGACTACGGGGGAGCGGACATCGCGTGCGGGTGGACCAGGTGCTCGAGCAACGCGGGGCGGTGCACGACCAGACCGGCCTGTCCGCGGGCCAGCGGGCGGCCAACCTCGTCGGCTCCATGGGCGTCCGGGCCACGGCGAGGCGGGCGCTGGCACGCAGCGGTGCCCTGTCCCTGCTGCTGTGCGACGACGTGCTCACCACCGGCGCGACGGCCCGCGAGGCCCAGCGTGCGCTGGAGGAATCAGGCCTCCCGGTGCGTGCGGTCGTGACCGTCGCCGCCACCCGCAAGCGCCTACCAGCGAGGCGCGCGCCGTGAGACGTCGACCCGAGCCGACGGGGGCCACGAGCAGGGGGGCGCCCTGTCGCTTTCAGGGGCCGGGGACTAGCGTCTTGACATGGAGCGGATCCTGGCTGACGGGAGACTCCGAGCAACCAGGTAGCTCACGTCGACTCGTCAAGCAGCAGTTTGTCGATCACCAGGAGGTCTGCGATGGATGTTGTGGTCAGCAGCCGACACTGCGAGGTGTCGGAGCGATTCCGGGAACACGTCGAGGAGAAGCTCTCTCGACTGGAGAAGCACGATCACCGGATCATCCGGGTGGACGTGCTCCTGGAGAAGGAGGTCCGGGCCCGGGAACCGGAGAGGGCCGTACGCGTGGAGCTGACCGCGAAGTCCCGAGGACCCATCGTCCGCGCCGAGGCCTGCGCCGAGGACAAGATGGCTGCGCTCGACCTGGCCCTGGACAAGATGGCCTCCCAGATGCGTCGCGCCGCCGACCGACGCAAGGTGCACCGCGGCCAGCACAAGCCGGAGTCCCTCGGCGAGGCCATGGCCCGGGCCGTGCCCCCGGAGGCCGGGCAGGCCGACGACGAGATCGTCGAGCGCAAGGTCGGCCCCGTCACGGTGGACGGCGACGGCCCCCTCGTCGTACGCGAGAAGACGCACGTCGCCTCGCCGATGACCCTCGAGCAGGCGCTCTACGAGATGGAGCTGGTCGGTCACGACTTCTACCTGTTCGTCGACAAGGAGACCGAACGAGCCTCCGTCGTCTACCGCCGCCGCGGCTACGACTACGGGGTCATCGCGCTCGACGTGAGCTGATCGGGTCACCCGACCAGCGTGGGCGTGGTCACAACGGGCCACGCCCCGCTGGTCCCTCCGTGTCCAAACTGGGCGTTCCTCTGCCATAGTGAGCGAATGGTCGCTGAGGGCACATCTGCCGCCGTGGAGCCCGTTCGTGTCGTCGTCGTCGACGACCAGGAGCTCTTCAGGCGTGGACTGACGATGTTGCTCGGCGTCGAGCCGGGCATCCAGGTCGTCGGCGAGGCGGGGGACGGCATCAGCGCCACCGACATCGTGGTCTCGACGGTGCCCGACGTGGTGCTCCTCGACGTGCGCATGCCCAAGCGCTCCGGCCTGCAGGCCTGCATCCAGATCAAGGAGCTCGTGCCGAGCGTCAAGATCATCATGCTCACCGTCAGCGACGAGGAGGGCGACCTCTACGAGTCGGTGAAGAACGGAGCGTCCGGCTACCTGCTCAAGGACTCCTCGATCGACGAGGTGGCGCAGGCCGTGCGCGTCGTGGCCGAGGGCCAGTCGCTGATCAGCCCGTCGATGGCGGTCAAGCTGATCGACGAGTTCAAGGAGATGGCCCGCACCGACCGCGAGCAGGTGATGACGCCGCGGCTGACCGAGCGCGAGCTCGAGGTCCTGCGCCTGGTCGCCAAGGGCATGAACAACCGAGACGCGGCGCGGCAGCTGTTCATCAGCGAGAACACCGTGAAGAACCACGTGCGCAACATCTTGGAGAAGCTGCAGCTGCACTCGCGCATGGAGGCGGTCATGTACGCCGTCCGAGAGAAGCTCCTCGACATCCCGTGACCCCTGCGCCGTTGAGCCTGTCCCGGGGGCAGGCCCGCCGGGTCGCGCTGGTCGCCCAGGGTTTCCGGGACCCGCGCCACACGGCGCCCACGATGCGCACCTTCGCGCGCACGCTCGCCCGCACCGGCGTGCTCCAGATCGACTCGGTCAACGTGCTTCAGCGCGCCCACTACATGCCGTTGTTCTCGCGGATGGGCCCCTACGACACCGACATGCTGCAGCGGGCCTCGGAGAAGCCCCCGCGGCGGGTGGTCGAGTACTGGGCCCACGTGGCGGCGTACATGCCGGTCGACCTGTGGCCGTTCATGCAGCACCGCATGACCGGCTACCGCGAGCGGGGACATGCCTGGACCCAGGAGAGGGCGTCGGTTCGGCTCGTCGAGTCGCTGATGGCCGAGATCCGCGAGCAGGGAGCCAGCACCTCGCGTGACCTCGACAACGGGCTCCCGCGGCAGAAGGTCGACTGGGGCTGGAACTGGAGCGAGACCAAGCGCGCCCTCGAGTACCTCTTCATCTCGGGCGAGCTCGCCGTCGCGCGCCGCAACAGCCAGTTCGAGCGGGAGTACGACCTGCCGGAGCGCGTCATCCCGGCCACGATCCTCGACCGCCCGACGCCCACCCGGCACGAGACCAGGGTCGAGCTGATCCGGCGCGCGGCCAGGTCGCACGGAGTCGCCACCGTCCGCTGCCTGCGCGACTACTACCGCCTGCAGCTGGAGCGTGACGAGGACCCCGCAACGACGAGGCTGGCGATCGCGGAGCTGGTCGAGCAGGGCGAGCTCATCCCCGCGTCGATCGATGGGTGGGCCCGTCCGGCGTACCTCCACCGTGACGCCGTCATGCCGCGCAAGGTCGACGCCCGGGCACTGCTGAGCCCGTTCGACCCGCTGGTGTGGGAGCGCGAACGCACCGAACGCCTCTTCGACTTCCACTACCGCATCGAGATCTACGTGCCCGAGGCCAAGCGGCAGTTCGGCTACTACGTGCTGCCCTTCCTGCTGGGGGACCAGATAGTGGGGCGCGTGGACCTGAAGGCCGACCGCAGGTCCGGCGTACTCCAGGTCAAGGCGGCGTACGCCGAGCCCGGCGCACCGCCCGAGACCGCCACTGAGCTCGCCGCCGAGCTGCGCGAGGCGGCGCGCTGGCTCGGGCTGGGAGGGATCACGGTCGACGAGCGGGGGGACCTCGCTCCCGCGCTGAGCCGGGAGGTCCTCGCCTGCGTGTGAGGAGCGCCCCCTCGAGCCTTCGCTCGCGCCGTGGCGTGGCCGCCCGGACGTTCTGGCCGGTCTGAAACCCAGGTGCAGTCCCGACCGTTACGATGTTTGAGGGTCCAGAGAGCATGTCTGCGCCCGTCCCCACCATTGATCCACCCCAGGGAGTCATCCGCGTGTCGCTCATCGACAAGGTCCTGCGCATCGGCGAGGGCAAGATCATTCGCCAGCTCGAGGCCATCGCCAAGGCCGTCAACGCCATCGAGGACGACTTCGTCGCGATGTCCGACGACGAGCTCCGCGCCATGACCGAGGAGTTCAGGCAGCGCTACGCCGAGGGCGAGAGCCTCGACCACATGATGCCGGAGGCGTTCGCCACCGTCCGGGAGGCCGCCAAGCGGGTGCTCGGCCAGCGCCACTTCGACGTCCAGATCATGGGTGGCGCAGCGCTGCACCTCGGCAACATCGCCGAGATGAAGACCGGTGAGGGCAAGACCCTGGTCTCCACGCTGCCGGCGTACCTCAACGCGATCACCGGCAAGGGTGTCCACGTCGTCACCGTCAACGACTACCTCGCGAGGTACCACGCCGAGTGGATGGGCCGGATCCACCAGTTCCTCGGTCTCACGGTCGGCGTGATCCTGCCCGACATGCGGCCCGACGAGCGCCGCGAGGCCTACAACGCGGACATCACCTACGCCACCAACAACGAGCTCGGCTTCGACTACCTGCGCGACAACATGGCCACCGCCCTCGAGGACTGCGTCCAGCGCGCCCCGCACTTCGCCGTCGTCGACGAGGTCGACTCGATCCTCATCGACGAGGCCCGCACGCCGCTGATCATCTCCGGACCCACCCAGGACGAGGTGGCGTGGTACGCCGAGTTCGCGAAGGTCGCCGCCAGGCTCACCAAGGACGTCGACTACGAGGTCGACGAGAAGAAGCGCACCATCTCGATCCTCGAGCCGGGCATCACCAAGGTGGAGGACTACCTCGGCATCGAGAACCTCTACGAGTCGGCCAACACGCCGCTGATCTCGTTCCTGAACAACTCGATCAAGGCCAAGGAGCTGTTCCGCAACGACAAGGAGTACGTCGTCCTCGACGACGAGGTCCTCATCGTCGATGAGCACACCGGCCGGATCCTGTCGGGGCGTCGCTACAACGACGGGCTCCACCAGGCCATCGAGGCCAAGGAGGGGGTGACCGTGCGCGAGGAGTACCAGACCCTCGCCACCATCACCCTGCAGAACTTCTTCAGGCTCTACGAGAAGCTCTCCGGCATGACCGGTACGGCCATGACCGAGGCCTCGGAGTTCGACAAGATCTACAAGCTCGGCGTCGTCCCGATCCCGACCAACAAGCCGATGCTCCGCCAGGACCAGAAGGACCTCGTCTACCGCACCGAGGAGGCCAAGTTCGAGGCCGTCGTCGAGGACATCGTCGAGCGCCACCAGCACGGCCAGCCGATCCTGGTCGGCACCACCTCGGTCGAGAAGTCCGAGCTGCTCTCGGGACTGCTGAAGAAGAGGGGCGTCCCACACTCGGTGCTGAACGCCAAGATGCACGCCGACGAGGCCAAGGTCGTGGCCATGGCCGGCCACAAGGGCACGGTCACCGTCGCCACCAACATGGCCGGTCGAGGCACCGACATCATGCTCGGTGGTTCCACGGAGTTCCTCGCCGACCAGGAGCTCCGCAACCGCGGTCTCGACCCGGTCGACAACGCCGACGAGTACAACGCCGAGTGGCCTGCCACGCTCGAGCGGATCACCGCCCAGGTGAAGGCGGAGCACGACGAGGTCAAGGAGGCCGGCGGCCTCTACGTCCTCGGCACCGAGCGCCACGAGTCTCGCCGCATCGACAACCAGCTCCGCGGTCGTTCCGGTCGTCAGGGCGACCCCGGCGAGTCGCGGTTCTACCTCTCGCTGGGCGACGACCTGATGCGCCTGTTCAAGTCCGACTGGGTGGAGCGGGTGCTGCTGGCGCTCAAGGTGCCCGACGACGTGCCCATCGAGAACAAGTCCGTCACGCGCTCGATCCAGTCCGCGCAGTCGCAGGTCGAGGCGATGAACTTCGAGTCGCGCAAGAACGTCCTGAAGTACGACGACGTGATGAGCCGTCAGCGCGAGGTCATCTACGGCGAGCGTCGTGCCGTCCTCGAGGGTGCCGACCTCCACGAGCAGGTGCGGGGGATGATCGACGAGACGGTCGAGACCTACGTCATCGCCGCGACCGAGGGCTTCTCCGAGGAGTGGGACCTCGACCAGCTGTGGACCGCGATGAGGACCATCTACCCGATCTCGCTGCGCTACCAGGACCTCGAGCGCGAGGCCGGTGGCCGCGACGGCCTCGACCGGGAGACCCTCATCTCCGACCTGCAGGCCGACGCCCAGAAGGCCTACGAGGCCCGCGAGGCCGAGGTCGGCTCCGAGGTGATGCGAGAGCTCGAGCGCCAGGTGATGCTCTCGGTGCTCGACCGCAAGTGGCGCGAGCACCTCTACGAGATGGACTACCTGCGTGAGGGCATCGGGCTGCGTGCCTACTCGCAGCGTGACCCGCTCGTGGAGTACCAGCGCGAGGGCTTCGACATGTTCAACGCCATGAAGGAAGGCATCCGCGAGGAGACCGTGGGCTTCCTGTTCAACCTTGAGGTCCAGGTCGAGGAGGACGAGGAGGTCACCGAGGACGAGCTGGTGGCGTCCAACGCGGTCACCGACACGCTCGACGCGCCGCACGTCCACGTGCACGACGACCACGTCCACGCCCACACGCCGCACATCAAGGCGAAGGGACTGGAGACCTCCAAGGCTCCGCGGAACCTCACCTACACGGCTCCCAGCGAGGACGGCGAGGTGGAGGTCCGCGGCCAGTCGGCCAGCGACGCCGACGACCCCTACGCCCACGCGAGCCGCAACGCCGAGTGCCCCTGTGGCTCCGGCAAGAAGTACAAGAAGTGCCATGGCGCCCCGGGTGGACCCTCCGGTCTGACAGCGCGCCCGGCCGGCTGAGTCGAGAGGCAGGCGGGTCCTCGGACGTGTACGTCAACTGTTCGTGTGGTGGCCGGCACTGGGGGCCCCGCGGGGCGGCAGGCCTGCTCCTGACCGACCCCACGCGCACGGGCGTCGTGCTCCAGCACCGCTCCGCCAACGTTCATCAGGGCAACACCTGGGGTCTGATGGGCGGTGCCATCGAGCGGGGTGAGGACCCCGCAGCGGCCGCGCTGCGTGAGGCGCACGAGGAGTCCGGCGTGGCCGCGTCCACGGTGACCGTCCTCCGCACCGTCCCCGGTCTGCGTCACCCCGAGTGGTCCTACACCTATGTCCTGGCCGAGGCGGAACGTCCTGACGACCCCGACCTGCCCGGCGGCCTCACCTGGGAGTCGGACCGCACGATGTGGGTCGACCTCGACGCTGTGGACACCTACCCGCTGCACCCGTCACTGGGCGCGGACTGGTCCCGGCTGCAGGACCTGCTCGACGCCAGCCGCTGACGGTGGCCTGGAGCGGACCGCCTCCAGCCGCACCCGGGTGAGCGCCCGTTATGCTTCACCCGGGGTCGCAACCGAGGGGGATGGGGCGACCGATGTGCGGCGGCTACGGCACGAGTGACCACGGCACGCTGGCTGACCGCAGCGGCGGAGCCCGCCAAGCGGAGCGCTCGAACCCGGCGCGGCACTGTCACGTGGACGGCAGCCCGAGCCTCCTGGTGGAGTGGCGGCGCGGCGCCGGCGGCTGGGAGGGCCGGGTCATCAGTGTGGGCTGGATCGACGCCGGCGGGTGGACGACCTTGGAGCGCTGGCTGCCCGCGGCCGCGATCGAGCACTGATCCCCGCGTCAACCGAACTCGAGGGCCGTGCAGCACCATCGTCCCTCGACCAGCTCGAGGCGCGCCGCGATCGCCCGTGAGCGTTCACCGTGACGCACGTGCACGCTGATCTCGGCCGCCTCCGCCGAGGGGCAGAACACGTGCACGCTTCGGACCTGGCTGCGCAGCCGGCGTACGCGGCGGTCGCCCGGAGTCGTGCGCGCAAGCAGAGCTGACCGCCGTTGCAGGTCCGCGTAGACCCGCTCGGTCGTCCAGCGGAGCAGCTGGCTGGGGCCCCGGTCGCCACCGACGACCTCCACGACCGCGTTGGCGAACCGGTGGGCGAAGGCCTCGAGCCCGGCGCGGTCACCTCGCAGCACCCTCAGGTCGGGAGCTCGCGTGGACCCGACCGCGCTTCCGTAGTCGAGCGCCAGGGTGCCCTGCACACTTGCGACGGGGACCGGGGAGGGGGCCTGGCGGGGCCCCTGACCCGGCACGGAGCGGTGCGTCGGGACTCTCATCTGCTCTCCTCGTGGTGGCGACTGCGCTGGTGGGGAACAGGTGGGACGCTCAGGCGCTGCCCGGGCCGGATCAGGTCGGGTTCCGGACCGATGACCTCGCGGTTGCGGCGATGGAGGCGGTCGACGAGGACTGCCACCTCCCCGGCCGGCGAGGCCCTCGGGAGCCGTGTCTGCGCGAGGTGCCAGAGGGAGTCGCCCGGTCGTACCACGACATGGACGGGCAACGCTGCCCGGGACAACCCACTCGTGCGGTCCGGCAACGGGAGGGGACGCCCCGTGGAGGCGCTGGTCGGTGCTGCCGCGGACACCGGGCCGGGCGTCGAGACGAGCGCCACCCCCAGCGCCGCCAGCAACGCCCGGCGCAGGGCAGGAGGGCAACCCACCCAGGAGGTTGCGCGCAGGCGTCCCGAGCTCAGGGCCTCCAGCACCGCGGCGGCGGAGATCAGCACCGCCCAGCAGGCGCAGCCCGCGATGAGCCAGGAGGAGGCCACGACCAGGAGCTCGTCGAAGGCAGGTGAGGGGTTCATGTGTGTTGCTTTCGTTTGCGTGCGTTTGCTTCAGACAACGCGCAGACGAGGGCGGTGTCAAACGTTTGTCCACAACCGTGTTTGCCCGCCGGGCCCCGGGGGCATCAGCAGGGACATGAGCTGGGAAGAGTCGATGTTCGCCGTCTTCGACGACCTGGAGCAGCAGGCTGCGGGGCTGCAGCTGGTCGAGCGCGATGCCGAGGTCGCCGCACTGACGGCTGCGGAGTACTCCCGGGTCAGCCTGGCGACCCGGTTGCACGCCTCCGTCGGGCACGAGCTCAGACTTCGCCTGGTCGGCGGCGGCCTCGTGGCCGGCCGGCTCGCACGCGTGGGGCAGGACTGGCTGCTGCTGGTCGACCGTTCGGGCGAGTGGATCGTGCGGCACCACGGACTCGTCACCCTGTCCGGCCTCTCCCCACGCGCCGACAGCGAGGAGACGTGGTCGGTGCTGGACCGCCTGACGTTGCGGACGGTGCTGCGGCGGCTCTCCGGCGTCAGTGGGCGCTGCGTCGTGCACTTCGTCGACGACCAGCGGGTCGAGGGACGCGTGGGCCGGGTGGGCGAGGACTTCTTCGAGCTCCACGTGGGAACCGGGCGGGTCCAGACGGGACTCCCATCGACCGGCCGGGACCAGACGGTGCAGGTGGTGCCGGTTGCCTCGGTCTCAGCGCTCCAGGGACGCACGCAATGACCGTGCGCGGAGGCTCACTCCTTGGTGGGCGTGCCCTCGACGAAGGGGTGGTCGTCGACGAACTTGTCGGCGTCGGCGTAGGCCCGCTCGATGTAGGCCTCGAGCTGGGTGGCCTCCACCCGCCACTGGCCGCGGCCGCCGATCTTGATCGCCTTGAGCTCCCCGCGTCGCACCAGCGCATAGACCTGCGCGCCGGAGATGTTCAGGATCTCGGCCACGTCGGCCAGTTGCAGGAACCTCGGCGATGCCGTCATGACCGTAACTGTGCCACCGGTCGTGTGCGGTTGCGAACGTTTGACACGCCTTGCCTGTGGAAAGCCCCGCGAGAAGGAAGCCCTCGGCCATGACGACCACCATTCCGACCCGTCCGGACGTGAACGCCCCCCACGCCACCCGCAGCCGCGGACCGGGATGGCGCAACCCGCGGCTGCTCCTCGGGGTCCTCCTCGTGGCAGCCTCGGTGGTGCTCGGTGCCCGGTTGCTGGCGGCGGCCGACGACAGTGTCGGGGTCTGGTCCGTGGCGCGGGACCTCCCGGCGGGCGCGGCGGTCGACCAGGGCGACCTCGTGCGGCGGCAGGTGCGGTTCCCGGACAGCGAGACGGCCAACGGCTACCTCGCTGCTGGCGACGATCCTCCGGAGGCAGCGATCCTCAACCGCCCGGTGTCCGCGGGCGAGCTGTTGCCGAGGGCGGCCCTCGCCGAGAGGACCGGTCCCGACCTGCTCGAGGTGCCGATCAGTGTCGCTGCCGACGACCTGCCCGCGACCGTGCGGCAGGGATCGGTGGTCGATGTCTGGGTGACGCCCAAGGTGCCGGCGTCGGGCGGATCGGGGCCCAGGGCGGTCCGCGTCCTCACGGACGTCGTCGTGGTGGCAGTTCCCCGCACCTCGGACGGCTTCGCTCCGCAGGCCAGCCGCCAGGTCATCGTCGGCGTCCCTGTCGCTCGCTCCGACGACCTCGCGACGGCACTGGGCGGCATGGCGGACGGTCGGGTCGTCATCGCGAGGAAGGGCTGATCGCCATGGGCGAGCGGGTCACCGTGCTGCTGGCGGCCGGGGGCGAGCCTTGGGAGGCACCGGCGCTGGCGCTCCTGAGCGAGGGCGACATGGTCGTCTTGAAGAGGTGCGTGGACCTCGCGGACCTGATCGCCAGCGCTGCGACCGGGCAGGCCGACGTGGCCGTGGTCGCCGGTGAGCTGCCCGGGCTGGATGCGGATGCCGTGATGCGGCTGCTCCGCGAGGACGTGCGCTGTGTGGCCGTGGGGCACGATAGGGAGGCACTGGGCCGCATCGGGGTGGTCGCGGTCGTCCCCGAGGCCGACCTGGACTCGCTCCGGGATGCTGTCAGCTCGGCCGGGACGCGCGAGCTGCTCGTCGACCCCGAGCCCGTGGTCGACTCGGCGCTGGAGGTCACCGGTTCCCGGGGGCTGGTCATCGCCGTGCACGGTCCCGCCGGCGCCCCCGGGCGTACGACGCTCGCGATCGGCCTGGCTGCGGAGCACGCCCATCGCGGTGAGCCCACCGTCCTCGTGGACGCCGATCCCCATGGTGGGGCGATCGCCCAGCATCTGGGCGTGCTCGACGAGGTCTCCGGCCTCCTGGCGGCTGCGCGGCTGGTCAACGCCGGTTCCCTCGACAGTGCCTCCTTCGCGCGCTGTCGCCGGGTGGTGGCCGACGGTTTCGAGGTGCTCACCGGGCTCCCGCGACCCGACCGTTGGGTCGAGGCCCGGCCCGGGGTCCTCGACGCTGTCCTGGACCGGGCGCGCATGGTGGGCGACGTCGTCGTCGACACCGGCTTCAGCCTCGAGGACGACACCGCCCCGGGCCGCGCCATCTCCCGCAACCAGCTGACCCTCGACGCCGTAGCCGCCGCCGACCGGGTGGTCGTCGTGGGCTCGGCCGAGCCCACCGGCCTGGCTCGTCTGGCGCGCACCCTGGTCGAGCTCCGGGACACCACCCACGTGCCGGTCACGGTGGTGGTGAACCGGATGCGCGACTCGCTCGGGTGGAGCCGACGCGACATCCTCGGCATGGTCGAGGGCTACATCCGTGCCTCCGGAGTGCTCTTCTTGCCCGAGGACCGCGCCATCACCGACAAGGCCCTGGTGGCGGGCAAGTCCCTGGTCGAGCTCGGTGACTCACCATTGCGCAAGGCCGTCACTGAGGTACACCAAGCCGTCTGGCCGGGACGGTCGGCTCAGAAGCCGCCCATCAGCAGGTAGAGCCCTGTGGCCGTGTAGGCGACCATCACCAGGAGCATGCCGATCTGGCCGGTGACGTGGTGCTTCGGTGGGAGCAGCTTGATAGCGCGGTCGTGCGCTGCCACGACACCGACGACGTGGCCCGTGACGACGGCGAGCACCTTGATGACGGCCAGCAGCGACGGGTGGAAGGACAGCCAGTAGTTGACCGACCAGTTGGCAGTGCCGAGCAGGTTGCTGCCGTCGACCATGGGGTCGCTGAGCTGCATCAGAGTCATCTGGCCCTGCTCGACCAGGTAGCTGAGGTAGTGGGCGGTCATGTAGCCGACGATGATCGGGATCACCGAGTGCGCCAGCAGGTCGGGCAGCGCGCTGCGGCGTACGGCGTCGCGCTCGCTGCGCTCCACACCGGTCGACATCGCGGCTGCGGTGAACGACACGCCGACGATCAGGCAGAAGACCAGCAGTGCGATCGAGTTGGTGACCTGCTCGTTGATGCGCAGGTTGATGACGAACTGCTGCCAGGCGATCGTGTCCTTGTAGCTGTCGAACGCCGTCGACCCGAACAGCACCGCCACGACCCCGACCAGGCCGGGGAGGGAAGCCACGGTGGCGAGGTTGGCCAGGGGACTGCGGAACACGAGCCGGTCGCCGTCTCGTCCCCAGACCGAGAGCTTCGCCAGCAGGTTGGAGTAGACCTCGAACGGGTCGGCCCGCTCGAACCACACGTCACCGAAGACGGCAGCGCCGATCAGCATGATGGCGAGGTACGCCGCGAGCCAGATCCGCACCGACCCCAGGTAGGCGCTCTGGGGGTTGACCAGCTCCTGCCAGACGAAGGCGAACAGGCCCAGCGCGGCTGGCCAGTAGCCCAGACGCGCGGGGTAGGTGCCGAGCCCGACCGCGGGATCGCCGCCGGTGATCCTGGCCAGCAGCAGGTTGAGCGTGCGCACCGGGCTGAGGGCGCGGACCACGCGCCCGAAGAGCAACGACGCCGGCACCAGACCCACCCAGACCAGGACGTAGAACGTGCCCAGGGCGGGGTTGTTGACCAGGTCGGGACCCCGGATCAGCGCCCAGCTCACGTAGGCGAAGAACAGCAGGCCGAGGACACGCAGCGTCCACTCGAACGCCGCGCCGTCGACCAGCCGGGCCAGGGCCGACGGCACGGGTCGTCCCCGGCCGGCGTCCTGATAACGGGGCGTGCGCCAGGCCAGTGCCAGCACGCAGAAAGAGATGACGAGTGCGGCGGTGGCCGCCGCGACCGCGAGCGGCAGCGGGATCGGCAGGTCCTTGGCCCCGCCCAACCCGTGCATCGGCACCAGGAAGGGGACCTCCACCTGCGGCAGCCCTAGCGACACTCAGCGCACCTCGAGCTGCGCGACGAGCTTGTCCAGGGCGTGTGACTCCATCTCGACGATGCCGGGCTTGTCGAGGGTCAGCGTCGCGTCGGTGGTTCCGGCCTTGTACGCGATCTGCTGCTCGGGGGAGCTGTGCACGTGCAGCTCGCCCGGCTTGTCGGCGACGATGTGCAGCTTGAGCGGGGTGCCTGCCTTGACCTTCACCAACGCACCTTGCGGCGTGACGGTGTTGCCCTTGAAGGTGATGTCCAGGGTCGTCGTGCCGCTCGTGGCCGGCTTCGAGGAGGACGTGTTGCCGTTGCTGCCGGAGCCGCAGGCACCCACGACGAGCACGACGACGACGAGCAGGGAGCACAGCCGCAGCGCGCGAAGCATGGGATCCTCCATCAGGTGGTACAGGGGTTCGACGGACACGGACTCTCTGCCAGAATCCCATGTGGCGCAAGGGCCAGGGGAGAGGGGGTTCGTCGGATGAGCGAGCGACTCCGCGCCAGCGACCTCGCGCTGCTGGCCGACGAGACGCCGCACACGCCCATGCACACCGCGACGCTGGAGATCTTCGAGCCGGGTGCGCGGGGGTTCGACTACGACGCGCTCCTGGCCCACATCGACGACCGGATCGCGTTCGTCCCCCGCTATCGCCAGCACATCCGACGGGTGCCCGGCCGGCTCGCCAACCCCGTCTGGGTCGACGACGAGAACTTCGACCTCGCCTACCACGTACGCAGATCCGCGCTGCCGCGTCCCGGAAACCTCGACCAGCTCCGCGAGCTCACCGCGCGCATCATGTCGCGGCGCCTCGACCCCGACCGCCCCCTGTGGGAGATGTACTTCGTCGAGGGGCTCGAGGGTGGCCGCGTGGCCCTGCTCTCCAAGTCCCACCAGATTCTGGTCGACGGCATCTCCACGGTCGACCTCGGCCAGGTCCTGCTCGACGTCGACCCCGGACCGCGCCAGCTGGTGCAGGACGGCTGGCGTCCCAGCGTCGAGCCCACCCCGACGGGCCTCGCGGTCAGTGCGCTCGCCGAGTCCGCCCGCGACCCCCGCGTCGCCATGGCCACGCTCCGCAGCAACGCGGAGGCGCTGGGTCGCTCGTTGACCGGTGCGGCCGGCAAGGCCCGTGCCGTCGCGGGCACGCTCTCGGGCCGGCGCCCCGCCCCCGAGTCGCCGTTCAACCTCGAACCGTCCGCGCAGCGGCGACTGGTCTGCGTGCGCACCTCGCTCAGGGACTATCGCAAGATCCGCCGGGTGCACGGTGGCACGGTCAACGACGTCATCCTCGCGACCCTGTCCGGCGCGATCCGTGCCTGGCTGATGACGCGGTCGGAGCCGGTGGGGGCCGGTCGCCGGTTGCGCGCGCTGGTCCCGATGAGCGTGATCGACGAGGAGATGGAGCCCACGTCGCTCGGCTCGCAGGTCGTCGGCCACCTGGTCGACCTCCCGATCGGCGAGGCGTCACCCGTCGTACGCCTCCACCAGGTCTCGTACGCCCTGCGCGCCCACAGCGAGACCGGCAGGGCCGTGGCGGCCGACCGGATCGCAGGGGTCGCCGGCTTCGCGCCCACCACGTTCCACTCGCTCGGCTCGCGCGTCGCCTTCAAGGAGGCCAAGGGCAGCGTCAACCTGGTGATCACCAACGTCCCCGGACCGCAGTTCCCGATGTACCTCGCCGGCGCCGAGATGGTGGAGACCTACCCCGTGCCGCCGCTGTTCCCGGGCTTCTCGCTCTCGGTCGGCGTCACGTCCTACGACGGCGCGGTCTACTACGGCATCAGCGCGGACCGCGATGCCCTGCCCGACATCGACGTCCTCGGCCAGTGCGTGCGCGAGGCGCTCGACGAGCTGGTGGACAGCGCCAGCGACACGCGTCCGCGCGCTCCGAGAGGACGCAAGAACACCGACCGGTCGCCATGAGCTTCCGGGTCTACGTCCCGACCAGCCTGGACGCACTCGCGCGCTACGCCGAGGAGGGCGGCATCGGCCCCTCCCCGGTGCACGGGCACGCGGTCACGCAGTGGCTGCGCGACTCGTGGCCAGAGGCCGACGAGGAGGAGTGGGCGTACGCCGCGCTGATGGCGGCCGCCGACCAGTCGGCGGCCGGGCTCACCGGGGGCCAGCGACCCCGACGGGTCGTGCTGGTCGCCGAGGTCGAGCGGGTCACCGCTGACCGCGAGTCCACAGCAGTCACCGTGGACTCGGCGATCGCGCTCCGGCTCCTGGAGGCGGTGCATGCCGACACCGCCGACATCGACCCCGCGTCGGAGGACGCGGGAGATCTCGCCTGGTTCGGCGTACAGGAGATCCCGGACCTGCTCGCCTGACCTCGCCGACGGTCACCTGGAACCCCCCCGGCCCACGTCGGCAGAGGCGGACATCGGTGGGCCGGGCCGACTCGGGTTGGTCGGGCCTCGCCGCGTCTGACAACCTTTGAGCATGGACGCCATCACCACACCTCCGGCTCCCGTCAACGAGCCGAACCTGCACTACGCTCCCGACAGCCCCGAGCGTGCCTCCATCGAGGCCGAGCTCGCCCACCTGGGCGCCCGCCAGTTCGACCTCACCGCCACGATCGGCGGCCGCAAGAAGATGGGTGGCGGCGAGGAGATCCAGGTCGTCCAGCCGCACGAGCACGCCAGCGTGCTCGGCGTACTGAAGAACTCCACGAAGCATGATGCGCAGGCGGCGGTGCAGGCAGCGACCGACGCAGCGCCGGGCTGGCGGGCGACGTCGTTCGACGACCGTGCCGCGATCATCCTCAAGGCGGCCGATCTGCTCGCCGGCCCGTGGCGTGCACGGCTCAACGCCGCGACCATGCTGGGCCAGTCGAAGACCGTGTGGCAGGCCGAGATCGACGCGGCCTGCGAGCTCATCGACTTCTGGCGCTTCAACGTCCACTACGCCCGCCAGATCCTGGCCGAGCAGCCGATCGCGAACAGCCCGGGCGTGTGGAACCGCACCGACCACCGACCGCTCGAGGGCTTCGTCTACGCGATCACCCCGTTCAACTTCACCGCGATCGCGGGCAACCTGCCGACTGCTCCCGCGCTCATGGGCAACACCGTGATCTGGAAGCCGTCACCGACCCAGCAGCTCGCGGCCCACCTGACCATGGAGCTGCTTGAGGAGGCGGGACTGCCGCCCGGCGTGATCAACATGCTGCCCGGGGACGGGATCGAGGTCTCCGAGGTCCTGCTGCACCACCCCGACCTCGCCGGCATCCACTTCACCGGATCGACGCCCACCTTCAAGAAGCTCTGGGCCACGGTGGGGGAGGAGCTCTCGACGTACCGCACCTACCCGCGGATCGTCGGCGAGACCGGGGGCAAGGACTTCATCGTCGCCCACCCCTCGGCCGACGTCGACGTGCTGCGCGTCGCGATGATCCGGGGAGCCTTCGAGTTCCAGGGCCAGAAGTGCTCGGCCGCCTCCCGCGCCTACGTGCCGCGGTCGCTGTGGAAGAAGCTCAAGGACCAGCTCGTCGCCGACACCGAGAACCTGACGGTGGGCAACGTCACCGACCTGTCCAACTTCATGGGCGCGGTCATCGACGACCGGGCGTTCGCCAAGCACGAGAAGGCGATCGCGCGGGCCAAGGAGTCCAGCAAGCTCGAGATCATCGCCGGCGGCCAGGTCGACGACTCGATCGGCTACTTCGTGCGGCCCACGATCATCGAGTCGACCGACCCCACCGACGCGATCTTCAGCGAGGAGTACTTCGGGCCGATCCTCGCCGTGCACGTGTACGACGACAACCGGTTCGAGGCGGTCGTCGACCAGATGGAGTCGTTCGCGCCGTACGCCCTGACGGGTGCGGTCATCTCCCAGGACCGCCAGGCCGTCGCGTGGGCCATGGAGCGGTTGCGCTTCGCCGCCGGCAACTTCTACATCAACGACAAGCCGACAGGTGCGGTCGTGGGGCAGCAGCCGTTCGGTGGCGCGCGCGCATCGGGAACCAACGACAAGGCGGGCGCGCCCGGCAACCTGACCCGCTGGATCTCGGCGCGCTCGATCAAGGAGACGTTCGTCCCGCCGAAGGACCACCGCTACCCCCACATGGGCTGACGGTGGTACCCCTTCACCTGGGCGCACTCCACCCGGTCGAGCGACTGCTGACGCTCCTGCTGGCGTTCGGTCCGTTCGTGCTGCTCGCGGTCACCATCTGGTTGAGCCGCCGGCGGGGATCGCGCGACGGCGACTGACCTCGCGCTGGCGTCGAGGGGCCGCCACCTACCGGTGCCCCGCGAGCCACTCCACGCCGACCTCGTGCTCGGCGCGGAGCGCCTTGATGAGCAGGCCGGCGACGAGGCCCTCGATCTTGCCGCCGACGAGGGGGATGTTGACCTTCACGGTCAGGTTGACCGTCTCGGTGGTGCCGTCGGGGTCCTGGGTGAGCAGCGCCGTACCGCTCATCTCGCCGGGCTTGCCCGGAATCGTGACCTGGATGTTGCCCTTCTCGGCAGCCGTCCAGTCCTCGGTCTGCACGATGTTGATCTCGTCGCCGACGAACTTCCTGGCGAACCCGGGGATGCCGCGCGCAGTCTGGACCTGGTCGATCTCGACCGTCATGGCCTTGCCGTCCTTCTCGATCCGGACGGTGTGGCGCAGGACGTGCTGGTGGTCGCACACCTTCTCCCGGAACGCCTCGTCGGCGAGCATCTCGTGCACCTGCTCGATCGTGGCTCCGTCGTAGCGGAGCTCCTCGGAGACCTTCTTCATCGCTGGCTCCCCTTCCTGGCCAGCCAGGCAGCGCCGGTGACCTGTTCCTTGTCCATGCCCCTGGTGATCAGCTCGGCCATCAGCGACTCCAGCTTGCCCGCGAGCAGAGGCACCTTGACCTTCACCTCGACGTCGAGGGTCTCGGTGGTGCGACCCCCGGACTCCGTCAGCGCGAGCGTCCCCCTGGTCGACGAGGGCTTGCCGGGGGTCTCGATCGTGATGGTGCCGCCCTGCGGGAAGCTCCACTCCTCGCTCTGCACGGCACGGGTGGTCTCACCGGCGAACGTGCGGGCGAAGGCCGGCACTCCCTCGGTCGGCTGCACCTGGTCGATCCGTACGCTCATTCCTTCACCCTTCGGCGTGATGCTCACCTCGACCGAGATCACCCCCATCGCGTCGGCTGAGGCCTGCCGGAAGGCGGGGTCGGCGAGCATCGCGAAGACGTGCGCGAGGGGCGCGTCGTAGCTGATCTCGTGGCGCAGCTTCATGCCCCGCATCATGGCCCATGCCCGATGACGGCGCACAGGCGACTCACCGCCCCGACCGTGACTCGCCACGGCGCGGAGGCCGTCGTCGGGGCACCGCCTAGGTTGGGCCCATGGAAGACGAGAACTTCGTGTCGTTCGGCGAGGAGGGGGCGCTGCTGACGTACGGCAGCTACCTCCGGCTGCCGCAGCTCCTCGACGCCCAGCACCTCGAGTCGGACCCACCGGCGCACGACGAGCTGCTGTTCATCACGATCCACCAGGTCTACGAGCTCTGGTTCCAGCAGCTGCTGCACGAGGTGGAGGCGGTGCGCGACGCCCTACTGTCGACGCCGGACCACCTCGCCGGCGGCGACCGGCTGTGGTGGGCGAGGCACCTGATGAACCGGGTGCACGTGATCGAGCGGGTGCTGGTGCAGCAGATCGACGTGCTCGAGACGATGACGCCCCAGGACTTCCTGGAGTTCCGCCAACGGCTCGCACCGGCGAGCGGGTTCCAGTCGGTGCAGTTCCGCGAGCTCGAGTTCATCTCCGGAGCCAAGGACGCGGGCTACGTCCACCGCTTCAAGGGCCTCACCGACACCGAGAGGCAGAGCCTGCAGCGCCGCCTCGAGGAGCCGTCGCTGTGGGACGCCTTCGTCGGCCTGCTCGCCGCGCGCGAGCTGGACACGTCCTCGGACGAGGCCACGACCGCGTCGCTGCGCCAGGTGGCGCACGACCGGGCGACCCACGGCGACGTGTGGGCCATGGCGGAGGCGCTGATCCTGCACGACGAGCTGGCCGCTGCCTGGCGCGCCCGCCACGTGGTGATGGTCGAGCGGATGATCGGGTCCAAGACCGGCACGGGAGGATCGACGGGGTCGACGTACCTCCGCAGCCGGCTGCAGCTGAAGTACTACCCCCTGCTCTGGGACCTGCGCTCGGTGCTCTGAGCACCCGGCCATTTCTGGGATTCGAGACCGATTGGCCGCCGCGGGACGTTGTCGCCGACCCCGTGCAGGCATAACGTCAAATTCGTGACGGCGCTGGAACAGAGCAAGTCCGAACTGCTGACGCGACTGTGCGACTACGCGGACTCGAGAGCGGGCAAGGCGCCCGAGGGAGTGGACCTGCCGTCGGTGCTCAAAGCGTTCTACCGCCACGTCGCGCCGGAGGATCTCCTCGAGCGCGACGCCACCGATCTCTACGGCGCCGTGATGGCCCAGCTGCGACTCGCCGCGGAGCGCCCGCAGGGCACCGCCAGCGTCCGCGTGTTCACCCCCAGCGTGTCGGTCAACGGGTGGTCGGCCGGCGGTCACACGGTCGTTGAGGTGGTCACCGACGACATGCCGTTCCTGGTCGACTCGGTGTCGATGGCGCTGGCCGAGGCCCAGCACGACATCCACCTGGTGATCCACCCCCAGCTCGTCGTACGACGCGACGTCGCGGGCCGGCTCCAGGAGGTGCTCGACGAGCACGCCGGGACCACCGAGCACGACGTGGCCCGTGAGTCCTGGATGCATCTGGAGATCGACCGCATCTCCGACGACGGGCTCGACCAGGTCACCGAGCAGCTCCGGAAGGTGCTCACCGACGTCCGCGACGCCGTCGAGGACTGGCAGCGGATGCACGCCCAGGTCGACCGGATCGTCGAGGAGCTGGAGCAGGACCCGCCGCCGCTCCCCGGCGAGGAGACCGAGCAGGGGACGGCACTGCTGCGCTGGCTCGGCGACAACCACTTCACCTTCCTGGGCTACCGCGAGTACGCCCTCGAGGCGCGCGACGAGGGTGAGTCGCTCATCGCCGTGCCCGGCACCGGTTTCGGGATCCTGCGGGCAGACCCGTCCGCTCCCCGGCTGCTCCCCGAGGCGGTCGCGTCCCGGGCCCGCGACAAGCACCTGCTCGTCCTCGCCAAGGCCAACTCGAAGGCGACCGTGCACCGCTCGGTCTACCTCGACTACATCGGCGTGAAGAAGTTCGACGCCAGCGGCGAGGTCATCGGCGAGCGGCGCTTCCTCGGACTCTTCTCCTCGGCCGCCTACACCGAGTCGGTGAGCCGCATCCCGGTGCTGCGCGAGAAGGCCAAGAAGGTCATCGACATCGTCGGGCTCGAGCCGATGAGCCACGCGGGCAAGGCGTTGATGGACGTGCTCGAGACCTATCCCCGCGACGAGCTCTTCCAGACGCCGGTCGAGGACCTGGTCCCGATCGCCTCGCAGGTCATGTACACCAGGGAGCGTCGCCAGCTGAAGCTGTTCGTGCGCCGTGACATCTACGGCCGCTTCCTCTCGTGCCTGATCTACCTGCCGCGCGACCGCTACAACACCACGGTGCGTGAGCGGATCGCGGCGATCCTCAAGCAGCAGCTGAACGGCGAGAGCATCGAGTACACCGCGCACGTGGGGGAGTCCTTCGCGGCGCGCCTGCACTTCGTCGTGCGGCCGGGGGCCGGTGAGCAGATCGGCGAGCCCGACGTGCCCGACCTCGAGCGACGCCTCGCGGAGGCTGCCCGATCCTGGCGCGACGACTTCACCAGCGCCGTCATCTCGATGTACGGCGAGGAGCAGGGTGCCCGGCTCGTCCGCACCTACGCCGGCTGCTTCCCCGAGGCCTACAAGGAGGACTACCCGCCAGCGACCGGCGCGGTCGACCTCGGACGCCTCGAGCAGATCCAGGGCGAGGAGGGCTTCGCGCTCTCGCTGTACGAGGACATCTCCGCGGCCCCGGGAGAGGCGCGGCTCAAGGTCTACCGGATCGGCCCGCGGCTCTCGCTCTCCCGGGTGCTGCCGATCCTGTCCACGACCGGGGTCGAGGTCGTCGACGAGCGGCCCTACGAGCTCGAGGGCCTGGCCCGCGAGTCCTACATCTACGACTTCGGGCTGCGCTACCACCGGCCGATGCCCGACCACGTGCGCGGGCTCTTCCAGGACACGATCGCCGCGGTGTGGAACGGCCAGAACGAGAGCGACGGCTTCAACGCCCTGGTCCTCGCGGCCGGGCTGTCCTGGCGCCAGGCGACCGTGCTGCGCGCCTATGCGAAGTACATGCGCCAGGGCGGCACCCCCTTCGCGCAGGACTACATCGAGGACGCGCTGCGCAACAACGTCGACATCACGCGCTACCTCGTGCGGCTCTTCGAGGCCCGCTTCGACCCCGGTCGCAACGGTGACATCGCGGCCGACAGCGAGGGGCGTACGGCGAAGTGCGCCGACCTCGAGGAGCGCATCGAGCGAGCGCTCGACGACGTGTCGAGCCTCGACCACGACCGGATCCTTCGCTCCTACCTGACCAACATCAAGGCGACGCTGCGCACGAGCTTCTTCCAGTCCGGTCCCGACGGCCAGCCGCTGGAACGGCTCTCGCTGAAGCTGGACCCGTCCGCGATCCCCGACCTGCCGGAGCCGCGGCCGAAGTTCGAGATCTTCGTGTACTCACCGCGCGTCGAAGGGGTGCACCTGCGCTTCGGTGCGGTCGCCCGCGGCGGGCTGCGCTGGTCCGACCGTCGCGACGACTTCCGCACCGAGGTCCTCGGCTTGGTGAAGGCCCAGATGGTGAAGAACACCGTGATCGTGCCGGTCGGCGCGAAGGGCGGGTTCTTCTGCAAGCAGCTGCCCGACCAGTCGCTGCGCGAAGCGTGGATGCGTGAGGGCGTGGCCTGCTACAGGACCTTCATCTCCGGCCTGCTCGACATCACCGACAACATCGTCGACGGCCCCGAGGGCCGCCAGGTGGTGCCGCCGCGCAACGTCGTGCGCCACGACTCGGACGACCCCTACCTGGTGGTCGCCGCCGACAAGGGCACGGCAACGTTCAGCGACATCGCCAACCAGGTCTCGGCCGACTACGGATTCTGGCTCGGCGACGCGTTCGCGTCCGGCGGCTCGGTCGGCTACGACCACAAGGCGATGGGCATCACGGCCCGTGGTGCCTGGGTCTCGGTACGCCGCCACTTCCGCGAGATGGGCGTGGACTGCCAGGCCGAGGAGTTCACCTGCGTCGGCATCGGCGACATGTCGGGCGACGTGTTCGGCAACGGGATGCTCTGCTCGGAGACCACCCGCCTGGTGGCCGCCTTCGACCACCGCGACATCTTCGTCGACCCGAACCCCGACGCCTCCACGTCGTACGCCGAACGCAAGCGGCTCTTCGACCTGCCACGGTCCGCGTGGCAGGACTACGAGAAGTCGTTGATCTCCGAGGGCGGTGGCGTCTGGCCGCGCAGCGCGAAGTCGATCCCGGTCAGCGCGCAGATGCGCGAGGCGCTCGGCATCGAGGAGTCGGACCTCAAGGCTGGTCGGTTGACCCCGGCCGAGCTGATGCGCGCCATCCTGCTCGCGCCCGTGGACCTGCTGTGGAACGGCGGCATCGGCACCTACGTCAAGAGCAGCTCCGAGACCCATGCCGACGCCGGTGACAAGGCCAACGACGCGATCCGCGTCAACGGCAGCGACCTGAGGGCCAAGAGCGTTGGGGAGGGCGGCAACCTGGGCCTGACCCAGCGCGGCCGCATCGAGTACGCCGTCCGCGGCGGCCGGCTCAACACCGACTTCATCGACAACTCCGCAGGCGTGGACACCTCCGACCACGAGGTCAACATCAAGATCCTGCTCGACCGGGTCGTGGCCGACGGCGACCTCACCGGCAAGCAGCGCAACGAGCTGCTCGCGTCGATGACCGGCGAGGTCGCTGAGCTGGTGCTGGCCGACAACTACAACCAGAACCTCGCGCTCGCCAGCGCCGTCTCGCTGGCGCCTGACCTGTTGCACGTCCACGAGGACTGGATGCGCACCCTCGAGCGCCGGGGGGTGCTCAACCGCGACCTCGAGGCGCTGCCGGCGCGGCGCGAGGTCGCCCGCAAGCGGGAGCGCAAGGAGGGACTCACCGCGCCGGAGCTCGCCGTGCTGATGGCCTACACCAAGATCGTGCTGGCCGACGACCTCGTCGACACCGAGCTCCCGGATGACCCGTTCTTCCGTTCGGAGCTCTACTCCTACTTCCCGTCGCAGATGCGGCAGGGCTACCGGGAGTCGATGGAGCAGCACCAGCTGCGCCGGGAGATCATCGTCACGCAGATCGTCAATCAGCTGGTCAACAACGCGGGCATCACCTATCTCCACCGGCTCGCGGGGGAGACGTCGGCGAGTCCCGCCGAGCTGACCCGGGCCAACTTCGTGGCCCGCGAGATCTTCGGTGCCGGTCGGCTGCAGCGACAGATCGCCAGCTTCGACAACCAGCTCGACGCCACGGTGCAGACACAGATGCGACTGGAGAGCCGCACCCTGGTCGAACGCGCCTCCCGGTGGCTTCTGAACAGCCGCCGCAACGACGGTGACACGGAGGCGCTGGTGGACACGTTCGAGGTCGTGGTCGAGAAGGTGATGGTCGAGCTGCCGTCACTGATGGTCGGCCGCGAGCTGGAGGCATTCGAGGCGCGACGCGACGCCCTGACGGCGAAGGGTGTGCCCGAGGACCTGGCGGTCCGGGTGGCGGTGTGCCCTCCGGCGTACATGATCCTCGGCGTGGTGGAGACCGCCGCCCGCGACGAGCGTGACCCGATGGAGGTCGCGCGCACGCACTTCGAGGTGGGCGAGCGCCTGGGGCTCCCGCTGCTCGTCTCGCGCATCCTGGCGCTGCCCCGGGAGGACCGCTGGCAGACGATGGCACGCGCCGCGCTGCGCGACGACCTCCACGCGGTGCACACGCAGCTCACCGCCCAGGAGCTGGCCGGCAGGCCGCCGTCGGACAAGGACATCGCGCAGGCGGTGAGGACCCTGCAGGAGATCCTCTCCGACGAGGACGCCGACCTCGCCCGTCTCTCGGTGGCGCTACGCGTCGTCCGCAAGCTGCTCTGAGGCGCTCAGCGGGGACCTCGGTGCCCGATCCTGGCCGCGGAGGCGCGCCGCTAGCCTTCGCCCATGACCTCGAACCTCGCAGACCTGGGTGTGGCCGAGCTGGTCCGTCGTACGACGAGCAAGGAGGCCACCTCCGCCGAGATCGTCGAGGACTGCCTGGCACGCATCGCGCAGCGTGATCCGGCACTGAACGCGTTCTCCGTCGTGCTCGGCGCCCAGGCGCGGGCCGAGGCGGCAGCGCGCGACCGTGCGCTGGAGACGGGGGAGACACCCGGCCCACTCCACGGGGTGCCGATCGCCGTCAAGGAGGAACTCGACGTCGCCGGGTGCGTGACCACGCACGGCGGCCGCTCGAACAGCACGCCGGCGGCCCGGGACGGGGAGGTCGTACGCCGGCTGCGGGCCGCCGGCGCGGTCATCATCGGCAAGACCCGGATGCCGGAGTTCGGGCAGTGGCCCTACACCGAGTCCGTCGACGGTGGCATCACCCGCAACCCCTGGGACCCGCGCCACACACCGGGCGGCTCGAGCGGCGGCACCGCGGTCGCGGTGGCCGCCGGCATGGTGCCGATCGCCATCGGCGGCGACGGCGGCGGTTCCATCCGCATCCCGTCGGCCTGCTGCGGGCTGTTCGGGCTCAAGCCCGAGCGGGGACGGGTGAGCACCTCCCCGGAGGAGCACCACTGGTGGGGCCTGAGCACCATCGGGCCGCTGAGCCGCTCCGTGCTCGACTCGGCCATCGTGTACGACGTGATCCGCGGCGCCTCGGACGGCGACATGTTCAGCGCCGCCCCACCGGCGACCTCCTTCACCGAGGCGGCGAACGCCGAACCCGGGCGGCTGCGGATCGGCTGGTCGACCAAGGCGGTGACCGTGGGGGTCCGTCCC
The DNA here is from genome assembly GCF_025965085.1 of Marmoricola sp. Taxonomy (GTDB): domain Bacteria; phylum Actinomycetota; class Actinomycetes; order Propionibacteriales; family Nocardioidaceae; genus Marmoricola. The sequence goes on from NZ_JAOPXP010000136.1 coordinate 45,097, forward strand.
CACCCGGCGCACGTGCAGGCCGTCCGGGACACCGCCCAGCTGCTCACCGATCTCGGCCACGACGTCCGTGAGGTCGACCCGCACTACCCCGACCCGACGCTGGCGTTCGTCCCGCAGTTCCTGGGCGGCGTCCGCACCCAGAGCGACGCCGTCGAGCACTTCGACCGGCTCGAGCAGCGCACCCGTCAGCTGTACCGGCTCGGCGGCTGGGTGCGCCGGTCCGTCATCGACCGGGCACTGCGCACCGGGGAGAAGGTCAGCTCGAAGGCCAACCGGGTCTTCGACGACATGGACGTGCTGCTCACGCCGACGATCGCGCACCGACCACGACCCACCGGGGTGCTGGACCGCGGCGGACCCGTCCGTGCCGCGCTCACCGCGATGCCGATGATCGCCTACACGGCGCTGTGGAACGTCACCGGCAACCCGGCCGCATCGGTCCCCGCCGGCATCGCCGACGACGGGCTGCCGCTTGCCTGTCAGCTCGTCGGGCGACACGGCGAGGAGACGACGCTGCTCAGCCTCGCGGCCCAGATCGAGGCCGCGCGGCCGTGGTCCATGCCGGTGCTGGAGGAGCGCGCGTGAACCTGCTGCTCACCCCGAGGGCGCTCGTACGCCGTCACCTGGTCGACCCGGTCGCACGCCTGGCCGGCTCGCCGCTGCCCAGCCCGCTGGCCGGGAAGGTCGTACTGGTGACCGGCGCCTCGTCGGGCGTCGGCGAGGCCACGGCCAAGGCGGTCGCCGCCCGCGGGGGCGTCGTGCTGTGCGTCGCCCGCCGCCCGGCCGAGCTCGACCGGGTGGTGCGGGAGATCGAGGAGGCGGGCGGATCCGCACACGGCTATGCCTGCGACCTCACCGACGCAAGCGCGACCGACGCCCTCGTGGAGCAGGTGCTGGAGGAGCACGACGCAGTCGACCTGCTCGTCAACAACGCCGGCCGTTCCATCCGGCGGTCGCTGGAGCTCTCCTACGACCGGATGCACGACTTCGAGCGCACGATGGCGATCAACTACTTCGGGCCGGTGCGGCTCACCCTCGGCCTGCTGCCCCGGATGCGCGAGCGCAGGTTCGGCCACGTCGTCAACATCGTCACGTGGGGCGTGCAGCTCAAGGCGCCGAAGTTCTCGGCGTACATCGCCTCGAAGACCGCGCTGGACACCTTCGCCCGGATCGCGGGCCGCGAGACGTGGTTCGACAACGTCACCTTCACCAACGTGCGGCTCGACCTGGTGCGCACCGACATGATCGAGGCGACCGACGCCTACCGCCACGCCCCGGCCAAGTCGCCGGAGCAGGCTGCGCTACTCGTCGTACG
>NZ_JAOPXP010000185.1 GCF_025965085.1 Marmoricola sp.
ACGTCGTCGAGTGGCGCAACGACCTCTACCTGGAGGACGGGCTCCATCGCGCACTGCGGGCGGCCCTGCAGCAGCGCCACGTGCTGCACGCCCGCGTCTACCAGGCAGAGGACTGAGCCACGTGTCCGGACGCAGGATCACCACCGCCGTCACCCTCCTGGTGCTGCTGATCGTCCTCGCTGGCATGGCTGTCTACGGGTTCAAGTCGCTCACCTCACCCCTGCCCGGCCGGGAAGCCGCGAAGCAGACGTGCACCGGAGCCGAGAAGCAGGTCGACAAGTTCCTCGAGCGCGGCGAGGTCCAGGTGAGCGTGTTCAACGCCGGCACCCGCTCGGGGCTCGCCAGCTCGACGCTCGACCAGATCGAGACGGCCGGGTTCCGGGCAGGCAACGTGGGCAACGCGCCCAAGGGCGCGAAGGTAGGCCGGGTCGTCGTCTGGACGACCACCCCCGACGACCCGGCGGCCGCCCTGGTGGCCAAGGCCTTCGGGCGGCGTACGAAGGTCGTGGTCACCAGCACCGACCTGGGTCCCGGCATCGACGTGCTGGTGGGCAACAGGCTGACGGGCCTGGCCCCCCACGCACCGCGCCGGATCAAGCTGGCGGCGCCGGTCGAGACCTGCGTGCCGGTCAGCTGACCGGCCGGCCGACAGGTCGTGTCAGCTCGGTGCCTCCTTTCCCAGCCACTGAGCCAGCCGGCCGCCCACGGAGACGGCGCGCAGCCGCTGCTCGGTGGCGAGCCGGTCCTTGCGGGGAGTGACGACGAGGACGTCGTCGCCGTGGCGCAGGACCGTACGCCGCTCCGGCACCAGCGTCCTGCCGTCCCGGACGATGAGGGCGACCGAGGCGCCGGCCGGCAGCCGCAGCTCCCCCACCTCCACGCCGTGCAGCATCGACCGGGGCGAGATCGTCACCTGCAGCAGGTCGGCGGCGACGCGGTCCAGGGGAGCAGCCTCGACCTCGAGGTCACGGGGCTCGCTGCGCCGGGTCACCTTGAGCAGCTTCGCGACGAGCGGAAGCGAGGGCGCCGTCAGCAGGGTGTAGATCACCACGATCACGAACACGATGTCGAAGAGCCGCTCCGCCCCGTCGATGGCCTCGGCGAGCGGGATCGTCGCCAGCACGATCGGCACCGCACCCCGGAGTCCTGCCCAGGAGATGAAGGCGAGCTCCGGCAGCCTCATCGGTTGCACGAGCGAGGAAACCGCCACCGAGACCGGTCGCGCCAGGAAGGTCAGCCCCAGGCCTGCCACGAGGGCGGTCAGCACGATGTCCAGGTCGATGCGGCCCGGCGAGACCAGCAGCCCGAGCATGACGAACAGGCCGATCTGCGCCAGCCACGCCACCCCCTCGGAGAACGACCGCGTCGCCGCGCGGTGGGGGAGCTCAGCGTTGCCGAGGACCAGGGCAGCGACGTACACAGCTGCGAAGCCGGAGCCGTGCAGTGCCGCCGAGCCGGCGTACGCGAGGACGGTGAAGGAGAGCACTGCGAGCGGGTAGAGACCTGAGCTCGGCAGCGCTGAACGCCGCATCAGCCATGCCCCACCGAAGCCGATGGCCAGGCCTCCGAGCACGCCGACCCCGAGCTCCCAGACGATCTCCCCGGCGTAGCCGAGGAGACTGTGGCCACCGCCGGCGCTGACCAGCGTCACCAGCACCACGGTCGGTGCGTCGTTGAGTCCCGACTCCGCCTCCAGCGCCCCGGTGAGCTTGCGCGGCAACGGCACCCGCCGCAGCACGGAGAACACCGCCGCGGCATCCGTGGGCGAGGTGATCGCACCCAGCAGCACCGAGAGCTGCCAGCTCAGGCCCAGGACGTAATGGCTGAACACCGCCATCACCAGCACGCTCACGCCGACACCGATCGTGGCCAGGGACACGCCGAGGCGCATGACCGGCCTGACCTCGGGCCAGGGCGTCGTCAGACCACCTTCGGCGAGGATCAGGATGAGCGCCGCGAAGCCGAGCGCGTGCGCCAGCTCCGCGTCGTCGAACCTGAGCCCGAACCCGGCCTCCCCCAGGACCACGCCCATCAACAGGTAGATCAGCAGGCTGGGCAGCCCGAACCCGACGCTGAGCCGCACCGCCAGGATCGCGAGGAGCAGCACGCCCGCCCCGACCAGCAGGACCTGGTCGAGCGTGTGGACGTCGAGTGTCATGGGGGCCCTCGGCGGTTGGGGGCGGAGGCCTGAGTCTATGAGGCGCCAGCAGCCGGCCAGCGACACGGTTCCTGCGTCGACGGCACCCCGACTTCCCCAGCCCGAGGACGAATCAACGGGGCACGCCCAGAAATCGGCTTGGCGGCGGGGGGTGGTTCCGGTGGAATGCAGCCATGGCAGCCACCCGTACGAAGACGAAGACCTCCACCGCACCGCACCTGGTCGAGCCGCAGCTGAAGTACGTCACGGACGCGACGTTCAAGGACTTCCACCTCGCGATCGCACGAGGGTTCCAGGAGCAGCCGCACGCCGAGGTCAAGGAGCTGGACCGCCGGGTCTTCGACAACAGGCGGATGTTCGGGTTCAAGGTGGGTCGACGCTGGGTGTCCACCTGTGGTGACTTCGCGCGTCGGTTGACGGTGCCCGGCGGAGCCGACGTGCCGACGGCCGCCGTGACTGTGGTGACGGTGCACCCGCCCTACCGCCGCCGCGGGCTGCTCACCGCGATGATGACCCACCAGCTGGAACAGGTCGCCAAGCGCGGCGAGCCCCTGGCGGCGCTCTGGGCTTCGGAGTCCCTGATCTACGGCCGGTTCGGCTACGGCCCGGCGACCTCGCGCGCGGTGCTGACCGGCACCAACCGGCGGCTCGGCTTCCTGCCCTGCGTGGGGCTGGCCGGCTCGGTCGACGAGGTGACGCGCGAGGACTTCCTCGCGGTCGCACCGGGGCTGCACGACGCGATGCGACCAGATCGTCCCGGGGCGATGGTCCGCGGAGAGAACGAGTGGGAGTTCGCGGTCTTCGACCTCGAGCTCGCCCGACGCGGCGCCTCCGAGATCCGTTACGTCCTGCACTACGACGAGGCGGGCGACGCGGACGGCTTCGCTACCTACCGGTTCAAGGAGGACTTCCAGGAGGAGCCGGCGGGCGAGGTCAGGATCAAGGAGGTGTGGGCCGAGGACGCTGCGGCGTACGCCGGGCTCTGGCGCTACCTGCTCGACCTCGACCTGGCCAGGACGTTCCGCCACTGGAACTCCCCGGTCGACGAGCCCCTTCGCCACCTGGTCACGGATGCCCGCGCGGTCGTCACCTCCATCACCGACAACCTCTACGTGCGGGTCGTCGACGTCGAGGCGGCGCTGGCCGCTCGGAAGTACGCCGCCGGCGTCGACCTGGTCATCGAGGTCGACGACCCGATCCTGCCTGCGAACACCGGCTGCTACCGGATCGTCAGCGACGGCGACCCGGAGGGATCGACCGCCCGGGTGACGCGGGTGACCTCGGCCCCCGACATCTCGATGGGCATCCTCGAGCTCGGCACCGTCTACCTCGGCGGCGTACCCCTCACCGACCTGCACCGCGTACGCCGGGTCGTGGAGCACACCCCCGGTGCCGTCGCCGCCGCCTCGACCGCGTTCGGGTGGCACCGGGCGCCGTGGTGCCCGGACATGTTCTAGAGGGCTCGAGCAGTCGGTCAGTCGGTGACGTCGACCAGGACCTTGCCGACCACGCCGGCCTCGACCGCGGCGTGCGCGTCCGCGGTCCGCTCGAGCGGGAAGTGGTGCAGGGGCAGCCCCGCTTCGTCACCGACCCGCACCGCTCCGTCGAGCACGGCAGCCGAGACGTCGTCGACGGCACGCCTCTTCCACTCCCGGGGCCCGGTGTAGACGTACACGAACTGCCAGCGTGCGTTGGGCACCATGAGTGGACGAACCGGCAGCGTCAGTGGGGCGCCGCCGTCGTCGGCGTACACCGCCACCGAGCCGTGCATCCCGATCACCTGGGCGTCGATCTCGGCGTTGGCCGCGGCAGCGACCTCGACGATCGTGTCGACACCGTCCGGGGCGATCTTGCGCACCTCGGTGACGACGTCCTGCTGCTTGTAGTCGATCACGTGGTCGGCCCCGGCCCGGGCCGCGAGATTGGCCTTCTCGGGGCTGCTCACCGTCGTGATGACGAGGGCGTCGGACCAGCGGGCCAGCTGGATCGCCGCATTTCCCACCGCACCCGCCCCACCGGAGACGAGGACCGTGCGTCCCTCCAGCGTGCCCGGGCCCAGTCGCAACGGCCCCCCCTCGGTGACGGTCAGACCCCGGTGGGCGGTGAGGAACGGGACGCCCAGCGAGGCCCCGAGGTCGAACGAGGCCACATCGGGCAGCAGCGAGAGGTTGTTCCTCGGCACCAGCGCGTACTCCTGGGCCGTGCCCTCGGGACGCTGGTACGCCGACTCCCAGACCCAGACACGCAGGCCCAGGAGGGCCTCCTCCACGCCGGGGCCCACCGCGTCGACGACCCCGGCACCGTCCTGGTTGGGCACCTGCGGCGGGTCGACCGGGGTTCCCGCCCTGGCGCCGCTCCGAGCCTTCCAGTCGGTGGGGTTGACCCCGGAGCGGTGGACCCGGACCCGCGCCTCCCCCGCCCCCGGTTCGGCCAGCGGCCGGTCGACGAGGGTCAGGACGTCGGGGTCCCCGGTCCGGGTGTAGACGATGGCGCGCATGGCTTCGACGGTAGCCCCCGTCACGGCTGGGGGCGCCGCGGGACCAGGACCGGGAGCCAGCTCGCGGCTCTCAGGCGCGGTGCAGGTTGCGGCCACCCCGAAGCGGTCGGCCCGCCCGCCGACCCCACTCCTCGTCCGCCAACCATGCCGTCAGGGGCACGAGCACGAGCGCGGCGACGGCCGTGCGGGTGAGCCAGGTGATGTGCAGCGCCGGATCCGCCACCGCGAGCGGCCCCAGGACGGCCAGCAGGGCGAACAACGCCCGTGCGGGTCCCCGGGCCAGTGGAACGGCAGCGAGAAGGGGCAGGCACCACAGGAAGTACCAGTAGTGCAGCGCCGGGCTGAGCAGCGTGACGCCCAGCATCGCGAGGGCCGCACCCGTGAGCGCCGCTCGTTCGTCAGGGACGCGGCGGCGCAGCAGCACCCAACCGAGCAGTGCCACCAGCAGTATCAGCCCGAGGTCCTTGGACAGGGCCACCGGATCCAGACGATGGTTCAGCGCGGCCCCGAAGGAACCTGCGCGGCGGAGCAGCTCCGAGACCCCGCGGCCGACCAGGGCCGTGGGCGCCATGCGCGCCGGGGCATCGGCCGTGGCCCGGAGACCGTGGATCCAGCCCAGGCCGAGGCCGGAGACCACGCTCAGGATGAGCAGGGAGCCCACGGAGACCAGCGCCACCTCCGCGGCGCGCCGCAGGCGGGTGGCGAGGGACGCCCCGGGCACGAGTGACAGGAGCACCACACCGACGGCGACCGCGCCCCCGGGCACCTTGACCCCAGCCGCAACGCCGGCGATCACCGCACCCCACCACCACCGGTCGCGGACGGTCACGCTGAGAGCGGTGGCGACCAGGCCGGCGACCAGCAGGTCGTTGTGCAGGCCACCGATCCCATGGACGAGCGCGAGGGGGCTGGCGACTGCCAGGGCTGTGGCGCGCGCGGGGTCCACCCCGAAGCGCCGCGCAAGCGTCGGGATGGCGGCGGCGAGCAGCGCCAGGCCGGCGACGGCCAGCAGGCGGTAGGCGAAGAGCAGCAGCCACGGGGACGCCGTCAGCCGCGAGAACAGGCCGCCCCAGACCAGCGGGACCGGTCCGTACGGCGATGTCGTGTTCAGCCAGACCCGCGCCACGCCGGAAGAGAGTGCGTCCGGCAGCACCGCCGGGGCCACTTCGTAGGGAGACAGTCCGTGGCCCGCGAGGTAGCCGGTGGCGACGTAGCTCCAGCCGTCGCCGCTGAACAGGGGCGGTGCGACCAGGAGCGGGAGAGCCCACACGACCGCCGTCCGGCGTGCCAGCCGGGCGCCGTCGGCCCGCCCGCTCACCGCCCGCACCAGCCCCCACCACGCCCAGGTCAACAGCAGGAGCCCGAGGAGTCCGATGAGCATGCCCAGCACCAGCGGACCACCCGGAAGCACACGCAGGTGCCCCATGAGCGTCCGGATGCCGAACGGGTTGCCGTGCGGCACCTTGGCACTGAAGAGCCCGGAGAGCAGCAGCAGCGCAGATCCGAGAAGCCCCTGGGCGCTTGTCCACCGCACGACAGCGAGGGTGCGCCGGACTACATGCAAACGACCTGAACGTCCTTGCGCGGGCAGGCGGATGCCCGTTGGGCAGGATCCTGCCGTCCTGCTGCGGCGAACATCCAGAGCACACGGGCACCGGCACTCTTTCTCGTGTGCCCCCCTTGAGGGCGGATGCACATCGTGCTAGGAGATCTATATCAGCCGCTATAGATCGGTGGCGGCCTCACACCTGGTCCGGCGCCGATGGCGATGGATGTCTGGCGAGACGGCGGCACCCTGATCGTCGAGTTCGACCTGCCCGGCGTGCGTACCGACTTGCTGGAGATCGACGTGGGCACCAAGGAGGACGTAGAGATGTATCCCTCGAAGGAAGCACGCGAGCTGGCCATCTTGTTGCGGATCAGCCGCGAGCTCGACATCGTCGGCGACGTCAGCGCCACGGTCGACAATCCCTCCGAGCTGCTCGCCTGGGCGGCCGTCCTGACCCGGCCCGACATCG
>NZ_JAOPXP010000214.1 GCF_025965085.1 Marmoricola sp.
CACGTTCGGCCGGTGATCATCCAGGCCGCGCTGGACAGCTCGGGTGTCTCTCCCGACCTGCGCAAGAGGATCCGCAGTGTCCTCGTACGCGCCTTCAACATGGCGATCTTCCACGAGGCGATCAACGGTAACCCGGCAACAGCCGTCCCATCGGTCCCTGTGCCACGGAGCAAGAAGAAGCCGGTTCCCGTGAAGGACCTGGAGGCCGTGCGGGCCGCCATCCGCGAGTGGGCCAACGCCGAGAAGCGGAACGGTCCGAAGAGCGTCGACCTGCCCGACATCGTCGAGATGCTCATAGCCACCGGCATGCGTATCGGCGAACTCCTGGCCTTGCGGTGGTCCGACATCGAGTTGACTGCCCCACCTGAGCGTCGCAACGACGAGGACTGGTTCCCGTGGCTCATGGACAACGGCCAGATCACCTCGAAGGGCACGCGGGTCGACTACGGCAAGACCGACGCAGCCATCCGCCCCATCGCGCTCCCGGACTGGGCTGCGGCGCTGCTACGCCGACGCAAGGTTGCCCAGCCACCCAACGCCCTCGACGCAGTGTTCATCACCCGCAACGGCACCTGGCACTTCCCCACCAACGTCCAGGGCCGGCTGTGGCATATCCGCCAGCTCGCCGACTATGCAGACCTCGCCGCTCTCCAGGATGTCGCACCCCACTCGTTCCGCCGAACCGTGGCAACCGAGATCGACGAGGTCTACGACGCCGAGGCCGCCATGAACCAGCTCGGCCACACGTCCAAGGCGGTCACCGAGCGGCACTACATCAATCGACGGCTCGTCGTGCCCGACTACCGGTCCGCCACCGACCGCCTTGCTCCCGGCCCCGAGACGAGCGATGGGCCGGCTCCCGGGCTGTGAGAAGCCTTCGGCGGTCACGACTGGCCTCCCAGCCCGTGGACGCTCTCTGAGCCGTCTACGGGCCGTCCTGCGCGCCCTCAGGCCGTCCCAACAGGGCGAGTGAGGCGTCACAAACCGAGCCCGAGAACTCAAAGTGAGCCCAAAGTGAGCCTTAAGGCCCGTTCTCGGGACTCACGCCCGAGAGCCCAGATCACATCAGCGCAGGTCAGAGCCGATTTTCGTCAGCAATGCGACGCACTCGACATGGTGCGTCATCGGGAACAGGTCGAAGGCGCGGAGGTCGGCGAGGCGGTAGTCCTGCTCCGCGAAGTACGCCACGTCCCGCGCCAGGGCGGCGGGGTCGCAGGCGACATAGGCGACCGCCCGGGGGGCCAGGCCGGTCACGGCACGGACCACCTGGCGCTTGGCCCCGGCGCGTGGCGGGTCGAGGACGACGAGGTCGACCGCGTCCGCGTCGAGCCGCCGCACCGCCCGGTCCACCCGGTCGTGCACCACCGACGCCTGCGGCAGCCCCGCGAGGTTCTCCGCTGCCAGCTCCGTCGCCCGCTGGTCCCCCTCGATCGCCGTGACCGCACCATCGGCCCCCACCTGCTCGGCCAGGAAGGCGCTGAAGAGCCCCACGCCGGCGTAGAGGTCGAGGGCCCGCTCCCCCGGTTGCGGCGCCAGCATGGACAGCACGGTCTCCACGAGCACCCGGGGCGCGCCGGGGTGCACCTGCCAGAACCCGTCGCCTGCCACCGTGAACCGGTGCGTCCCGTGGACCGTCTCGACCTGCTCGACCACCGGTCCCGAGCGGTCCGGCTCGCGAGCCTCCGGGTGGGCGATCAGGCACCGTTCGACCGGCACGACTTCGTGGGAGCGGTGCTTGCGCAGGCCGCGCCGCCCGCCGGGCAGGTGCACGTACTGCATCCTGGTGCGCCAGGACAAGCCGTCCCAGTCTCCCGGAACCGGCTCGACGACGACGTCGCGGTCCAGCCCGGCCAGGCGGGAGAGCTGCTCGGCCACGACGCTCGCCTTGAGCCGGCGCTGCTCGGACAGCTCGACGTGCTGGAAGTCGCAGCCGCCACACCCCCCGGGGTGCGCGAGCGGACAGGGTGGCTGCACCCGGTGGGACGAGGGAACGGCCACCGCGACCGCATCACCTCGAAGGAACCGGCCGCTGTCCTCGGTGATCTCGACCGTGACGAGCTCGCCCGGCAGCGCGTGACGGGTGAAGATCACCCGTCCCTCGTGGCGAGCGACGAAGTGCCCTCCGTGGGCGATCGGCCCCACCTCGACGTCGAAGCGCCCGCCCACGAGCGCTTCGGGCCGGGCTCCCTGGTCAGTTCCGTCCCCGGTCACAGTCCGGACCAGGTCCGGCCGCGGCGTACGTCACCGGGGCGCACGCGCTGGAACTCCCAGTCGTCGCGGTCCCGGGCCTCCTCGGCCCCGCGGAGCTGGTAGGGCACCGAGGTCACCATGACGCCGGGTGTGAACAGCAGCCTGCCCTTGAGGCGCAGGGCCGTCTGGTTGTGCAGCACCTGCTCCCACCAGCGACCCACGACGTACTCCGGGATGTAGACCGCCACGACGCCCCGCGGGTTCGCCTCGCGGATCTCGACGGCGTACTGGACGATCGGGCGGATGACCTCACGGAACGGGGAGTACAGCATCTTCAGGGGTACGTCGATCCCCTGGGCGTCCCACTGGTCGACGAGCGTGTTGGACCTGCCGCCGTCCACGTCGACGTAGACCGCCTCGAGGATGTTGGGACGGCTGGCCTTGGCGTACGCCAGCGCCCGCATCGTCGGCTTGTGCAGCTTGGAGACCAGCACGATCGCGTGCACCCGGGTGGGGAGCATCTGGTCGCTGTCGCCGATGACCAGCTCGGCCTCGACGCGGTCGTAGTGCTTGCGGATCGACCGCAGGATGGCGTAGAAGACGATCATCGCCAGGATCGCGATCCAGGCTCCGGCGAGGAACTTCGTGAGCAGCACGACGACGAACACCGACGCCGTCATCGCCAGGCCGAAGCCGTTGATGAGGCGCGAGCGGAACATCCGGCGGCGCACGGCGGGGTCCGCCTCGGTCTTCAGCAGGCGGGTCCAGTGGCGGATCATGCCGAGCTGGCTGAGGTTGAAGGAGACGAAGACACCGACGATGTAGAGCTGGATGAGCCGGGTGGTCTCGGCGTTGAACGCGAGGATCAGGACCATGGCGAAGCCGGCCAGGATCAGGATCCCGTTGCTGTAGGCCAGCCGGTCGCCGCGCGAGCCCAGCTGCCGCGGGGCGTACCCGTCCTTGGCCAGGATCGAGCCGAGCACCGGGAAGCCGTTGAAGGCCGTGTTGGCGGCCAGGATCAGGATGATCCCGGTCATCGCCACCACGAAGTAGAAGCCCGGCGGGAAGTCGCTGAACACCGCCCTGGCGATCTGCGCGATGACCGTGTGCTGGTCGTACCCCGCCGGCAGCCGGGACCCGTCGGGCCTGGTGAGGCGGTCGAGGTCGTGCGGGTCGACGTAGCGCAGCCCCATGCTGCGGGCCAGGATGATGATGCTCATCATCATGGTCACCGCGATCGCGCCGAGCAGCAGCAGCGTGGTGGCGGCGTTCCTGCTCTTGGGCTTGCGGAAGGCGGGCACTCCGTTGGAGATGGCCTCCACCCCGGTGAGCGCAGCACAGCCCGACGAGAACGCGCGGGCGAGCAGGAAGATCATCGCCGCCTGGGAGATGTCGCCCTCGTAGCCCGGAGCCGGGAGGATCCGCAGGTCGGCGCTCTCGACGTCGGGCAGCGTGCCCTGGGAGGCACGGAACGCACCGTAGACCGCCATCCCCAGGACACCGAGCATGAACCCGTAGGTGGGGATGGCGAAGAAGGCACCCGACTCGCGCACCCCGCGCAGGTTGGTCGCCGCCAGCGCCAGCACGAGTGCACACGCCACGAGCGGCTCGTGCCCCGACAGGCCGGGGATCGCCGAGGCGGCGTTCTGGACGCCCGAGGACACCGACACCGCGACGGTCAGCACGTAGTCGACGAGCAGGGCCGCCGCCACCGTCACCCCGGCGTTGTTGCCGAGGTTGACCTTGGCGACCTCGTAGTCGCCACCGCCGCTGGGGTAGGCGTGCACGTTCTGGCGGTACGACGCGACCACGGTGAGCATGACCACCGACACCGCCACGGCGATCTTCCAGCTGAAGGCGTAGGCCGAGGCGCCCGCGATGGAGAGCATGATGAAGACCTCGTCGGGGGCGTAGGCCACCGAGGAGAGCGCGTCGCTGGCGAACACGGGTAAGGCGATGCGCTTCGGCAGCAAGGTCTCACCCAGCTGGGAGCTGCGGAGCTTGCGGCCGAGGAGGATTCGCTTGGAGACATTGCCTATGCCCACACAGGGAGGCTAGAGCACTCTGCTGCCCGATGAGCCACCCGGCGTCACATCCGGTGCTCGCTGCCGTCGCGGCGCCCTCGAGATGGCCGCTGGGCGCGCCCTCGGGGCCGCAGTCATCTAGTCTTCATCACGTGCACGTCGTGATCATGGGCTGCGGCCGCGTCGGTTCGACGCTCGCCCGCAGCCTCGAGGACCGGAACCACACCGTGAGCGTCATCGACAGCAACCCCGATGCGTTCCGGCGGCTGGGGCCTTCCTTCAACGGCACCAAGGTCACCGGCTACGGCTTCGACCAGGCCGTCCTCACCGAGGCGGGCATCGAGCGCGCCGACGCCTTCGCGGCGGTCAGCAGCGGTGACAACTCCAACATCATCGCCGCGCGCGTGGCCCGCGAGACCTTCGGCATCCAGCAGGTCGTGGCGCGGATCTACGACCCCGGTCGGGCCGAGGTCTACCAGCGTCTCGGCATCACCACGGTCGCGACGGTGAAGTGGACCGCCGACCAGGTGCTCCGCCGCATCCTTCCCGCAGGCGCCGAGCCCGACTTCCGGGACCCCTCCGGCACCATCCGGGTCGACCAGGTGCCGGTGCCCGGCGTGTGGGTCGGCATGCGGACCGTCAAGTTCCAGGCCGAGGCCAACTGCCGGATCGCCTGGATCGACCGCCTGGGCGAGGGCATGCTGCCCAGCCGCGAGTCGGTGCTCCAGGAGGGCGACATGCTCCATCTGGTGATGCGCGAGCAGAACGCCGGCGGCGTCTACGACGTACTCAAGAAGGGTCCGGAGGCCGACTAGGCATGAGAGTCGCAATCGCAGGGGCAGGAGCCGTGGGTCGTTCGATCGCCCGCGAGCTGATCGGCAACGGCCACGACGTGCTGCTCATCGACAAGGAGCCGTCCTCGATCAAGCCCGACCGCGTCCCCGACGCGGAGTGGCTGCTCGCCGACTCCTGCGAGCTGTCCTCCCTCGAGGAGGCCCGGCTGCAGGACTGCGACGTCGTGATCGCTGCGACCGGTGACGACAAGGCCAACCTCGTGACCTCGCTGCTCGCCAAGACCGAGTTCGGCGTGCCACGCACGGTCGGCCGGGTCAACCACCCGAACAACGAGTGGCTCTTCACCGAGGCGTGGGGCGTCGACGTGAACGTGTCGACCCCGCGGATCATGTCGGCCCTCGTCGAGGAGGCCGTGACGGTCGGCGACCTGGTGCGGCTGTTCACCTTCCGCAAGGGCAACGCGAACCTGGTCGAGATGACGATGCCCGGTGACTCGCCGTACGTCGGGAAGCCGGCGGGCGTGGTCCCGTTCCCCGAGAACTGCGCGCTGGTGACGATCCTGCGCGACGGGCAGGTCTACACGCCCGACCCGGAGCAGCCGATCGAGGCCGGCGACGAGCTGCTGTTCGTGGTGCCCAGCGAGCTCGAGGAGGAGCTGGAGCAGATGCTTGCGCCCGACGAGCACGGCGGCAAGCCCCGCGGCAAGAACTGACCCTCGGCGCCGGACCGACGCCTCAGGCGTGCAGGTCGGGCTCAGGCTCCCCCGGCTGCAGCGGCGTGCTGTCGCGGGTGAGCACCCAGACCATGGCGGCCAGCGCGGCGATCTGGAGGGGCCAGCCCATGACCAGCTTGGCCACACCGAGCACGGCCACGGCCGCGTCGGTGGACCACCAGCCGTTGCGACCGGACAGGTAGATCGGCCCCTGCACCACCACCCGGATGATGCACGGGAGGGCCAGCAGCCAGGTCAGCCGGCTGCAGAGGCGCACGACGTTCCTGTCCGCATGCCAGGCGGTCGGGTCGCCACCGGCGACGCTGCCGACGATGAACCCGACCAGGGGCCAGCGGATCGCGACGGTGAAGAGCATGACCACGCCGTAGCCCAGGTTGTAGAGGAGGCCGGGCAGGAAGTAGGCCAGCGCCTGCTCCCCGGCGTCGCCGCCCCCTTGCGCCGCCCGCCACGCGAACAGCGCACCGAGGCCGATGCCGAACAGGGCATTGAGCACGAACTTCGGCGAGGAACGCTGCACCAGCCGGACGGCCAGCAGCACTCCCGCGCAGCCGACGCTCACCACGATGGCCAGGCGGAGGTCGTGGACGGTCAGGAACAGCGCCGTGAAGGCGATGGTGGGCACGGCCGCCTCGAGCATCCCGCGAGCGCCCCCGAGGGCCTCACCGAGCTGCTTGCGGACGACCTGCTCGACCGTGTGGGTCGTCGCAGGCCGCGGCGGGGACGCAGGACTTCCTGCCGGGAGCTCCCTGGTCATCGCGGCCTCAGCTCGTAGCGCGGGTTGTACATGACCCGCGCCCCCTCCTGTACGCCGATGCGCCCCTCGACCCGGATTCCGCGACCGGGGGTGACGCCGCCGATGCGCCGGCGGCCGAGCCAGATGACGTTGATCGATCCCGACCCGTCGTACAGCTCCGCCTCGAGCGCCGGCACGCCACCGCGGGGCCGCAGCGTCACGGTCTTCAAGGTGCCCTGCACGACCACCTTCGTGCGGTCGGGCGCGTCCTTGATGGACATCAACCCGGCCTTCTGCGCGTCCTTGCGGAGCTCCTGGGCCTCCACGTGGTCCTGGTTGGCCCAGCGGCTGATCGAGCTGCGCAGCCTGCTCCTGTGCTCGGACATGGGCAAAGCCTAGTCAGCCAGGGGTTCATCGACCCGGCGCGCCTCGGGCGGCAGGCGCAGCGGCAGCGGGGTGCCCGGTGGCATCGCCTCGCGTCCACGACGCACGACGACCTGCCGGATCGTCTCCTCCCACGGACCCGCGAGGGCCTCGTCGACGGCCGCGGGGCCCATCAGGGTGGCGCGCAGCAGCCAGGCCGAGCCCTCGTGCGCCACGATCCGGCTCGCCTGCGTGGCGGGCTGGCCCTCGGGCGTCTGGACCGGGACCATGCACAGCAGCTCGGTGCCGAAGGTCCCCTGCTTCTCGTCGGAGGTACCCCCGAGGCGGGCCATCTCGGCCGAGATCCTCGGGCGCAGCTCGTCCCAGGCGCTGCCGCCGCGGGACGCGGCGAACGCCCTCAGCTCGAGCGCACCGTGCTCACCGACCAGGACGACGGCGATCACCTCGCCGCTCTGCTCGTCGACCTGGAGCTGGAGCTCCACCGCACCGACCGGCGTCACCACCAGGCTGCCGAGGTCGACGCCCTCGTGCGCGTCGAGGTCGACCTCGGAGGCGTCGAAGGGGCCGGCCGCAGGCGTGGTCTCGGTCTCCGATGCCTTCGGCTCCTCGCCGGACCCGCTCGCATCTGACTTGCGGCCGAACCTCACGTAGTCGTCCCTCCCGCCCGGATCTGCTCCGGGGTCTGTCGTCCGTGGGGCCCCTGGGTGAAGCCCCCGGTCGAACCGTAGCCCCCGTCACCGCGGGCCGACCCCGGCAGGGCGTCGGCCTCCACGAAGACGGCCGTCTCGAACCGCTGGATCACCAGCTGGGCGATCCGGTCACCGCGCCTGATAGCGAACGGCTCGTGCAGGTCGGTGTTGACCAGGCAGACCTTGACCTCGCCGCGGTAGCCCGCGTCGATCGTGCCAGGGGCGTTGACGATCGAGATCCCGTGCCTGGCAGCCAGCCCCGAACGCGGGTGCACGAGGGCGACGTACCCCTCGGGGAGCGCCATCGCGATGCCGGTCGGCACCAACGCGCGCTCCCCCGGCTCCAGGGTGAGGTCCACCGCGGAGTGCAGGTCGGCGCCGGCGTCACCGGGGTGTGCGTACGACGGGAGCGGCAGCTCCGGGTCGACCCGCCAGATCGAGATGTCCACCATGGCTCGCGACCCTACTCGCGCGCCGGCCGGACCTGATGACAGGCTTTGGCCCGTGTCGACCTCCCCTCCCGTTTCGTACTCCGAGCGACTGCATGTCCCGCTGCGGTGGTGGGTCCAGGCCACCATGCTGCTGGCCACGTTGTGGCTGGCGTTCGTCGTGGCGATGCCGGCCTGGGCCGCGTGGTCCCTGACCGGCCTGCTCGTCCTGCTCACGGCGGGAGTGTTCGTCGGGGTCGGCAGCACGCGGGTGGCGGTCCGGGACGGCGTGCTGTACGCCGGGCCCGCCCACATCGCGACCGACCTCCTGGGGCCCGTCGAGCCCCTGGACGCCGAGCAGACACGCCGCGTGCACGGCGTGGAGGCGGATGCGCGAGCCTTCCTCCTGACCCGGCCCTACCTGAAGCGGTCGGTCAAGGTCACGCTGGTGGACCCGGCCGACCCGACGCCGTACTGGCTCGTTTCCACCCGCCATCCCCGCGAGCTCGCCGCAGCCCTGTCCGGCTCCGCACCGGCGGTCACCGGCGGGACACCCTAGGGTTATTGGGTACTGGGTGCCCGACAGAGGCATCATCTGAAAGGCAGGACATGGCCAAGGACAAGTCGCAGAAGAAGTCGAAGGACAGTTCGAAGGTCTGGTCGATCTTCTCGCTCGCAGCCGCGTTGCTCGGCGCCACCGTGGCGCGCAAGGGACTGACGAAGGCCTGGCAGACCGCGACCGGCAAGAACCCGCCCGCCAACCCGGCCGACCCCGACGTCGACCTGTGGGAGGCAGTCCTGTGGGCCGTCGTCAGCGGTACCGCGGTGCAGCTCGCCCGGATGCTGGCCACGCGG
The DNA here is from genome assembly GCF_025965085.1 of Marmoricola sp. GTDB lineage: Bacteria > Actinomycetota > Actinomycetes > Propionibacteriales > Nocardioidaceae > Marmoricola. Next base: position 8,832 of record NZ_JAOPXP010000214.1, read on the forward strand.
CGGGCCGCGAACTACTACGCGAAGTCGACCGGGCACCTCCCTCCCGGGCTCCGCAAGGACGACCAGGACGCCGACGACGCGAAGGCCGCGACGTCTTGAGCAACCCAGCAGCCGGCTGAGACAGCGAAGGGCCGCCTCCCCGATTGGGAGGCGGCCCTTCGCCATGGTGCGCCGTGGTCAGACGCAGTCGCGACAGATCAGCTTCTTCTCGTCCGCGAGCTGACTGCGGTGGTGCACGAGGAAACAGCTCATGCAGGTGAACTCGTCCAGCTGCTTGGGCTTGACCTCGACGGCCAGCTCCTCGTGCGACAGGTCGGCCCCGGGGAGCTCGAAGGACTCGGCCGCCTCGGCCTCGTCCTCGTCGACCTTCCCGGAATTCTTGTCGTGGCGGCGCGCCTTGAGCTCTTCGAGGCTGTCCTCGTTCTGCTCTTCCTCAGTCTTGCGCGGTGCGTCGTAATCGGTTGCCATGCGTTTTCTCTCCTGCTCCCAAGTCCCAGCGTGGTTCTCAAGCGTTCGGTTGGGCGATTACCCAAATCGAGCCCCGAGCCTCCTCGAAGCGCCGAAAATCACGTGAGGCGCAGATTGTGCACTAGTCCGAGCCAATGTGCACACTCGTCCCCACGAAGCCATGTCCGTGCGTTCCGAACGATCCCTGAACGCACGCGCCCCGACGGTTGTTCCCGATGGCCGCAGCCGCCCCGCACGTGCCGTGCCGTCCTGCGAACATCGTGCTCAGGCGGGGTTGCTGCCGAGGAACCCACACGAAGTGACCAGGGAGGAGAAGCGGGCCCAACCGGGGGTCGGGGCGCAGACCACCAGGTCGCGACCCAGGGCAGTGGTCCAGACCTCGAAGGTGGCACCGGCCTCCGCCGCGACCAGTCCACCCGCGGCGTAGTCCCACAGGTTGCATCCCTCCTCGACATAGGCGTCGCACTGGCCCGAGGCGACGGCGCACAGGTCGAGCGCGCACGAGCCGAGGCGGCGGATGTCCCGGACCTGGGGCAGCATCCGGGCCACGGACCGTGCCTGCCGTTCCCGCACGGCCGCCTCGTAGCCGAAACCGGTCGAGACCAGGGACTGGTCCAGGGGCGGGGCGGCGCGCACGCGGACGGGCTCGCCGTTGCAGGTGGCTCCCCCACCGAGCGTCGCGGCGTACTCCACGTCCTGCGCCGGGTTGCGCACCACTCCGGCGACGATCCGACCGTCGTACTCGGCGGCGATGGAGACGGCGTAGTTCGGCAGGCCGTAGAGGTAGTTCACGGTGCCGTCGATGGGATCGACGATCCAGCGCACCCGCGAGCCGGTGGGTACGTCACCCCCCTCCTCGCCGAGGAAGCCGTCGTGGGGTCGCGCGCCGAGCAGTCGCTCGCGGATCAGCTCCTCGGAGCGGCGGTCGGCCTCGGTGACGATGTCGATCGGGCTGGACTTCGTGTCGGCGACGTCGACCCCGCGTGCGCGCATCGAGGCGATCAGCTCCCCCGCCTCACGCGCGGTGGCGACCGCCAGCCGCAGCAGGTCCTCGGGGCTGTCGGTGTGGCCGCCTGCCACGCTCAGTCCTGCCCGCACAGCGCCGGCCGGTAGCCGCGCGGGTTGGGGCAGCAGCCGGCGGGACAGACGTCCCACACGGGGTCGGAGCCCTCGGCGGCTCGCCGGGGGGACTCCCCCCGCTCGACGGCGCTGCGCTCCAGCAGGAGGTCCCGGACCATGGCCACGAACCTCGGGTCGAGGCCGGCAGTGGCCGCCCTCGAGAACGGCAGCCCGATCTTCTCGGCCGTCTCCCTCGCCTCGGTGTCGAGGTCGAAGATGACCTCCATGTGATCAGAGACGAAGCCGATGGGCACCACGATCGCGCCGGGGACACCGCGGTCCTTGAGCGAGCGCAGGTGGTCGTTGACGTCGGGCTCGAGCCACGGCACCTGGGGCGGACCCGACCGGGAGCAGAAGACCAGGTCGTAGGCGTAGCGGTGACCGGTCTCCTCCCGCACACGCTCGATGATCTCGGCGGCGAGGACGCTGTGCTGCATGACGTAGGCGCCCCCTCGTGGCCCGCTGGTGTCGTTCATGCTCACCGGGATCGAGTGGGTCACGAATGCGATGTGACCACCCCGGCGGGCGTCCTCGGGAAGATCCGCCAGCGCGGCCAGGGTGGCGTCGACCATGGGCTCGATGAAGCCCGGGTGGTTGAAGTAGTGGCGCAGCCGGTCGATGCGCGGGGCGCCGGGGACCTCGGCCACCGCGTCGGCGAGGTTCTCGCGGTACTGCCGGCACCCGCTGTAGGAGGAGTAGGCGCTGGTCAAGATGGCGGCCGCCCGGGTGATGCCGTCGGCCTTCATCTGCTCGAGCGTGTCGCGCAGGTAGGGCTCCCAGTTGCGGTTGCCCCAGTAGACCGGGATGGAGACGCCGTTGGCCGTGAGGTCGGACTCGATCGCGTCGATCAGGTCGCGGTTCTGCTCGTTGATCGGGCTGCGCCCGCCGAGCTGGAAGTAGTGCTCGCCCACCTCCTCGAGCCGTGCCTCGGGGATGTCCTTCCCCGCCGTCACGTTGCGCAGGAAGGGCAGGACGTCGTCGGGCTTCTCGGGGCCGCCGAAGGAGACGAGCAGGAGCGCGTCGTACGGCAGGGGGTCAGGCATGACCCCAGCCTAGGAGAAGGCCCCGAGGCGTCCTCGGTGAGGTGGAGACCCTTTCCGGGTTCCTAGGGTGGGTCGGTGCTCGTCTCCTACCGCCGGGTCTTCGCCCACCCTGGCGCCCTCGCCTTCTCCGTCACCGGGCTCGTGGCCCGACTGCCGATCTCGATGATGACGCTGGGGATCGTGCTGCTGGTGAGCGCCCTGACCGGCTCCTACGGACTGGCCGGCCAGGTGTCGGCGGCGTACATCGCCGGCAACGCGGCCTTCGCCGTCCCCCACGGTCGGCTGGCGGACCGCTTCGGCCAGGGCCGCGTGCTGTACGTCGACTCCGTCCTCTTCGCCGTGGCCAGCTCCCTGATGATCGTCTCGATCAGCGAGAATTGGGCGTCGCCGCTGCCGCACGTCCTCGGTGCTCTCGCCGGAGCTTCCATCCCGCAGATCGGCACGATGGTCCGGGGGCGCTGGGCGCACCTGCTCGAGGTCGACAGCGAGCGTCACACGGCGTTCGCCGTCGAGGGTGTGGCCGACGAGATCGTCTTCGTCACGGGTCCGGCACTGGTGACCTTCCTGTCCACCGTCTATGCGCCGCAGTCGGGGCTGGTGGTCGCGATCGTCGCCGGCACCCTCGGCACGGTCGCCCTCGCCGCCCAGCGGCGGACCGAGCCTCCGGCACATCCGCCCGACCCCACCGTCGCCCGGACGCCCATGCCCTGGCGACTGCTGGTGCCGGTGACCGTCGGGGCACTCGCCCTGGGCAGCGTCTTCGGCGCGCTGGAGGTCGCGACCGTCGCGTTCGCGGACGACGCCGGGCACAGGGCCGTCTCCGGCCTGATGCTGGGGGCCTTCGCGATGGGCAGCCTGGTGGCCGGCGTCTGGGCCGGGGCCATGGTGTGGCAGCGCGGTCCCCTGCCGCGGGCCCGCATCGGCATGGGCGTCCTGGTCGCCGGCGCGAGCGTCCTGCCCCTCATGCCCGATCTGGTCGCGGTCACCGTCGCCCTGCTCCTGACCGGGTTGGCGCTCGCGCCGACCCTGATCGCCATCTTCTCGCTGATCGAGGCGTCGGTGCCCCGCGCTCGTCTCAACGAGGCCATGGGGTTCGTCCAGACCGGGATGAGTGCGGGGATCGCTCCCGGCGCCTGGCTGGCCGGGGTGGTCGCCGACACGCACGGCGGGTCGTCGGCGTACTGGGTCTGCGCGGTCTCCGCCCTGCTGGCTGCCCTCGCGGGGATCGCGGTCCGCGAGCCGCTCCGGGCCGAGCGCTAGCCTGCCCAGCATGGCGACATGGACCAACTGGTCGGGCCTGGCTACGGCACATGCCACCCAGGAGCTGAGTCCCCACGACGCCGGTGAGGTCGTCGACGCCGTGGTCGCCGCCCGCCACCAGAACCTGACGGTGAAGATGCCCGGCGCCGGCCACTCGTTCACCGACATCGCCGTCACCGACGGGCTGCTGCTGCGGCCCGGGAGCCTGCGCGGGATCGTCGCCGTCGACCGCGACGCCATGACGGTCACCGCCCTTGCGGGCACCCCGCTGGCCGAGCTGAACACCTCGCTCGCCCGCCTCGACCTCTCGCTGCACAACATGGGCGACATCGACCAGCAGACCGTCGCCGGCGCCATCTCCACGGGCACCCACGGAACAGGCGGGGTCGTCTCGTCCCTCAGCGCCCAGGTGGCGGGCCTCGAGCTGGTCACTGGTGACGGCACCCTGCTGCGCGCGAATGCCGAAGAGAACGCCGACGTCCTCGATCTCGCCCGCATAGGGCTCGGTGCGCTCGGGATCATCACCTCGGTCACGCTGCGAGTCGAGCCGCTGTACGTCCTCGAGGCCCACGAGAGCCCGATGCGCTGGGACGAGGCCCTGGCCGGCTTCGACGAGCTGGTCGAGGACAACCACCACTTCGAGATGTACTGGTTCCCCCACACCGACCGACTGCTGACCAAGCGCAACAACCGCACCCTCGACGAGGCCGAGCCCCTCTCCCGCCTCCGTGGCTGGTTCGACGACGAGTTCCTCGCGAACCGGGCGTTCGGCTGGGTCAACCGCCTCGGCAACCGACGGCCGGGCCTGATCCCCCGCATCAACGACCTCTGCGCGCGGGCCCTGTCCGAGCGCACCTACAGCGACGTGCCACACAAGGTGTTCACCTCGCGTCGCGGGGTCGTCTTCCGGGAGATGGAGTACGCCGTGCCGCGCGAGGTCGGTCTCCAGGCCCTCCGCGCGGTCCGGGCGCTGGTGGACCGCAGCAGCTGGAGGATCAGCTTCCCGGTGGAGATCCGGGCCTGCCCGGCCGACGACGTGCCGCTCTCCGCCGCCTACGACCGTGACTCGACCTACCTGGCCTTCCACATGAACCCGCAGACCGACCACCGGGGTTACTTCCAGGGGATCGAGGACCTGCTGCGCGGGTACGACGGACGGCCGCACTGGGGCAAGCTGCACACCCGCACGGCCTGGGACCTCGCCCCGGCCTACCCGCGCTGGGGTGACTTCCAGGACCTGCGGAACCGGCTCGACCCCGGGCGCATCTTCACCAACCCCTACCTGGACCGCGTCCTCGGCTGAGTCAGACGCTCGCGGAGCCGCTGGGCAGGGGCGCCTGCCATCCTCGCCACAGCGCCAGGATGCGCAGGCCGAAGCAAAGCACGACGCCGGGGATCGCCACCACTGCGACCGGCTGGTGCGCGCCCTCGGCAAGCACGGCCCACAGCGCGCCGACGAGCGCTGGGGTCGCGTAGAGCTCGCTGGAGAGGATGACCGGCACCCGTCCGGCCAGCAGGTCGCGGGCGATGCCGCCGCCGATCCCGGTGACCATGCCCATCAGGGCCGCCGGGACCGGACCGAGCCCGTGGTCGAGCGCCTTCAGCGCGCCGGTGACGCAGAACAGCCCCAGCCCGGCTGCGTCGAGGACGATCACGACCCGCTCGGCCCGGCCGACCGTCGGGTGGAAGACGAACGTGACCACTCCCGCCGCGACCGGCACGAGCAGGTACCGCCAGTCGACGAGCGCGGCAGGCGGCGTGGCGTCGATGAGCACGTCGCGCAGGAAGCCGCCGCCGAGGCCCGTCGTCCCCGCGAGGACGAGCACGCCGAAGACGTCGAGATGCTTGCGCACACCGACGAGGGCCCCGGAGATCGCGAAGACGAAGATCCCGCTGAGGTCGAGCACCAGCAACAGGACGCTCGTGCTCTGTCCGGCCATGGACGAAGCGTATGGCGCGCGGGCGCGTCACCCGCCTCGGGCGCAGCTCGGGCTGAAGTAGGCTCGTCCCGCAGGTGCGACCGAAGGAGCGGCAACGGATGCAGTACCTCACTCCGGTGGGGCTGAGCGAGGACGGCAGGCGACTGCTCCTGCTCAGCGCGGCGGGCGAGGAGTTCGCTGTTCCCGTCGACACCCGGCTGCGCGCCGCGCTGCGCGGTGACAACGTACGACTCGGCCAGTTGGAGATGAAGATGGAAAGCGCACTGCGCCCCCGCGACATCCAGTCACGCATCCGCGCCGGCGAGTCCCCCGAGGACGTCGCCGCTGCGGCACAGACGACCGTCGAGGCCATCATGGGCTTCGCGACGCCGGTGCTCGCCGAGCGCGCCCACGTCGCTCACATCGCCCTGAAGGCCTCCGTGCGGCGCCGCTCCGGCGAGTCCTCGTCGGCCGGGCGCACCCTGGGCGAGGCGGCGGAGCTGTTCTTCGGGGACCGCCAGCTGCACGACGAGGACATCGAGTGGGACGCCTGGCGAGGGCCCGACGGCCGCTGGATGCTGGTGGCGAAGTACGTCGTCGCCGGGCGCGAGCGCACCGCGGAGTTCTCCCACGACCTGCCGGGGCGCTACGTGGTGGCCGAGAACGACGAGGCCAGGATCCTCACCGGCGAGCTGGGTGAGCCCGGGGCGCGTCAGCCGAGCGGCGGCCGCGCGGCGCCCGGCAGGCGGCTGAGCTCGGTGCCCTCGCAGGACGAGCTGCCCCTCGGTGACGACGCGATCGAGCTGGTGCGCGACCACGAGCGGGAGCCGGGGGCCGACGAGCCCACCGAGCTGTCGAACTTCCGCGCTGGCGCGAGCACCGAGACGGGCGCCGAGCCCGGGAGCCGTCCCGGGACCGACACCCGGACCGGGCCGGTCCGCGACGTGCTCGACGACCCCGCGGCCGACACGGCGGACGCCGACTGGATGGCCCAGGACCCCCTCGCCCACGAGCAGCGCGATGCCGGTCCCGGTGCACGACCGGTCGCCGAACCGCTCGTGGAGACCGACACGGACTCCTCCGACGCGGGTCCGGGCGCGGACCTGGCCGACGCACCGGCCCCCGGAGCCGTCACGGAGCCGGCCACGGATCGGGTCGCGGAGCCGGACGACGAGCCGATCGACGAGCCGGCCGCCGAGGTCACTCCGCCGAAGAAGAAGAGCCGCTCGTCCGTGCCCTCGTGGGACGAGATCATGTTCGGCGGCGGCAAGAGCGAGTGACCGCGCCGCGCGGCGGCAGGAGCGCTGCACCCTAGGTTACCGCTCAGTCATATCGCGGTGATCGCGTGACCGCAGGTGGTGGGACCAGTTGAATGTCATGCCAGACACCTCCAACCTCCGAGAGCGGTGCCCTCCATGGCCTACTTCGTCACCGGCGCGACCGGGTTCATCGGCCGCTACCTCGTGCAGGAACTCCTCGACAACCGCGAGGGCGAGGTCTTCGTGCTCTGCCGCGAGGGCTCCCTGGGTCGTCTCGAGGGGTTGATCGAGGAGTGGGACAGCGACCGGGTGACCCCGGTCATCGGTGACCTGGGCGAGCCCGACCTCGGGATCAGCCGTCAGTGGATCACCGCCCACGCCGGCGAGATCGACCACTTCTTCCACCTCGCTGCGATCTATGACATGACCGCCTCGGACGAGGTGAACGAGACGATGAACGTCGGCGGCACCCGCAACGCGATCGGCCTGGCCGCCAGGCTCGACGTCGACCACTTCCACCAGGTCTCCTCAGTGGCGGCGTCCGGTGACTTCCACGGGGTCTTCGACGAGTCCATGTTCGACGAAGGGCAGCGCCTGCCCTCGGCGTACCACCGCACGAAGTTCGAGTCCGAGAGGATCGTGCGCGAGGAGGCAGCCGTGCCGTGGCGGGTCTACCGCCCCGCCATCGTGGTCGGGCACTCCGAGACCGGCGCGATGGGCAAGATCGACGGCCCCTACTACTTCTTCCCGCTGTTCAAGCGGCTGCGGGACACCCTGCCCGGCTGGATCCCGCTCGTGGGCGTCGACCTCGGCGACACCAACGTCGTGCCCGTCGACTACGTGGCGAAGGCGATGGACCACATCGCCCACAAGCCGGGTCTCGACGGCGAGGCCTTCCACCTGGTCAACCCCGAGCCGATCAACACCGTGGAGCTCGTCAACACCTTCGCCGCAGCCGCGAAGGCACCCAGGTTCGCCGTTCCCGTGGACCGCAGCGTCACCGGGCTGCTGCCGACCGCCTTCCTGCCCCGTGCCCTCCGCCCGGCCAACCTGATCGGCGCCGCCCTCCGGCTGCCGCCCGTGCACATGGCCCTGGAGCAGACGATCGGACGCCTCGGCATCCCGCCCGAGGTCCTCGAGCACGTGTCGTTTCCCTCCGTCTACGCGTCGCGGTCCACCGCCAAGGCCCTCGCCGGCTCGGGCATCTCGGTGCCCGACCTCGAGTCCTATGCGCCGACCCTGTGGTCCTACTGGGAGGAGATGCTCGATGACTCGATCAAGGACGACGCCTCGACGGTCCAGGCGCTGGCCGGCAGGACAGTGGTCATCACCGGCGCCTCCTCCGGCATCGGCCTGGTCACCGCCGTACAGATCGCCAAGGCCGGCGGCATCCCCATCCTCATCGCCCGGGGGCTGGACAAGCTCCAGTCGACCAGGCGGCTGATCGAGAGCCAGGGCGGGACGGCCCACGCCTACCAGTGCGACCTCTCCGACCTGCAGGCCATCGACGCGCTGACCAAGCAGCTCTCCGATGACTTCGAGCACATCGACTTCGTCGTGAACAACGCCGGACGTTCGATCCGGCGCTCGCTCAAGCTCAGCGCGGACCGCTTCCACGACTTCGAGCGCACGATGCAGCTGAACTACTTCGGCGCGATCCGCCTCATCATGGGCATCCTGCCGAAGATGCGCGAGCAGCAGTTCGGCCACATCGTGAACATCTCCTCGATCGGCGTGCTCACCAGCCCGCCGCGCTTCTCGGCGTACGTCGCCTCCAAGGCCGCGCTCGACGCGTGGAGCAACGTGGTCTCCAGCGAGCTGATCGGCGACGGCATCTCGTTCACCAGCATCCACATGCCGCTGGTGCGCACCCCGATGATCGCGCCGACCAAGATGTACGACCGGTTCCCCACGATCAGCCCCGGTCAGGCCGCCAGCAAGGTCATCACCGCCCTGGTCGACCGGCCGCACGAGATCAACACCAAGACGGGCAACCTGGGCGCGCTCGCACACACACTGGCGCCGAAGACCGCTTTCCGGGTGCTGCACCTGGCCTACCAGGTCTTCCCCGACTCCTCGGCCGCACGCGGGGTGAGCGGCGAGGGCAGGTCCGAGAGCGTGAACGCCCAGATGGTGCTGTCCCGCCTGCTCCAGGGCGTCCACTGGTGACGTGGGCCCAC
>NZ_JAOPXP010000016.1 GCF_025965085.1 Marmoricola sp.
TGGCTGGCGACGCACTCGCTCAGCTCGTCCAGGATCTGCCCGACGCCCCGGCTCTCGAGCGCATCGTCGGTGACGGTGATGTGCGCGGACAGGGCCGGCATGCCGTTGGTGATCTGCCACGCGTGCAGGTCGTGGACGTCGATGACGCCCTCCGCCCCGGCCAGGTGACGGCGTACGACATCCATGTCGAGGCCCGGTGGCGCCGCCTCCAGCAGCACCCCGACACAGGCACGCAACAGCGACCAGGCGCGCGGGAGGATCAGGACCGCGATCACGAGCGAGGCGATGGGGTCGGCCCGCTGGAAGCCCGTGGTCAGCACCACGAGGCCGGAGACGATCGCTGCGGCCGATCCGAAGGCGTCGCCGAGCACCTCGAGGAAGGCACCCCGCATGTTCAGCGACTGGTCGCGGCGGGCCGCCAGCAGCGCGATGGAGACGAGATTGGCCAGCAGGCCGACGACGGCGAAGACCAGCATCTGCGACGCGTCGATCTCCACGGGGTCGAGCAACCGCGCCACCCCGGCGTAGGCGAGGTAGCCACAGACACCGAGGAGCACGACCGAGTTGATCAGCGCGGCGAGGATCTCCGCGCGGTGGTAGCCGAAGGTCCGCCGCGACGAGGCGGGCAGCGTGGCGACGTACGACGCGGAGAGGGCGACGACGATCGCCGCGGTGTCGGTGAACATGTGCCCGGCGTCGGCGAACAGGGCGAGGGAGCCCGACAGGTAGGCGCCGACCAGCTCGACCACCGCGACCGTGAGCGTGACAAGGAGGACCACGCGCAGCCGCGACCGGTCCTCCGCCCGTCCCGCATCGTGCCCGTGGTCATGTCCGGATCCCATGCGGACAGGGTAGGGCGGCACTAGCGTGGGCGGTGTGCCTGACCGCGAGCCGACCGGCGAGCCACCCGACGGCCGGCCGGGCGGGCTCACCCGGCTCGTCATCCCCGTGCCGGAGATCGGCGTGGCCGGCGCTCGGATCGCGCTGCTCGACCCGTTCCTGGACGCCTCGCAGGTCGACGAGGGCATCATCTCCGAGCTGGGTGAGCTCTTCGCCGGGATCGTGCCGTTCACCTTCGTGCTGGGCGAGCCGGCACGCTTCCCCAGCGGCGCGGCGTACCTCCCCCCGGAGCCCGTGGGGGTCTTCCGCCGGATCGCCCAGAGCCTGCGGCACACCTTCCCCGAGGCCGTCGGTGACCACCCCTCGCTCCACGGCTCCATCCCGCACCTACCCCTCGCCGACGGGGAGCTCGACGCCGTGCCCGCGCCACTCGAGGTGCACGCTCGCGAGGCACTCCTGACGGTGCGCACGGACGGCCAGGAGCGGGTGCTCGCCACCTTCCCGTTCGGCACGTCCGCGGCCTGAGTGTGAGCGGCGCCCCGGACGGGCCCGACGGGTGCCAGCATGGAGGCGTGATCGAGTACCGGCCGGCAGGCGAGAGGTTCCGCACCGTTGCCGAGGGACGTACGACGTGGCACTCGTTCTCCTTCGGCGGACACTACGACCCGGGCAACGTGGGCTTCGAGAGGCTCGTGGCGCACAACGACGAACGGCTGCCGCCGGGGACGGGGTACGCCGACCACCCCCATGCCGACCTCGAGATCGTCACCTGGGTGCTGGGCGGGGCGCTGCGTCACACCTCGACGGTCGGGTCTGGCGTGATCGGCCCGGGTCAGGTCCAGCGGCTCTCCGCAGGTAGCGGGGTCGTGCACTCCGAGGTCGCCGACGGCCCCGAGGAGACCCGTTTCCTGCAGGCGTGGGTTCGGCCCGACGAGCTGGGCCTGGCGCCGGACTACGTGTCGGCCGACGTCGCGCTCGCTGCGGGGTGGACCTGCGTGGCGGACGGCGACGGCCGGGGCGTCGTACCCCTCTCGGCCGCGGGCACCTCACTGCACGCCGCGGCACTCCCCTCCGGGGAGCGGCTGGCGCTGCCCGAGGCGGCGCGGCTGCACGTGTTCGTGGCCCGGGGCCGCGTGATGCTCGGGGAGCGCCTGCTCGAGCCGGGTGACGCGGCCCGTCTCCTCGACGAGGGCGGCCGCGACGTCACCGCCGAGGAGGACAGCCAGCTCGTGGCGTGGGCGTTCAGGGCCCCGGCGCCCTGAGGGACGCCGCCGCTAGGGGACGAGCACCCCGGGGTTGAGCACGCCGGCCGGGTCCAGCTCGGCCTTGAGCGCGCGGAGCATGCGTACGCCGACCGGGCCGATCTCGCGCGCCAGCCACGGCTTGTGGTCCTGGCCGACCGCGTGGTGATGGGTGATCGAGGCGCCGTTGTCGATCATCGCGTCCGAGGCGGCCGCCTTCGCCGACCGCCACTGGGCGACCGGATCCCTCCCCTGCTTCGCGGCGACCGTGAAGTAGAGGGAGGCGCCGGTCTCGTAGACGTGCGAGATGTGGCACAGCACGAGCGTGCCCTCGCCCAACGTGTCGACGAGCGCCGCCCTCACCGCGTCGTACACCTGCTCGAGCCGCGACCAGAACGTCACCGTCTCCAGCGTCTCCACGAGAACGCCGACGTCGAGCATCGAGTCCCGCAGGTAGGGCCCGTGGAAGCGGCCCGCGGCCCAGCCGGTGTCCTCGCCGAGCGGGGTCCCGCCCAGCCCCGACAACAGGGTGGAGCACGCCGCGCGCCTCGCGTCGAGAGCCTCCCGGGTGCCTTCGTACCCGGTGACCATCACGCAGCCGCCGGAGGACGCGGGCCCTGCGCCCACCTCGGCGGGCCGGGCCAGGTTGATCGCGGTCTCGGCCTCGTCGGAGAGCCGCAGCACCGTCGGTAGCACCCCGGCCTGTGCGAGGGTGCGCATCGCTGCCGCACCGTCGGCGAAGGAACCCCACCGCCAGGTCTCGTAGACCCTCACGTCGGGGACCCGGCGTACGCGCACCGTGACCGCCGTGACCACCCCGAACGCCCCTTCGGAGCCCATGATCACCTCGCGCAGGTCGGGACCTGCCGCGTTTGCCGGCGAGCTCCCGAGCACCAGCTCGCCCCGCGGCGTGGCGACGCGCAGGCCGACCACGAGCGAGTCGAACCGGCCGTAGCCGGCCGACGACTGCCCCGAGGAGCGGGTGACCGTGAAGCCGCCGATCGAGGCGTACTCGAAGGACTGCGGGAAGTGACCGAGCGTGAGTCCATGCCCGGCCAGCAGGGCCTCAGCCTGCGGCCCGCGGAGCCCCGGCTCGAGGGTCGCCGTCATCGAGTCCAGGTCGACGGCCAGGAGCTGGTCCAGGCGCACGAGGTCGAGGGAGACGACCCCGGCGTACCCCTCGCGCCGGGCGACCAAGCCGCCGACGACCGAGGTGCCCCCGCCGAACGGGACCAGCGCGACCTGGTGGGCGACGCACCAGTCGATCACCGCGGCGACCTCGTCGTGGTCGGCCGGCCTGACGACGGCGTCCGGGGAGTCGGACCCGTCACCGCCACGCAGGCGGAGCAGGTCGGGCGTGGACTTGCCCCGGGTGCGGTGGAGTCGCGTCTCGTGGTCGGTGAGCACGTGCTCGCTGCCCACGAGCTCGGCCAGGCCGGAGAGCAGGTCGGCGGCGAGGGGCGCCGAGAGCGTCACGTCCGCGGGGTCGACCGCCGGGCTGTCACTCGTGCCGATGAAGGCGTCGACGAGGGCGAAGGCGCTCTGCGTCAGGGGGGCGGCCTGGGCCGGGTCGCCCCAGCGGGACCAGTGCATCTCGGGGGGTGGTGAGGAGCTCATGTGTTACAGTGTGACACATGACGTCCATTCGTCACAAGACTCCCGGTTCCCGCCGCCTCGACGCGCTCACCCCCACCGACGACGGCTACCTCGACGCTGCCCGGGAGGCCATCCTTGCCGTCGGGTGGAGCAGGACGACGCTGACCGACATCGCCCGCCGGGCCGGCGTGAGCCGGATGACGCTCTACCGTCGCTGGCCGGACACGCAGACGATGCTGGCCGACCTGATGACCCGGGAGTGGGGCCGCGTCGTCGTGGAGGCGGCCGGCACGGAGAGCCCCGGACCCGAGCCCCTGCACCGCATCTCCCGTGCCGTCGTCGCGACCGTCCGCGGCCTGCGCGCCAACGTGCTGCTGCGACGCATCGTCGACGTGGACCCCGAGCTGTTGCTGCCCTACCTGCTCGACCGGCGGGGCCGCAGCCAGGACAGCCTCGCCGGCGCCACCGCCGCGGTGATCCGCGATGGCCAGGCCAGTGGCTCCATCCGCGAGGGCGACGCGGACGTGCTCGCACGGTCCCTCCTGCTGGCCTGCCACGGGTTCGCGCTGTCGGCGCACACCATGACCGACGGGGCGGCGCCCTCCCGCGACGCCGATGTCACCGCGTACGACGCCGAGCTCGCCCGCCTCGTCGAGAGGTTCCTGCAGCCGTGACGCCCGGCCACGCACCCGAAGACGTCCCGCTCGGCACCACCCACGGAACCCCGCGCACGCTCCAGGGCAGGATCCACGTCGGGCTCGCCGGCCTCCCGGAGTCCACCGACGTGCTGGTCATCGGCCTCGGCATCACCGGGGCGGGCGTCGCGCTCGACGCCGCCAGCCGCGGGCTGGACGTGGTGGCCGTCGACGCCGAGGACGTCGCGTTCGGCACGAGCCGCTGGAGCTCCAAGCTGGTGCACGGCGGCCTGCGCTACCTCGCCAAGGGCCAGCTCGACGTCGCCCACGAGAGTGCGGTCGAGCGGGGCATCCTGATGCAGACCACGGCTCCCCACCTGGTGCACGCGCTCCCGATGCTGATGCCCCTGACACCGGCGATCAGTCGTCAGCAGGCCGGGCTCGCTCGCGCCGGCATCCGCGCCGGAGACCTGCTGCGGCTGGCGGCCCGCACGCGTCGCGAGACGCTCCCCCGCCCCCGCCGCATCGGGGTGACCGAGACGCTGACGCTGGCCCCCGTCGTACGCCGCACGGGGCTGCGGGGCGCGATCCTGTCCTGGGACGGGCAGCTGGAGGACGACGTACGCCTCGTGCTCGCCGTGGCGCGCACCGCGGCCGCCACGGGCGCCCGCGTGCACACCCGCGTGCGGGTGAGCGAGCCGGTCGGCGACAGCGCGATCCTCACCGACGCCCGCACGGGCGCCTCGCGCCCGATCCGGGCCCGCGCCGTCATCAACGCCACCGGCGTGTGGGCCGGGCAGCTGGTCCCCGAGATCCGGCTGCGCCCGAGCCGCGGCACGCACATCGTGCTGCGCAAGGACACCCTGCCCGGAGTCCGGTGCGCGGTGATGGCTCCCGTGCCCGGGGCGTCCAACCGCTACGTCTTCGCCCTCCCCCAGCCCGACCAGACCTTCTACGTCGGCCTCACCGACGAGGAGGTCGCGGGCAGGATCCCCGACGTCCCGCAGCCCCCGGAGGAGGACATCGAGTTCCTGCTCGGGGTCATCAACAGCGCCCTGCAGCAGGCCGTACGCCGGGACCAGGTGATCGGCGCCTACGCAGGTCTCCGCCCCCTCCTCGACACCGGCGGCACCACGGCCGACCTGTCCCGCAGGCACGCCGTGCTCGTCTCCAGCAGCGGGGTGGTGACGGTCGTCGGCGGCAAGCTGACCACCTACCGCCAGATGGCCCAGGACGCCGTCGACCGCGCCGTCCGGGAGGCGCGGCTCGAGGCCGGCCCCTGCCAGACCAAGGCGCTGCCACTGGTCGGGGCGGCACCACACGAGGAGCTGGCGGCACTGGACGCACCGGCCCGGCTGGTGCGCCGGTTCGGCACCGAGGCGGCGGCCGTCCTGGCCGACGCGGTGGCCGTGACCGGCCTGCGCGCCGACGAGCTGCTGGCCCCGATCGCACCCACCCTGCCGGCGACGCTGGCGGAGCTCGTCTTCGGCATCACCCACGAGGGCGCGACCACGGTCGACGACCTGCTAGACCGGCGTACACGCATCGGCCTGGTGCCCGAGGACCGCGTGCTCGCCCGGCCTACTGCCGAGCGGGCGCTGGCGCTGGTCCGCGAACGCGAGGGGCGCGGCTAGGGCTTGGCGGTCTGGCCGAGCTCCTCGAGGACGGCGGCTGCCGCACGGCGACCGGAGCGCAGCGCCCCCGGCACTCCCGGCGACTCGCGGTGGTCACCGGCCACGAACAGGCCGTCGCCGAGGTCGACCTCCCGGCCGCGCATGAAGGGCGGCCGCAGGGCCGGCAGCGCTGCGGAGTCGACGTGACGGGTCACCAGGTCCCACGTCGAGGCGTCGGTGCGGAAGATGCGGCCGATCTGCGCCCGCACGTCAGCCTCGGACTCGGTGCCCGCGACGGCGCCCGGGGCAGCGACGGAGCAGGCGGCCACGAGGTGCTTTCCCGGTGGGGCGTAGCGCGGGGCGATGTTGGAGACGACGATCGCGTGGGCGATCGGTCCCGCGGAGGGCCCGACGGGGTTCACGAACGGTGTCTTCATCGTGGTGGGCGGTATCTCGGTCGAGAACCACCAGGTGGCGAGGCCCCGCATCATCGGTGTGCCGAGGCCGAGTAGCGAGGAGGCCGTCACGGGGTCGGTCGCGACCACGACCGCGCGGGCCTCGATCTCGCCACCGTCGGTGAAGACGCGCACGCCGTCGCCGACGCTGCGCACGACCCCGAGCACGTCCACGCCATGCTCGACCGGACGCTCGAGCCCGAGCGAGAGCTGGTTGGGGAGCGCCTGCATGCCCAGCGCGGGCAAGGCCGGCGTGCCGTGGCTGAGGGCCTTCATGCTCAGCATCGCGAACTGGTAGGAGGTGCGGAGGTCCTCGTCGGCGAAGACCAGCCTGAAGAACGGCCTGAGGACCTCCTCGCGGATGCGCCCGGAGATGGCGTACTTGTCCAGGGACTCCTGCAGCGTCATGTCCGCCCCGGCGAGCAGCCGCTCGCTGCTCTTCCGCAGCGGATCGCTCCACCGCATCAGGCGCGCGACGTCCTGGGGCTGCCCGAGCCCGGCGCGGATCGCGGCGATCAGGACCGTCTGCGACCCCTGCAGGACGCGGTAGCCGTCCGGGTGGGCCAGCACCATCCCGCGCTCGACCGCGCGCGGGTTGAGGGCGGCGACGTCCACCGACGCCCGCACGTCGGGGTTGGCCGCGTCCAGCCACTGGAAGCCGCGGTCACAGCGGAAACCGTCGACGACATCGGTGCCGACCCGGCCCCCGACCCGGGGGGACCGCTCCAGGACGCGCACGGACACCCCGGACTCCTCCAACGCCCGTGCGCAGGTGAGCCCGGCGACTCCCGCGCCGATCACGGCCACGTCCGTGGCGTCCATTGCTGGTGACTATCACCCGCAGGAGCATTCGGCACAGACGTGGACATTCTTGGTATGGACCAGCGGGAGGGACGCGCCCCGAACGCACCGATCTGCTTGCGCGGGGTGTCTCGCGCGTGCGTGCGGAACCCACGGTGTGCTCGAACGCCTCATGGGCTCACGCTAGGGCCGGGGCGCGACCTCACGCTCCTCGGCGGGGGTCGCAGGAAGACGCGCCGACATCACGATCAGCCCGACCGCGGTGACCACCGGCACCAGCATCGCGCGTTGCAGGCCCGAGTGGGAGGCCACGAAACCGATGAGGGCGGGGCCGACGAGGAAGGCGGCGTACCCGAAGCTGACCACGAGGGCCAGGCCTCGGCCCCCGCCGATGTGGCCCGCGAGACCGTAGATCTGGGGGGCGATCAGCCCCACCCCGAGTCCGACCAGGCACCACCCGAGCAGGATCACGGGCAGGCCACTGGTGGCGGCCGTCAGCAGGTAGCCGAGCAGGGCACAGGCCGACCCCCCGCGCACCACTGCCGACCGGCCGAGCCGTTCGACCACGGAGTCGCCCGCGAGGCGGATCACCACCATGAAGCCGCTGACGCAGGCGAGGCCCCACGCACCGGCGCTCGGGCTCACGCCGGCGACGTCGGTCACGTGCAGGGACGACCAGTCGATGGCGGTCCCCTCGGTGAGCCCGAAGCACACCGCCATCGCCGCGAGCAGCCATGTGGCCGCGGCCGCGGTGCCGCGACGCCCGTTCCCGTTCCCGTCCCCCGCGCTGATCCCGCTTCCGCTCGCGCCGGCGTCCTTGCCGGCGTCCAGCCGGGGCGGTGACTGCGGCGTCACCCGCACCAGCGCCGCCAGCAGTACGACGACCACCAGCGCGCCGCTCCACAACGACCACTGCGGGGCCGCGTCCGCGACGACGAGAGCACCCAGGACCACGACCACCAGGGCACCGGCCAGGTTGCCGATCGAGAAGCAGGCGTGCAGCCGGCTCATCACGGGACGACCCCGCGCCTGCTCCACGCTCACCCCGAGCGCGTTCATCGAGACGTCCATGGCCCCGTTGCCCAGACCGAACACCGCCGACCCCACCACCAGGACGAGGTAGTCCGGAGCCGCCCCCATCACCACGGTTCCCACGGCCATGGCCGAGCCGCCGACCAGGGCCGGAGCCCTGGCACCGCGGCGGTCGGCCAGCGCGCCACTGAGGTTCATCGTCACGACTGCGAAGACTGCCGCCGCCACCAGCACCCCCACGATGTGACCGGGCTGCAGGGACAGGTGCTCCCGGAGTCCGGGCAGAGAGCCGCCGAAGACACCCACCGCCAGCCCGTTGGTCACGAACAGCGCCGCCACGGCCGCGAAGTCGCGCGCCGAACCCTGCACCGAGCCCCCTGCCCAGCCCCGTGGGGACCCGCGGCGAACGGCGTCAGGAGCCCGCGTCACCGGCCGCATCCTCCGGCTCGGGCGTGCGGGTGCGGACCGGGCACCCCGCGTGTCCCGGGAACGTGCCCAGGTGCTCGATCTCGTAGCCGGCCGGGTAGGTGCGGTAGTAGCCGTACTGGCTCACCCACTTGGGCTCCGAACGCGCCGGGAAGAACCGCAGCAGCCGAGCCCGCAGCTGCATCGCCCCGAGGAAGAGCGCGCGCTCGATCCGGGTGGGCGTCGGGTAGCGGAAGGCCCGCCGCAGCGGCTCGTCCATCAGCGAGTAGGCGAAGCGCCTGACCGCCCACTTGGGGGCGTAGCTGTTCGGGGGGAACGTCGTCATCAGGTCGAGGGTCGAGTCGGCCACCCGGCGTCCGCCCGGATCGAAGGCGAAGTGCTCGCGCTCGTAGTCGTCGAGCAGCCTCTCGAAGCCGGCGAAGTCCTCCGGCAGGCCCTTGATCGCCATGCGACGGCCGAGCTCGAGGTAGTAGTTGGTCGTCGCCGCCACCTCGTTCGCGTTCAGCGACCGGAACCCGAAGTCGTCCATCCAGCGCTTGGGGATGACCACGAACGTGGCGAGGACGTAGCGGAAGTCGTCGTTGCTGATGTCGTACATCGCGTGCATCTGGTTGATCCGGCGTACGGCGGACCGCCCGCGTGTGCTGCCGAAGCCGTGCCGCTGCACCTCCTCGAGGAGCAGGCCGGTGTCGTCGTACCTCTTCTGGACGCGACCGGTGAACTCCTCGGTCTGGTCGAGGAGGCGGCCGATCGACGGCACCGCGTAGGTGCGGAACAGGGCGAAGGACAGTGCCTGCAGGTTGTCCCACGGGAAGTCGTAGGCAGAGACGTGCAGGGTGATCTGGTGACTGTCGCGGACCGGGTCGAGCAGCTCGCTACGGCGGGCCCAGTGGTTCCGGGGGAGCATCAACGAACCTTATCGAGGAACTCGCGCAGCAGGGGCCCGGCGGTGCCGGATCCCGAGTCACCGCGCTCCACGAACACCGCCACCGCGAGGTCGTCCCGTCCGGCCACCATCCACGCGTGGGTGGGCAACGGGGGCTGGTCGCCGAACTCGGCCGTCCCTGTCTTGGCGATGACCTTGCCGCCCGGCAGTCCCTGCAGCAGGGCACCGCTGCCTCGTTGCACGACCCGACCCATCAGCAAGCGCAGCTGCCTGGCCTCGGCGCCCGTCAACGGCGTGGCCGGCGGCCTCTGCTCCACCCGCCGGTCGGGCAGCAGGCGCGGGAGCACCGTCGAGCCCTTCATCACCGACGCGACGACGGAAGCCATCGCCATCGGGGAGGCGAGCACGGCGCCCTGGCCGATCATGCTGGCCGCTGCCTGGGTCTCGCTCTGCGGAGGCCCCACCTGGCCGAAGTACGACGAGAACCCGGTGTCGTGGTCGACACCGAGACCGAGGGCCGCGGCGGCCTGGGCGAGAGCGTCCGGAGCGACCTTGCCCCGCTGACCGATGAAAGCGGTGTTGCACGAGTTGGCGAACGCGTCCTCGAGCCGGATCCGTCCCAGCCCCGAGGCCGGGTAGTCGTCGTAGTTCTTGAAGGTCTTGCCGTCCACCACCGTGGTCCGCGGACAGTCCACCGGGGAGGTGACCGAGACACCTGAGCGCAGCAGGGCCAGCGCGGTGACGATCTTGAAGGTCGACCCGGGGGCGTACTGCCCGACGGTGGCGGTGCTGTAGCCCTTCGACCCGGGCCCGCTCGCCACGGCCACCAGGGCGCCTGTCGAGGGGCGGATCGCGACGAGGGCGCTCGCCGGACCGACCCCGGAGAGCACCTGTTGGGCCCGTTGCTGCAGGGGGACCTCGAGGTTCGTCCGGAGCGGCCGGCCGGGCTCGGCCGGCGCGGTGAACAGGGTGCGCCGCTCCCCCAGCTCGTCGACGGCCGAGATGGTGGCGCCGCGAGTGCCGGAGAGCTGCTCGTCGTACCTCTTCTGCAGGCCGGAGAGGCCCACGTCGTCACCGGCGCTGATCCGCCCCCTGCCCTCCTTCACCAGCTCGGCCGTGGCCGGGCCGACACTGCCCAGGACCGCGGAGGCGAAGTCCTTGGTCGGTGCCAGCGGCAGCTGGTCGGGTAGGGCGCCGGCCCCCCGGAGGCGGGACACCGCGCCCAGCACGCCGGCGGGTGCGTCACCGCGACGATAGACGATGGCCTGGACGAACGCCTGGGGCCCGGCGGCCGCGACCTGCCTGACGAACGCCGCGGCGTCGACGTCGACGAGCCGCGCCAGCGCCGTGGCCGACCGAGTGGCCTGGGGGACCGTCAGTCCCGCCTTGTCGATTCCGATGCGGAGCACCGGACGGAGCGTGACGATGGGGGTGCCACCGGCCCCCAGGATCTCGCCGCGTGCAGGACGGATCGTGGACTGCGAGAGCTTCTCGCCCGCCTTCAGCGAGGGCTCCACGATCGTGGGGCTCCACCGGACCAGCCACCCGTCGCCCCCGCTGGTCCGGCCCTTGGTCAGCTGCACGTCCGTGTCGTAGGTCCAGGTCCTCGCACCCACCTTCCACGTCCAGTCGAGCCTGCCGGTGGCGGTGTCGCCCTCGGTGGTGGCCGAACCGGTCGAGACCGACACGTCGTCTGTGCCGGGCGGAGTGGTCAGGCCCGCAGTGAGAGCGGCGTACTCCGTGGTGGCCCTGGCGCTGCCGCCGACGAAGGCGACGCCCTTGACGTCTCCAGACGACAGGGCCGCGGCCAGGCTGCGGAGGCTGTCCTGGGGGTCGGGTCCGGCCCCGGGCACGCTGCAGGCACCGAGGGCGAGCAGCACGATGCCCCCGGCGGCCATGGCGGTGAGCGACCTGCACGCTGCGGAGGCAAGCATGCAATCGATCCGACCACGTCCGACGGGGGCAGACAAGTCTGTCCGGGTTGAGCGGGATCGTCTCCACCCGTGGACTCGGCTTGTCTATGTGTCGTGCCGGCCAGGCGCCGGCGGAAGGCGGCCTCCGGCACGACACAGGTCTCGTGGGGATCAGCCCTTGAAGGCGTCCTTGATGTTCTCGCCCGCCTGCTTGAGGGAGGACTTGCTCTGGTCGGCCTTGCCCTCGGTCTCCATGGACTCGTCGCCGGTCACCTTGCCGGTGGTCTCCTTGACCTTGCCCTTGAGTTCCTCGGCCTTGTTCGCGGCCTTGTCTTCGGTAGCCATGTCTGGATCTCCTCGATCGATGTGGGTGAGACGGTCGTGCGGCGGACGCGCTGGGAGCCTCGCGGAGCGTGTCCGAGAAACCGCCGAGGCGTACGCCGCACAGTCGCGGGTGCCACGGTCTGGACACCCGGTCCTCTATGTACCCGCAAGCCCCGTTAAATCACCGAACGCGTGCCGCCTTGATTCCCGGGAGCGGCTCAGCCGCCGCGCTTGCGATGGTGCTCGATGACCTGGGCGGCCACCTGGGCGAGCTTGACGTTCAGCTCCTGCGAGACCTTGGAGAGCATCTGGAACGCCTGGTCGTCGTCGATACCGTGCATGGCCATCAGCAGCCCGATGGCCTTCCCGATCTCCCGGTTGCTCTCCAGACCGCGACGCAGGGTGGTCGCCTCCTCGCCGCGGTCGAGGGCGGCCAGGGCCACCGAGGCGAAGGCCGCGAGCATGATCGCCTGGGTGAGGGAGTCCTCGGTGAGCGCTCCAGGGGCGTCGCTGAAGACGTTGAGGGCACCGACCTTGTGGCCGTCCTGGCGGATCCGGAAGCCCGCCATGCCCCTGACCGGCGTCCTCTCCAGCATCATCGCGGCCAGCGTGGGCCACTTGCCGCCGTCGGTGAGATCCGCGCAGATGTGCTGGTCGGGCTCGGACTCGTCGATGGCGTCCAGGCACGGACCTTCGTTCACAGCGCGCTCGAGCCGGTCGATTTCTGCCGCCACCGCGTCCGAGGAACCCACGGTCTGGATCCGGCCGTTGCGGCGCATCATCAAGGAGGCGTGGTCACAGCCGTCGACCAACTCGACGGTGCTCCGGCACAGCGCGTCGTAGACCGTGTCGTAGGACTCGCCGGAGTAGACGATCTCGGACAGGGCCCGGAAGGTGGTGAGAAGCTCGGGAGGAAACGGGGTGGGCATCGTGTCGTGACATCCTCTTTCAATCGGGCAGAGGCATCGTTCCCGAATTCTTGAGTCCGACTGCCCGAACATCCTGTCACGGCCGGCCAGCGGCGTCTCAGTTTCGCTCCTCGGCCGGGGAGCGGCTGCCGTCCGGGTAGGCCACCGCCTCGGTGGCCTTGGCGGAGAGCCAGACCCGTCCGCCCACGTCGAGCGCCAGCTCGGAGACGGCCCCCGGGGTGACGTCCACCAGTGCCGACGGGACACCACGCACCTGCAACCGCACGCGGTCCGCTAGCAGCTCCATGTCGGCGATCGTCCCCTCCCAGACGTTGCGGGTGCTGGTGTGCTCCGGCCACTCGGTGTGGACGGTGATCGCACTGGGTCGCAGGGACACCAGAACGCGACCGCCGGGCGACCGGGTCGCCACCGACAGCCGTCCGCCCTCGTCGAGCTCGACCGAGCCGTCGGAGGGATCGAGCACACCGGCCCACAGGTTCAGACCCATGAGGTGGGCGACGTACGGCGACGCCGGGCGCTGCGCCACCTCGGCCGGCGGGCCTTCCTGCACCAGCCGACCGCCCTCGATGACCAGCAACCGGTCGGCGAGGACCATTGCCTCGAGGGGGTCGTGGGTGACGAGGACGACGGGACCCCCGAACTCGGCGAGGTGCTCGCGCAGGAAGGTGCGTACGTCGATCCGCGCGCCCGCGTCCAGCGCGGCCATCGGCTCGTCGAGCAGGAGGACCTCGGGGTCACGGGCCAGCGCCCGGGCGAGCGCCACCCGCTGCGCCTGGCCACCGGAGAGCTGGTGCGGCCTGCGTCCAGCCAGGGCCCCGAGCCCCAGCCGCGCCAGCCACTCGGTCGCCAGCGCACGGGAGGCCACCCGTCCCGCGCCACCCGATCGGGCGGCGAAGGCGACGTTGTCGCGGACGTCGAGATGGGGGAAGAGGCGATAGTCCTGGAACACGACGCCCGCCCGACGCCTCTCGGACGCCAGGAAGGCATCGGGTCCCTGCCACACATGGTCGCCGATCTCGATCGTGCCCGCGCTCAGCTCCTCCAGCCCGGCGATGGCCCGGAGCAACGTCGACTTGCCGGCTCCGTTGGGACCCAGCACGCCCAGGACCTCGCCGGGACCGACAGAGAAGGCGACTCCCAGCTCGAAGGAGCCGCGGCGGACGGTCCCGTCGAAACGCAGCCGCGCGTCGGAGCCGCTCACGCCGCGCCCGCGGCGTTGACCCAACGACCGCGGAGGGCGAACAGCACGGTGACCGAGACGGCGAGCAGCACCAGCGACAGGGCCAGCGCGGCGTCCGGGTCGGTCTCCATCTGCAGGTAGACCGCCAGCGGCATGGTCTGGGTGACGCCCGGCAGGTTCCCCGCGAAGGTGACCGTGGCGCCGAACTCACCCAGGGCCCGGGCCCAGCACAGCACCGAGCCGGCGACCAGTGCCGGCCGGATCAACGGCAGGCTCACCCGCCAGAAGACGGTCAGCCGTCCGGCTCCGAGAGTGGCCGCGGCCTCGTCGTACCCCTGGTCGGCGGAGCGGAACGCGCCCTCGACGGCCACCACCAGGAACGGCATCGCCACGAAGGTCTCCGCGAGCACGACGGCGTTGGTGGTGAAGGGCAGGGTGATCCCGAACCAGGCGTCGAGGTACTGACCGACCAGGCCGTTGCGCCCCATCACCAGGAGCAGGGCGACGCCGCCGACGACGGGTGGGAGCACGAGCGGGAGCGTGACCAGCGCCCGCAGCAGCCGCAGGCCCGGCACGGTGGAGCGGGCCAGCACATAGGCCAGAGGCACGCCGAGCGCGATCGAGATCCCGGTGGCGAGCGTGGCGGAGTACAGCGAGAGCAAGAGCGCATCCAGCACCGCGGGGGTGCGGACGATGTCCGAGAGCCCGCGCCACGGCGCCCTGACCAGCACTCCCGCGAGCGGTAGGACGAGGAGCAACGCCCCGAGAACTGCGGGGACGCCAAGTGGCCAGGGGGTGCGTCCACGACTGGCCGCCCGGCTCATCACGGCTTCTGGAAGCCGGCATCCCGGAGGACCTCGGCACCGTCGCTGGAGAGCACGAGGTCGACGAACTCCTGTGCCTGCCCGGCGTGCTTGGCATGCGTGAGCACCGCGATCGGGTAGGCGGTCGAGGCGTTCTGCGCGGCCGGGATGGTGATCCCCTTGACCTTGCTGCCGGCGGCCAGGGCGTCGGTCACGTAGACGACACCCGCGTCGACCTCCCCGAGGACCACCTTGGTCAGCACCGACTTCACGTCGGTCTCCTCGGTCACCGGCTTGACCGTGGTGCCGGCCTTCTTGAACAGCTGGGCAGCCGTCACGCCGCACGGCACCTGGATCTGGCAGACGGCGACCTTGAGGCCGGGCCGAGCGAGATCCTTCAGGCTGGTGACCTTGCCCGGGTTGGCCGCGGGAACGACGATCTCCATGCTGTTGCTGGCGAAGGTCTGCGGCTGCTTCGCGTCACCCCGCTCGACGACCGCGTCCATGGTGGTCGGGCTCGCGGAGGCGAAGACGCCGGCGGGCGCCCCCTGCACGATCTGCTCGGCGAGCCCCGAGCTCGGGCCGAAGTTGAAGACCACCCTCACGCCCGGGTGCTTCTTCTCGAAGTCCTTGCCCAGGGTGGTGAACGCCCCGGTCAGCGAGGAAGCGGCGAACACCCTCAGGGTGTCCTTCTTCTTGCTGCTGCCACCGCCGCAGGCGGCCACGGTGGGGAGGGAGAGGATGACCGCGATCACGACGGCGACAGGGCGCAGGGGCAGCTTCATGGTTTCTCCGGTAGCTCGATACCGACGTTGGTCGATTTCACGGTGGCGATCGCCAGGACTCCGGGCTCGAGCTCGAGCTCGTCGGCCGCCTCCCGGCTGAGAAGGGACACGACACGGTGGGGCCCGGCCTGGATCTCCACCTGCGCCATCACGGTGTCGCGCACGACGCGGGTCACCAGGCCGACGAACCGGTTGCGCGCCGAGGCCGAGACGACCGGACCCGGCTCGGGACGGTCCCCGCTCTCGGCGATCTCCTGGGCGAGCACGGCGAGCACCCTGCCCTCGACCACCTGGCGAGAGCCCTGAGTCATCGTGCTCAGGCGCCCGGAGTCCGCCCACCGGCGCAAGGTGTCGTCGCTGAC
Organism: Marmoricola sp.; assembly: GCF_025965085.1. GTDB lineage: Bacteria > Actinomycetota > Actinomycetes > Propionibacteriales > Nocardioidaceae > Marmoricola. The sequence continues at coordinate 15,822 of NZ_JAOPXP010000016.1, forward strand.
CCCGAGCAGCTCGGCTGCCTGCCTGATCCGGTACGTCGCCATGAGCGGAGACTAGCCGCACCTGCGGTCGGATGTCAGTGCAAGATCCGCAGATGCGGAGATCAACCTGCCCAGCCGGGCGGCCGGTACTGCTGGGGCGGCAGCGTGCCCGAAGCCGGAAGCCCTCCGCCACCCGGGGCCGCGGGTCCACCGGCGGACGTCGGGAGCGGGCGAATGCCTAGAGTTCTCCCCATGAGCAACGAGGCCTCCGTCGAGATCCCCCGTCCTGAGTCCGGCGACGTAGTCGAGCTGATCCTGGAGGACCACCGCCTCTTCGAGCACCTGCTGCGCGAGCTGCGCAACGACCAGAACGACCGTGGGGCGCTGCTGCGGCAGCTCTCGGCGCTGCTGATGGCGCACGGTGACGCCGAGGAGAGCAGGGTCTACACGACCCTCCAGCGCAAGGATGCGATCGAGGACGATGAGGCCGAGCACGGCGAGGAGGAGCACCGCGAGATCTACGAGGCGCTGCTCCCGCTGCTGGAGGCGACCGAGCTGTACGACGACGAGTTCAGCCACGGCATCCACGAGCTGAGCGAGACCCTGCTCCACCACCTCGACGAGGAGGAGCGCGACATCTTGAACCCGGCCCGCGACGACGTCTCCGACGAGGACCGCGCGCAGCTCGGGAAGGCCTGGCTCGAGGAGCGCAACCGGATGCTGGAGGAGGGCTGCGGGACCCTCGAGCAGGTGCGCGTGCACGTCAAGGGCGCCTGACCCCTTGGCGTCCGTGCGTTGAACCCTCGTCCTTGAGATCCTGGATCGCCGACACCCGGCCCCTGCGCAATCCCCACTTCCGTCGCCTCTGGACCGCGAACATCGTCACGGTCGTGGGTGCCCAGCTGACCGTGGTCGCGGTGCCGGCGCAGATCTACGCGGAGACCGGCTCGTCGGCGTACGTCGGGCTGACGGGTGTCTTCGGACTGGTTCCGCTCGTCGTCTTCGGCCTCTGGGGCGGAGCCGTGGCCGACGTCGTCGACCGGCGCACCCTGCTGGTCGTCACGACCTTCGGGATGATCGCCACGAGCACGCTGTTCTGGCTGCAGGCGTGGTGGGGCAACACCGACGTGTGGCTCCTGCTCGGGCTGTTCTCGCTGCAGCAGGCGTTCTTCGCGGTCAACCAGCCGACGCGCAGCGCCGTACTCCCCCGGCTGCTGCCGCTCTCGCTGCTGCCCGCGGCCAACTCGCTGAACATGACGGTGATGCAGGCCGGGGCGATCGGCGGCCCGCTCCTCGCGGGTGCGCTCATCCCGGTCTTCGGCTTCCCGTGGCTCTACCTGATCGACACGCTCACGCTGGTCCCCACGCTGGGGGCGGTGCTGCGGCTGCCCCCGCTGCCGATCGAGGGCGCCACCGGGAGCCTGGGCCTCAAGGCGGTGCTCGACGGGCTCGGCTACCTCAAGGGCCAGCCAGTGCTACTGATGTCCTTCCTCGTCGACCTCATCGCGATGGTCTTCGGAATGCCGCGAGCGCTCTTCCCCGAGATCGCGCACGTCGACTTCGGCGGCCCCGAGGGCGGCGGCCTGGCGTTCGCCGTGCTCTTCGCCGGCATCCCGGCCGGTGCCGTGCTGGGAGGGGTGTTCTCCGGGTGGGTGTCCCGGGTCGAGCGCCAGGGCGTCGCCGTACTCGCCTCCGTGATCGTCTGGGGCCTGGCCATGCTGGGCTTCGGCCTGGCCGTCGGGCTTGCGGACCGCTGGCGCTGGCCGATGCTGGTGGTCGCCGTCCTCACGCTCGTCATCGGCGGCGCCGCCGACATGGCCTCTGCCGCCTTCCGCACGAGCATGCTGCAGAGCGCGGCGTCCGACGCGGTGCGCGGTCGGCTGCAGGGGGTCTTCACGGTGGTGGTCGTGGGCGGTCCCCGGATCGCGGACGTGGCCCACGGCGCCGTCGCGGTCTCGATCGGGGCCGCAGCGACGGCGGCCGGTGGTGGGCTGCTCGTGATCGTCGCCACGGTGCTCGCAGCGGTCGCCTTCCCCGCGTTCATCCGCTACCGGGTGGTGGTCGCAACGAGTCGCGCGAGCTGAGTCAGGCGGGAGCCGAAGCGTGCGTCACGTCGTCGCACGCGGCCGGGCTCAGCCGCCGCTGAGCACGACTCACGGTCGCCCGGTTCCACGTGGAACCGGGGCAGCGTCGTACGCCGGGGCGTCCTCAGGCGCAGCAGACCGCGCCGGACGGGCCCCCCGTGGCGGGCATCCCCGCTGCCGTGCCGAACGTCGTGCTGTCCTGCAGGACCGTGTAGACCTCCCAGCGCTCCCCGTCGGGCGCGCCCTCGACCCAGAACTTGTCCTGTCTTGCGTAGCAGCACGTGGTGTCCCGCTCGTCGACCGACGCCAGGCCCGCCTCGCCCAACCGGGTCTGCTCGGCGTCCACGACCGCGGTGTCGGCCACCTCCACGCCGAGGTGGTTGACCGAACCGCCATGGCCGGGGTTCTCGATGAGCACGAGCTTCAGCGGCGGCTCGGTCACCGCGAAGTTGGCGTAGCCGTCGCGCACCTTGGCCGGCTCGGTGCCGAACAGCCGGCTGTAGAAGGCGATCGACTCGTGCAGGTCGTCGACGTTGAGGGCGAGCTGGACGCGTGACATGGCAAGGCTCCTTGAGATATTGACGATGATCGATGTACAAAGTTGCCACGGATATAGACATCTGTCAATATCGATACATGTCGAAGTCCTTGCCACTGCTGACCCCCACCGAGGCGGTGGCCTGCTGCTCGCCCCTGATGAAGCAGCCGCTCAGCGAGGACGAGGCAGCGCAGATCGCCCCCCTGCTCAAGGCGCTGGCGGACCCGGTCCGTCTGCGGCTGCTCTCCCTCGTCGCGTCGTACGCCGACCAGGAGGCGTGCGTGTGCGACCTCAACGACGCCTTCGACCTCTCGCAGCCCACGATCAGCCACCACCTCAAGGTGCTGCACGAGGCCGGCCTGCTCGATCGCAGCAAGCGGGGCGTCTGGGTCTACTACCGGGTGCGGGCCGATGCGCTGTCGGCGCTCGGGGCCCTGCTGGGTGGGGTCGCGACGTGACCCCGGCCCGCGTCGCGCTGGCTCGCCGGGCCGGTGCGGAGCTGGTCGGCACGGCGTTCCTCGTCATGGCGGTGATCGGGTCCGGCATCGCCGCGACCCGGCTGACCCCTGACGACGTCGGCCTGCAGCTGCTGGAGAACAGCCTGGTGACCGGCGCGGTCCTCGTCGCGCTGATCTTGGCGCTGCAGCCGGTCTCGGCCTCCTTCAACCCTGTGGTGACCCTCGTGGAGCTGGCGCTCGGGCTGCTCAGCAGGACCGGGGCGCTCGCCCTGGTCGGCGCCCAGCTCGTCGGCGGTGTGCTCGGAGCCGTCGTGGCCAACCTGATGTTCGACCTCGACGCGGTCAGCCTGGCCAGCCACGAGCGCACCGGCGGTGGGCTCTGGCTCGGTGAGGTCGTCGCGACCATCGGCCTGGTGCTGGTGGTCTTCGGCACGCTGCGGTCGGGCCGGGGCGACACGGTGGCCTTCGCCGTGGGCGGCTACATCACAGGGGCCTACTGGTTCACCAGCTCCACCAGCTTCGCCAACCCGGCCGTCACGGTGGCCCGGACCCTCAGCGACAGCTTCGCGGGGATCGCACCGACGTCGGTCCCGATGTTCGTGCTGATGCAGCTCTTCGGCGGCGCCCTCGCCCTCGGCCTCGTCCTGCTCCTGTTCCCCAGGCCCACCGAGGAGGTCCTCCATGTCCGAGACGCCTGAAAGTGCCGTCCGGACCAGGCCCAGCGTGCTGTTCGTCTGCGTGCACAACGCCGGACGCTCGCAGATGGCGGCCGGCTACCTGCGGCACCTGGGCGGTGGACGGATCGACGTGCTGTCCGCCGGGTCGCAGCCCGCCGACCAGGTCAACCCGGCCGCGGTCGCAGCCATGGCCGAGGAGGGGATCGACCTCACCGGAGCCCAGCCGAAGGTGCTCACCCCTGCCGCGGTCCGGGCCTGCGACGTCGTGGTGACGATGGGCTGCGGGGACGAGTGCCCGTACTTCCCGGGCAAGCGCTACGAGGACTGGGTCCTCGACGACCCGGCCGGCCAGGGCATCGACGCCGTCCGCCCCATCCGCGACGAGATCCGCCGCCGGGTCGAACGGCTGGTCGCCGACCTGCTCTGAGCCGCTACCGGGGCGCCGTCACCGTCTCGGTCGTGACCCGCTCGCCCTGGATCTGGGCGGCGGTGAACGGGAAGCTCACCCACTGCTTCTTGCCGAACAGCTCCGTCTGGTCCTTCGACCACGGCGAGGTCGGGTCCTCGGACTGGCCGTAGGTCAGGATCGTGCGCGCGTCGACCGCGCCGCCGTCGAGGAACGAGATCGCCTCGATGTGGGAGGAGCCGTAGGTCACCGGCTTGTAGCGGTCGGTGTTCTGCACCGGGTTGCGGGAGGCCAGCGCGTTGGCATTGCCGGCGTCGTCGCCGGACCCGCCCCCGAGCGGGATCGCCGGCGCGCCGGTGTCGCCGGCCACCTGCAGCGACCCCCACGTCGCGTTCATCGGGACGTTCCGGCTGCGCAGGGACCCGATCGCGTCCTTCATCGCGGTCACGACGTCGGCGTTGGCCTCGTCGAGGTCGCGCGGCGTGTTCACCGGGTCCGCCTCGCTGAACGGCACCTTCCAGTAGGTCTCCGCGCCGGTCAGCGCCTGCTTGGGGAGGCGGGTCACGAACTCCTCGAAGATCTGGTTGCCGCGGCTCCCGACGTTGGAGGTCCGGTCCCACGCCGCCAGCACCGGGCACGCGTCGCCACCGTCGGCCGCCAGGCACACGTCGACCAGGTCGTTGCCCTCACCCATCACCTCGGCACCCATCACCCGGTTCTGGTGCTCGAAGCCGCGCAGGTCGGTGGGGCTGATCCTGCGCTTCGCCAGGGCGTCCATCACGTAGCGGTCGACCATCCTGGTCCGTAGCGTGCGCTGGCACTTCTCGCAGCCGATGATCCGCGCGAAGCCCTCGAGCCTCTGGGCCGGGTTGGGCAGCCAGTAGGAGTCGTTGGCGTTCATCACCCAGTCACGGCGTACGGCGACCGGCAGGTTCCTCGGGCCCAGGATGCCCGGGCGCTGGGCGTCGGGGTCTGTGCGCCAGGCACAGTCGGCGGTTGCCCGGGTGCCGTCGAGACCGGGCAGCCCGGCGACCTGGAAGAGCACGCGCCCGATCGGCGTCATGCACTGGTGCGCAAGGGCGTTCGGCACGTTCGGGACGACCGAGTGGTCGGCGTACAACGTGTTGCCCGCACGGTCGGCAGCCGTGGTGTTGACCCACGGCATCCCGCCTCCCTTGTCCTGACGGGCCAACAGGTCCGTGACGTCGGTGGCCTTGCCCATGTCGAGGAAGGTGTCGATGGTGCGCAGCTGCTCTGCGTTGGCGTCGCGGATCGCGAAGAAGCTCACCGGCGTCCAGTTCATCAAGGTGGCGGGGTCGTCGAGCACGTAGCCCTCGTCGGTGCGGTAGAGACTCCGCGTCACCGTGGACAGCCTGCCGTCACCACGGCGTACGACGACCCGGACCTCGCGCTTGTCGAGCTGCTTGACCCCACCGGTGGTGACGTACGACGTCGGGCTGCCCAGCGTCTGGTACTCGTAGGGCGTGAACCGGTAGGCCGTCGAGACGGTGTGGCTCCAGGCGACGTCCTTGTTCCAGCCGATGTTGACCACCGGCGACCCGATCAGGCTGGCGCCCGCGACGTCGTAGGAGCCCGGGATCGTGAGCTGCTGCTGGGTGAACCGGTACCTGCCACGCCAGGGGAAGTGCGGGTTGCCGAGCACCATGCCACGGCCGGTCGTCGTGGCGGCCCCGCCGATGGCCGTGGCGTTGGAGCCGAACGGCGACTTCGGGTCCTTGCCCAGCGCTGCCATCAGCTTCTGCTTGTCGGGCAGCTGCTTCGGGGCGGCGGCGAACCTGGCGCTGACGGGCAGCTCGGGGATGCCGGGGTCGCTCGCGCTCGGCGGCGTCGCCTCGGTGATCTGCGGCAGGAAGTGCCCGGTCGAGGCGATCAGGTTGGCGAGGTAGACGCCGTACCAGATGTCGGTGGCGGTCGCATCGGGCCGGATGTACGCCGCCCCGCGACAGCTCGGGTCGGTGATCTTCGCCGACCCGCCGACCTTCCTCAGCCACGCGTTCACCCCGGCGGCGTACCCCTTCACCATCTCGCGGGCCTCGGCGCCGGGGCCGGCCTTGGAGGCGAGCAGCCTCTCCACCACCTGGCGGTCGTGCAGGTCCGTGACGAGCGTGTCGACCTGGAGGTTGGTGCCGGTCATCGAGACCTGGTCGTCGTAGCGCCCGCTGGGCCCGAGGTAGCGGGAGCGTTCGCCCCGACCGGTGAGCAGGGTGTCGGCCAGGGTGCAGATGGACGTGCCGGCGGAGGCGTACCCCGAGCCGAAGCCCAGCGAGCCGAAGTCCTTCGCGAGGACGTGCGGGATGCCGTGCTTGGTGCGCGTGATGGTGGCGGAGTACGCCGGAGCGCTCGCCGCCTGCGCGGTCCCGGCTGGTGCGGCGTCGGCCTGCCAGACGATCGAGAGCAGGGCAGGGACGAGGCCGAGCGAGACTGCCGCAGCGGCGAAGCGAGGGGGCGTCGTGAACATGTGCACTCCAACGCGCAGCCAGGGCCGGGGTTATGCGCCGGCGCCATGCGCCGGGGTCAAGCGCCGGTCAGCGGCCCTTCCACACCGGCTCGCGCTTCTCGGCGAAGGCGGTCGGTCCCTCGATCGCGTCCTCGCTGGACATCAGCGCGACCATCTCCACGTCGTTGGCTCGCCACGCGTCGCGCTCGGCGGGAATGTCGCCCGCCTCTCGGTGGAGACCGAGGGCGACACGCTTGGTCGCCTGCACCGCCAGCGGGGCATTGGCCGCCACCACGCCCGCGAGGTCCAGCGCGGCGTCGAGGACCCTGCCGTCCGGGACGACCTCGTTGACCAGTCCCCAGCGCAGGGCGGTCGCGGCGTCGATCGGCTCGCCCGTGAGCATCATGTGCATCGCCACCTTGCGGGGCAGCTGCTCCGGGAGCCGGATCAGCCCTCCGGCAGCCGCCATCAGCCCCCGGCGCACCTCCGGCAGGCCGAACTTCGCCGACTGGGCCGCGACGACGAGATCGCTGGCCAGCACGAGCTCGGTCCCGCCGCCGAGGGCGGTCGCCTGCACCGCGGCGATCACCGGCTTGCTGACCGGGTGGTTCACGAACCCGGCGAACCCCCACTGCTCGGTGCCTGGCGGGTTGAGCGACTCACCGCGCGAGATCGCCTTGAGGTCCGCCCCGGCGCAGAACGTCCTGTCCCCTGCGCCGGTCAGCACCACCACCCGGATGCCCGGATCACCGTCCGCGCGCTCCAGCGCGTCCCCGAGTCCTTGCGTGAGCTCGGCGTTGACCGCGTTGCGCGCCTCGGGCCGGTTCAGCGTGACGAGGAGTACGTGGTCACGCAGCTCCGTCAGTACGGCGGGCGGAGTCGGGTCGGTCATGCCCCGAACCGTAGCGTCGGGACACGGCCGGCGAGGAGCGGGTGAGCAGCCTGCGGTGACGGCCGGGTCGCGCCGGGCGCTGGAGCGACCTCAGTCCTGCCGAGCCCCTCGCACCAGGTCCTGGTAGTCGGGGTGCCTCTCGATCCACGACCTGATGAAGGGACAGCGGGGGACGACCCGGCGGTTGCCGTTCGCGCGTACGTCGTCCAGCGCACCTCTGGCGAGCGCGGAACCGACTCCCATCCCCTCGAAGGCGTCGGCGACCTCGGTGTGGGTGAACACGATGCGCCTGTCGTCGACCTCGTAGGCCGCGAACCCGGCGAGCTCGCCGTCGACGTACGCCTCGTAGCGGTTCTCGGACTCGTTGTTCCTGACCTCCACGTCTGCCATCACCCCATCGTTGCCGGCGGGGTCAAACCGGGTGTCTCCCACGAGGAGCTGTCGGTTGCCACGAGATGTTCCGTGGGGGAGGCGAGGATCTCCCGAGTCGACTGAGAGCACCGCCGCTGCACCCGCACGCTCAGAAGCCCCCCTGCTCCTTGAGCGGCTTCGGGCGTCCGTCGGGGTCGTGGAGCAGCAGGTAGAGCGGCGTCGCGGCCGCCCGCTCGAGCCTGCCGAGCTCGGGCTGCCTGAGCCGGCGCAGGCGACCGGGTGGGCGCTCGCCGACCCGGCCGCCTTCGTGCCAGGCGTCGAGCCGGCGCGCCGTCTCGGCGTACGCCGCGAACATGCCGGGTGCCTCGACGCAGTCCGCCATCACCTCGAGCAGTGAGTCGTCGTCCACCGTGCGGTCGAGGTGCTCGGCGGCCAGGTTCAGCCGCAACCGGCGTGCGTAGGGACTGTGGTCGTCGGCGCTCGGGTCGACCACCACCGCCGACAGCTCGGAGTCGTGGGTCCAGGACCGGCGGTTGAAGTTGTCCGAGCCGATGGTGGCCCAGACGTCGTCCATGACGCACACCTTCGCGTGCACGTAGACCGGGGTGCCCTCGTGGTTCTCGACGCCGTAGATCGCGACCCGGTCCGGGGCGGCCTCGGCCATCTGCTGCATCGCGCGTTGCCGCCCGAGCAGCTGCGGGGTCCGGGCCGTGAAGCCGCTCTGGTCGGTGAAGAGAGGGACGACGGCGATGACGTGGAGATCGGGGTTGTCGCGCAGCGCCTGGGTGAACACGCCGCCGACGTGTTGACCCCAGAGGTACTGGTCCTCGACGTAGATCAGCTTCTCGGCCCGCGAGATGGCCTTGCTGTACCCCCGCGCCACGCTGCGCTCGCCACCGCGCGCGAACGGGTAGTCGCGTCCGTGACGCAGGTTCGGGTACGTCCGGAGCAGCTGCACGATCTGCGTCCCACCCTCGGGCGAGGGCGGCGGCGGGGCCTGTGCCGGCAGCGGGTCGGGGTGCATGTCCATCCGCAGGATCTTGTCCTGCGTCCAGTAGACCGGGTGCCGGGTCAGCCCGGTCGGGTCCTCCCAGCGCTCGCGGAAGACCGTCTCCACGTCGAACACCGCCGGCCCGGTGATGGCGGCCTGCACGTCGTGCCAGGGCGGGGTGTGGCCGTACTCCTGCGCCATCTCGAGGGCCTGGGGATCACCGTGGTGCTCGGCGTCGTCGCGACGCGAGTGGCACAGGTCGATGCCGCCGACGTACGCGACGTCGCGCTCCGGGTGGCCCTTGTGGCGGATCACCAGCAGCTTCTGGTGGTGCGAGCCCCCCGTGCGTACCCGCATGTCCAGCAGCGCCTCTGCCCCGCGCGCCTGCAGCTGTCGACCGAGCAGCCGGTTCTCGCTCGCGCTGAAGTTGAGCATCTCCATGTGCGAGCGCCAGATCAGGCCGCGGACGTCCACGCCTCGCTCGTCCGCCCGCGCGAGCACCTCGACGACCTCGCTCCCCGGCTCCCCCGTGAGCCGCTCGTCGGCGTCGCCCTGCCAGTCGGTGAAGAGGACCAGGTCGCCGGGCCGGGTGGCCTCGAGCCGCTCGTGGAGCTCGGCGAAGTACGTCGCGCCGTGGATCAGCGGGCGGACCAGGTTGCCCTCGGACCAGGCCGCCTCACCGGGGTGCGAGTCGTCGAGGACGGTGTCCTCGTTGGCCCGCTCCGACTTGGTGAGCAGCCAGTCGGTGTGCTGCATGCAATCCCTCCCGAGGACGCTGACATCA
>NZ_JAOPXP010000217.1 GCF_025965085.1 Marmoricola sp.
CTCCCCGGCGTGGCGCTGCGCGCGCTGACGAGGAATCTCGAGTTTGCGGCCCGCGACGTCGACGACGATCGACGCGGCGCTCGAGGAGACGACTTGACCGGTGAACAGGTTGGACTGCCCGAGGAAGTTCGCCACGAAGGCGGTGCGCGGCAGCTCGTAGAGCTCCTCCGGTGCACCCAGCTGCTCGATGCGTCCCTTGTTCATGACCGCGACCGTGTCGGCCATGGTCATGGCCTCCTCCTGGTCGTGCGTCACGTGGATGAAGGTGAGGCCGACGTCGGTCTGGATCCGCTTGAGCTCGATCTGCATCGAGCGCCGCAGCTTGAGGTCGAGCGCCCCCAGGGGCTCGTCGAGCAGCAGCACCTCGGGGCTGTTGATCAGCGCCCGGGCCAGGGCCACGCGCTGCTGCTGTCCACCGGAGAGCTGTTGGGGGCGCTTGCGGGTCTGGGACTCGAGCTCGACGAGGGCGAGCATCTCGCGCACCGACCGGTCGACATCCTTGCTCTTTCGGCGGCGCAGGCCGAAGGCGACGTTCTCGAAGACGTCGAGGTGTGGGAACAGCGCGTAGTTCTGGAAGACGGTGTTCACGGGCCGACGGTAGGGCTTGTCCCAGGTGATGTCCCTGCCGCTGAGCTCGATCGAGCCGGACGTGGGCGTCTCCAGGCCGGCGACCATCCGCAGCGTCGTGGTCTTGCCGCAGCCCGAGGGTCCCAGGAGCGCGAAGAAGGAACCGCTGGGTACGTCGAGGTCGAGCGACTTCACGGCGGTGAAGTTGGCGAACTCCTTGGTCAGGCTCCGTATCCGCAGGCCCTCGTAGCCGCCCACGTCGGACCGCTCCGGGGCTTCAGCCACCTGTGACATCCGACCAGTCTCCTTCGTACTGCGTGTTCTGCGTTTCGTCGAGCACCATGAAGTCGAACGTGTCCTGCAGGTCCTCCTCGGTCGGGAAGATCAGCTTGTTGTCCACGAGCGAGTCGTCGATCTTGACCATCGCCTCGCGCGCGCCCTCGACGGGGCAGATGTAGTTGACCCATGCCGCCAGCTTCGCGGCGACCTCGGGCTCGTAGTAGTAGTCGATCCACTTCTCGGCGTTGGCGTGGTGCTGCGCCTTGTTCGGCACGATCATGTTGTCGCTCCAGAGCGACAACCCCTCCTCGGGGATCACGAACTTGATGTCCGGGTTCGTGAACTGCGCCTGGATCACGTCGCCCGACCAGGCCTCGCAGGCGACGATGTTGCCGGCGGTCAGGTCCTGGATGTACTCGTTGCCGGTGAAGGCGCGCACCTGGCCGGCACGCACGACACCACGCAGGTTGTCGATCGCGTTGCCCCAGTCGTCGGCCGAGAAGTCGCCGGGGTTGCCGCCCTCGATCTTGATCATGAACGCCATCGTGTCGCGCATCTCGGAGAGCAGCGTGACCTTGCCCTTGAGGTCCGGCCGGGTCAGCAGGTCGCTGAAGCTGCCGACCTCCTTGGTGAGCTTGGAGTTGTAGGCGATGCCGGTCAGACCGCTCTGCCACGGGGCCGAGTACGTGCGGTCCTTGTCCCACTGCCGGCCCTGCAACGGCTTGATCAGGTTCGCGTGCAGGTTGGGCACCTTGTCGCGGTCCAGGGGCTGGATCCAGCCCAGGCCGATCATCTTGGCGGCCATCCAGTCGGTCAGCATCATCATGTCGCGGCCGATGGGCTGGCAGTCGCCGAGCTGGTTGCGCACCTTGGCGAAGAAGTCGGCGTTGTCGCTGACGTCGTCGGTGTAGGAGACCTTGATGCCGGTGGCGGCCTCGAAGTCCTGCAGCGTGCCCTTCTGGCCCTTCTCTGCCTCGTCGAGGTAGGCGGGCCAGTTGGAGACAACCAGCTTCCTGGTCGAGGCGGAGACGTCCGGCGCCTTGCACTCCAGCGGGTTCTGCTTCGCCGAGGGGGTTCCGAACAGGGGCAGGACCGCGGCACTGCCGAGACCGAACACGGTCGCCCCGGCACCCTTGAGGAACGTACGTCGCGACGGCGCGGAACCCAGACCACTCGCGCGTCGACCGGCGCCTTGCGTCGGTCTGCCTGTGTCGGCCACCCGGACTCCTTCCGTGTCCGGCACACCTTGTCACGACGCAAGTCGTGACGACAAGGGATTCCGTCGTCACGACACACGACTGCCACGGAAACGTCACATTCAGCGTGACTGCAGCACGGTTTACGGGGGTCAGGAGGGCGCCAGTGCTTGCCAGTGCGCACTGCAAGCACCACGATGACGAACATGGCTGACAAGTTCGGTGGCAGCGGTTCGTCCAACGGCCGCGCCACCCCTGTCCTCGACGAGGTGTCGAAGTCGATCATCGAACAGCTGCAGCAGGACGGGCGTCGCAGCTACGCCTCGATCGGCAAGGCGGTGGGCCTCTCCGAGGCCGCCGTACGCCAGCGGGTGCAGCGGCTGACCGAGGCCGGTGTGATGCAGATCGTCGCGGTCACGGACCCCCTCCAGCTCGGCTTCGGGCGCCAGGCCATGGTGGGCATCCACGTCGACGGCCCGGTCCAGCCTGTGGCCGACGCGCTCTCGTCCATGGAGGAGGTCATCTACGTGGTGATGACCGCCGGCACCTACGACGTGCTGTGCGAGGTGGTGAGCACCGGCGACGAGGAGCTGCTCGACCTGGTGTCCGGCCGCATCCGGGCGGTGCCCGGCGTACGCAACACGGAGACGTTCATGTACCTCAAGCTGGCCAAGCAGACCTACTCCTGGGGTGTCCGCTGAGCTCCCTCGCAGGCGACCGAGACTACCGTTCCCTGTCGCTGTGGCACGACACCGCGGGCGACGACCTCGTGCCACGCCCCGCGCTGCCGGGCCCGGCGTCCTACGACGTCGCCATCGTCGGCGCCGGGCTCACCGGCCTCTGGACGGCGTACTACCTGCGCAGGGCCGATCCCGCCCTGCGGATCGTCGTGCTCGAGCAGGAGATCGCGGGCTTCGGGGCGTCGGGACGCAACGGGGGCTGGTGCAGCGCGCTCTTCCCGACCTCGTGGGACCTGCTGGTCAAGGAGTCGTCGGCCGACGGCGCCCTGCGCCTGCACCGCGCCATGCACGAGACCGTGCGCGAGGTGGGCCGGGTCGCCGAGCGCGAGGGCATCGACGCCCACTTCCACCAGGGCGGCACCGTGGTCCTGGCCAGCACGCCACTGCAGCTCGAGCGGCTCGTGGAGAGCGTCCGGATCGCCCGTGCCCGGGGGTTCAGCGAGGACGACCAACGCATGCTGGACGCCGGCGAGGCGCGCCGCATGCTGGCGGCCGAGCCGGTCCTGGGCGGCATGTTCACGCCCCACTGCGCGGCGATCCATCCCGCGCGGCTGGTGCGGGGGCTCGCCCGCGTCGTCGAGGCAGCGGGGGTGCCGATCTTCGAGCAGACCCCGGTGCGCAGCATCGGGCCCGGACGGGTGGAGACGGATGCGGGCACCGTGCGGGCGGGAGTCGTGCTGCGTGCCACGGAGGGCTACACGCCCGGGCTCGAGGGCCTCAGGCGCACTGTGGTGCCGGTGTACTCGTTGATGGTGGCCACCGAGCCGCTCGACGACGCCACCTGGGACTCCATCGGGCTCGGTGACCGGCCCACGTTCACCGACGGGCGTCACCTGATCATCTACGGCCAGCGCACGGCCGACGGCCGACTCGCGTTCGGCGGCCGGGGTGCGCCGTACCACTTCGGGTCACGCATCAGCCCGGCGTACGACGCGGAACCGCGCGTCTTCGACGACCTCCGCGCGGTGCTGCGGAGAATGCTCCCGCAGCTCGGCGACGCACGGTTCACCCACCAGTGGGGTGGCTGCCTGGGGATCACGCGCGACTGGGCCGCCTCGGTGGGACTCGACCGGGCGACCGGGATGGGCTGGGCGGGCGGGTACGTCGGTGACGGCGTGGCCACCACCAACCTCGTCGGCCGGACCCTGGCCGACCTCGTCACCGGTGCCGACAGCGACCTGGTGACGCTCCCCTGGGTCAACCACCGCAGCCGTCCCTGGGAGCCGGAGCCCCTTCGCTGGCTCGGCATCAACGCCGGCCTGCGCGCCATGACGCTGGCCGACTCCGAGGAGTTGCGTACCGGGCGCCAGAGCCGGATCGCGCGCGTGATGGCCCCGCTCACGGGGGGCCACTGACCCTCGTCCGAGACGGCGGGCCGCAGAGGGACACCGGACGCGGTTCCACGGAGTCGCGCGAACCGCCTCCCCGAGGGGGCCTTGACCGATATCGTTCGCGAGGCGGAGTAGTCACTCGGAAGGTCCACGACTGTGATCAAGGGCGAGCTGGGCCTGGGCGACGAGAGACGTCTGCACCGGGCGGTCGGCACGGCCAGGATGGAGATCGACGCCGCCTCGAAGGCCATCATCGAGCACCTGCAGCAAGACGGGCGACGCTCCTACGCGACCATCGCCGAGTCCGTCGGCCTCACCGAGGAGGCGGTGCAGCACCGGGTGAAGCAGCTCGTGGACGCCGGGGTGATGCAGATCGTCGCCGTCACCGACCCCCTCCAGCTCGGCTTCGCCCGCCAGGCGATGGTCGGCGTGATCGTCGAGGGTGAGCTGAAGCCGGTGGCCGAGGCCATCGCTGCCGTCGAGGAGGTCGACTACGTGGTGATAACGGCCGGCGGCTTCGACATCCTCGCCGAGGTGGTGGGCCAGAGCGACGCCCACCTGCTGGAGCTCGTCACCTCACGCATCCGGCCCATTCCCGGCGTCAAGTCGATCCACACGTTCCTGTACCTCGAGCTGCAGAAGCAGACCTACAGCTGGGGCGTGCACGACCCCCACTGAGGGGTCACTCCTCTCAGTCCGCCTTCTCGACGGCGATCTCGTCCTCGGCGTACCACCTGCGGAGGACCTTCTTGTCGAACTTGCCGACGCTGGTGCGCGGCACCTCGTCGATGAAGGCCCAGGCGTCCGGCAGCTGCCACTTCGCGAAGTCCTTGCTCAGGAACTCGCGGAGCTCGGCGGGCGTCAGGCTCGCTCCCTCCCGCACGACGACCGAAGCGAGCGGGCGCTCGTCCCACTTCTCGTCCGGGATGCCGATCACGGCAGCCTCGACGACGTCCTCGTGGGCCATCAGCGCGTTCTCGAGGTCGACCGAGGAGATCCACTCCCCGCCGGACTTGATGACGTCCTTGGCGCGGTCGGAGAGCCGGATGTAGCCGAGCTCGTCGATCGAGCCGACGTCACCGGTGCGCAGCCATCCGTCGTCGAACTTCTGGTCGACGTCGGGGTCGTCGGACTCGTAGTAGCTGGCGGTCACCCACGGCCCGCGCACCTGCAGCTCGCCGACCGCCCTGCCGTCCCACGGCTGCTCGCTGCCGTCGTCGGCCACGATGCGTCCCTCGACACCGCACAGCACGCGACCCTGGCTTCCGCGGTAGCTCCACTCGCCCTCGGCCTCGATCCCCACGGGCGGCATCCCGGCGGAGGCGACGGGCGAGGTCTCAGTCATCCCCCACGCCTGGCGGACCAGCAGGCCGTGCCGGTCCTGGAGTGCCTTCTGCAGGGACACGGGTACGGCGGATCCGCCGCACAGGATCAGCCGCAGCGACGCGGGCTTCCGGTCGGGGAACCTGTCGAGGTGGCCGAGCACGTCGTTCCAGACGGTGGGCACGGCCCCGGAGACGGTCGGCTTGCTCTCGTTCATGAACCGGCACAGCGGCTCCGCCTGCAGCCAGCGGTCCGGCATGCACAGCGACGCGCCGCTCATCAGGGCGGCGTAGGCCAGGCCCCACGCGTTGGCGTGGAACATCGGCACGATCGGGAGCACCCGGTCGTGGAAGCTCAGGCCACCGACGTTGCCGGTCGACACCGCCTGGGAGTGCAGCCACGCGGACCGGTGGCTGTAGACGACACCCTTGGGGTTGCCGGTGGTGCCGCTCGTGTAGCACATCGCGGCCGCGTCGCGCTCGTCCAGCTCGGGCCAGTCGAACTCGTCGGACTGCTCGGCCAGGAGGTCCTCGTAGAGGAGCACCTCCTTGCCGCTGGACCGCAACGAGTCCAGGTCGGCCGAGGCCGCGTCGGGTCCGGCGACCAGCACGTGGTGCACGGTCTCCATCTCCGGCAGGTGCGGTGCCAGCAGGCCGACGAGCGAGTCGTCGACGATGACGACCTGGTCCTCGGCATGGTTGGCGATGTAGACGAGCTGCTGGGGGAACAGCCGGATGTTGAGGGTGTGCAGGACCGCGCCCATCGACGGGATCGCGAGGTAGGCCTCGAGGTGCTCGGCGTTGTTCCACTGGAACGTGCCGACGCGCTGGTCCCCCTCGACCCCCAGCGAGCGCAAGCCGTTGGCCAGCCTGGCGGCACGCTTCCCGAGCTCGGCGTACGTCTGGCTGCGGGTGCCGTCGCTCGTGGCGGTGACGACCTCGGAGTCGCCGTGCACGGTGGTGCCGTGCTTCATCAGCGAGCCGATGGTGAGCTGGGCGTCCTGCATCGTGCTGCGCATCGAGGTCCTCCGTGTCGGTGACGGGCGTCACCAGAGCCTCCCGCACGACGCAAGCCAAATCCAGACCGGGTCCGTCCCACCGGCTCTCGGCCGGGACGACGGCTCGCCACAGCGGCCGCGCGAGGGTGGTCTTCAGCGGTCTCTAGGGTCGGGGCATGCAACCACGACTCCTGCGCGGGCAGCCGGGAACCCGCCGATGAGGTTCACCACGCGCCCCACCCTGGAGGGGACCTTCGGGATGGTCTCCTCCACCCACTGGATCGCCTCCCAGTCGGCCCAGCGGATGCTCGAGCTCGGCGGGAACGCCTTCGATGCGGCGGCTGCGGGAGGGTTCGTCCTCCACGTCGTCGAGCCGCACCTCAACGGACCCGGCGGCGACCTGCCTGCGATCGTCTCCGTCGCCGGATACCCGGCCCCGCGGGTGCTGTGCGGGCAGGGTCCGGCGCCCGCCGGCGCGACTCCCGAGGCCTTTGCCGCGATGGGCCTCGACCACGTCCCGGGCTCGGGGCCGCTCGCCGCTGCCGTGCCCGGTGCGGTCGACGCCTGGCTGCTCCTGCTGCGCGACCACGGCAGCCTGCCGCTGGCGACGGTGCTCGAGCCTGCGATCGGCTACGCCCGTGCCGGCCACCCCTTGCTGCCTCGGGTGGCCGCGACGATCGAGCTCGTCCGCGACCTCTTCGAGGATCACTGGACCACCTCGGCCGACCTGTGGCTGCGCAACGGGACCGCACCCAGGGCCGGTGAGCTGTTCACGAACCCCCGATACGCGGCGGTGCTCGAGCGCCTGGTCGAGGCGGCGACCGCCGCCGGGGCCGACGTGGGCGCCCAGGCGCAGGCTGCCCGCGACGAGTGGCGCACGGGGTTCGTGGCCGAGACCGTGGACGCGTTCCGCTCGTCCGAGTGGCGTCATTCAGGTGGCCAGACCCTCCCCGGTCAGCTAAGCGGCGCCGACCTGGCGGCGTACACCGCCACCTGGGAGGCGCCCGCCGTCCTGGACTGGCACGGCGTCCAGATCGCCAAGACGGGGCTCTGGGGGCAGGGTCCGGCGCTGCTGCAGGTGCTGGCGATGCTCGACGTCCTGGGCGGCGACTCGCTCGACCCCGACTCGGTTGACGGGATCCACGCCATCGCCGAGAGCTGGAAGCTCGCGATGGCCGACCGCGAAGCGTGGTTCGGCGACCGATCGCCCCTCGCCGTGGAGGATCTCCTCGCGCCCGACTACGTGTCCGAGCGCGCGGGCCTGGTGGGCGATCGGGCCGACGCCGGCGTGCGGCCCGGCTCCCCGGGTGGACGCGAGCCACGGCTCGCGGAGCACGTACGCCGCCTCCTCGCCGGCCGGTCCACCGGCCGCTCCGCCGACGTGACGACGGGCGAGCCGACGGTGCAGCGCGACGGGACCACCCAGGGCGACACGTGCCACATCGACGTCGTCGACCGCTGGGGCAACATGATCTCGGCGACCCCCAGCGGAGGGTGGCTGCAGAGCTCTCCCACGATCCCCGACCTCGGCTTCTGCCTGGGCAGCCGGTCGCAGATGTTCTGGCTCGACGAAGGGCTGCCGGCGTCGCTGGCCCCCGGCGCGCGCCCCCGGACGACCCTGACCCCGACGCTCGTCATGCGCGACGGCCAGCCCGTGCTGGCTTGCGGCTCCCCCGGTGGCGACCAGCAAGACCAGTGGCAGTCGCTGTTCCTGCTGCGGCACCTCGTCGGGGGCCTGACGCTCCAGGAGGCGATCGACGCCCCGATGTTCCACACCACCAGCTTCCCGGGCTCCTTCCATCCCCGTGAGATGGAGCCGGGCGTGCTGGTCGTGGAGGACCGGGTCGCCCCCGACGCCCTCGACACGTTGCGGGCACGTGGCCACCGGGTCGAGCTGTCCGGCCCCTGGTCGCTCGGCCGGATGTGCGCGGTGACCCGCGACCCGGCGACCGGCATACTGGCGGCCGGGGCGAACCCGCGCGGGATGCAGGGGTACGCCGTCGGGCGCTGATCGGCCGGACCTGGCGAGCACCCGGTGTCGTGGGTGCGCGAGTGGGTACTCAGGCTGCCTGACCGCACAGGCCCGCGAACACGAACGTGCAGGACTGACAGCCAAAGCACCACGGAGGAGACCCAGCATGCGCATCCTGAGCGTCCGTGGCGTCCTGCCCGACCACCGGTACGAGCAGCCCCGGGTGACCGCAGCCCTCCTCGAGACGATGTTCGACGACGGCGTGGACCGCACGCTGGTCGAGCGCCTGCACCGCAATGCTGGTGTCGCCTCACGACACTTCGCACTGCCGCTGGAGCAGTACGCCGAGCTGTCGGACTTCGGGGAGTCCAACGACGCCTTCATCGAGGCCGGGGTGGACCTCGGCGCGCGGGCGGTCACCGAGGCCCTCAAGGCCGCCGGCCTCACCCCCGAGGACGTCGACCTGATCGTCAGCGTGACGGTCACCGGCCTCGCCGTACCGTCCCTGGACGCGCGTGTCGCCGCCGTCATCGGCCTGCGACCCGACGTGATCAGGGTCCCCGTCGTGGGCCTGGGCTGCGTCGCAGGGGCGGCCGGCGTGGCCCGTCTCGACGACTACCTCGTGGGTCACCCCGACAAGGTGGCCGTGCTGATGTCGGTGGAGCTGTGCTCGCTCACCCTCCAGCGCAACGACTCGTCGATCCCCAACCTCGTGGCGAGCGGGCTGTTCGGCGACGGGGCAGCGGCGGTGGTGGCGGCGGGCTCGACCCGGGCCGCCAAGCTCCCCTCGGAGTCACGCCAGCCACAGCCCGAGGTGCTCGCCAGCCGCAGCCGGCTCTACCCGGACTCCCAGCGCACGATGGGATGGGACGTGGGCCCGACCGGGCTGAAGATCGTGCTGGACAACAAGGTGCCCGACCTCGTGAGGGCCCATGTCGGCGGCGACGTGCAGGCGTTCCTGGAGGACCACGGGCTGAGCCGGGCGGACATCGAGTGGTACGTCGCGCACCCCGGAGGGCCCAAGGTGCTCGAGGCGCTGCAGGAGGCCCTGGGCGTCGACCGGGAGGCGCTGCAGGTCACGTGGGACTCGTTGTCCCGCATCGGCAACCTGTCCTCGGCCTCGGTGCTCAACGTGCTCGCGGACACCCTCGCCACACGTCCGCCACGGCCGGGCTCCTACGGACTGATGCTGGCGATGGGTCCCGGCTTCTGCTCGGAGCTGGTCCTCCTCCAGGTGCCGGAGCCGGTGGCGTGAGCGAGGTCCTCTTCACGGCGCTCGTCGTCCTGGTGGCGGTGGAGCGGCTGGCCGAGCTGGTCGTCTCCACGCGCAACGCGGCGTGGAGCCTGGCACACGGCGGCGTCGAGACCGGACAGCGGCACTACCTGGTCATGGTGGTGCTGCACACAGGTCTGCTGGTGGGGGCGCTGGCGGAGGTCTGGATCCGGCGGCCGGAGTTCCACCCCGCCCTCGGCTACCCCATGCTGGGCGTCGTGGTCGCCTCCCAGGCCCTGCGGTGGTGGTGCATCGGCACGTTGGGACATCGCTGGAACACGCGGGTCATCGTGGTGCCCGGCCTGCCCCTGGTCACAACCGGTCCCTACCGGTTCCTGCAGCATCCCAACTACGTCGCCGTGGTGCTGGAGGGGCTCGCCCTGCCGCTGGTCCACTCCGCCTTGATCACCGCGACCGCGTTCACGGTGTGCAACGCCGCCTTGCTGGCCGTGCGGCTGCGCGTCGAGAACGCCGCCCTGCGCTCCGCCACAGCCCAGCCGGCAGGAGCGACGTCGTGATCGACCTGGTGGTGGCCGGCGGGGGTCCCGCAGGGCTGGCGACCGCGCTGTACGCCGTACGGGCCGGTCTCCGCGTCACGGTGCGCGAGTCACGTCCCGGCGCGATCGACAAGGCGTGCGGCGAGGGGCTGATGCCGGGTGCCCTGGCGGCGCTGCTCGAGCTGGGCGTCGACCCGTGCGGGCACGACCTGGCGGGAATCCGCTACGTCGCCGGCCACCGGTCGGCGGAAGCCGTCTTCGTGGACGGCCCCGGGCGTGGGGTCCGTCGTACGACGTTGCACGCGGCGCTGCGCCGGGCCACCCTGGAGGCCGGCGTCAGGATCGAGCAGGCGACGGTGAAGCACGTGGTGCAACGCGAGAGTGAGGTCGTGGTGGACGGGACAGCGGCGCGGTTCCTCGTCGCTGCGGACGGGCTGCACTCCCCGCTACGCCGCTCCCTCGGGCTCGAGGGCCGCCCCTCCACGCGGCGCCGCTACGGCCTGCGTCGGCACTTCGCCGTCAGCCCGTGGACCGGCCACGTCGAGGTGCACTGGGCGGACTCGAGCGAGGCCTACGTGACGCCGGTCGGACCGGACCTGGTCGGGGTCGCCCTGCTGACCTCGACGCGAGGAACCTTCGACGACCAGCTCTCGCGCTTCCCGGACCTCCGCTCGAGGCTCGGTCCGACCGGGATCGGGCAGGTGGCGGGGGCAGGTCCGCTGCGGCAGCACGCCGTCGCCCGGATGTCCGGTCGGGTGCTCCTCGTCGGTGACGCCGCCGGCTACGTCGACGCCCTGACCGGCGAAGGCATCGCCCTCGCCGTCGCGCAAGGACGCGCCGCAGCAGGCGCCATCGCGGACGGCGACCCCGGCCGCTACGAACGCGAGTGGCACACGATCACCCGCCAGTACCGCCTGCTCACCTCCTCCCTGCTGGGCGCCACGCAGGTGCGTGCGCTCCGCCGGGCGCTGGTGCCGGCGGCCCACCGAATGCCCGGCGTCTTCAGCAGGGCCGTCAACTCCCTGGCCGGGCCGGCATGAGCGCGCGCGGGACCGACGAGCTGGTCGTGCTGGTCGACGACTCCGGTGAGGCCCTCGGCACGGCACCCAAGGCGACGGTGCACCATCAGCAGACGCCCCTGCACCTGGCCTTCTCGTGCTACGTCCTGGACGGGGCGGGTCGGCTCCTGCTGACGCGGCGCGCTCTCGGTAAGCCGACCTGGCCGGGCGCCTGGACGAACACCTTCTGCGGACACCCTGCCCCGGGCGAGGACATCTTCGACGCCGTTCACCGGCGCGCCGGACAGGAGCTGGGACTCCGGCTCGGTCACCTGCAGCTGACCCTGTCGTCGTTCCGCTACGAGGCCACCATGGAGAACGGTGTCCGCGAGAACGAGCTGTGCCCCGTCTTCACGGCGACCGCCGAGGCCGTCGTACGTCCCGACCCGTCCGAGGTGGACGCCGTCGAGTGGATTCCGTGGACGCAGTTCCGCGACGGCGTACGGGACGGTGCCCGGCAGGTCTCGCCCTGGAGCGTCCGCCAGGTCACGGCGCTGACCGAGCGGGAGAGGGACGGCGGCTTCGAGGCCGCGCCGACGTCCGGGCTCCCGCCGGCGGCTCGCCGGTCCCTTCGCCCCTGATCTCCCGCGGCACGGCAACGCCACGCGGGGCCCGGGTCCTCGGCGCCCTCAGCCGCGCGGCTGTGGCGGCACCATGACGGCGTTGAGGGCGAGTGCCTTGGACCGGTCGCCCCTGACCTTCAGCGCTCCGGTGAGCACACCGCGAACGGGGTGCAGCTGACCGGTGGCGAGCCGCAGGAAGTCATGGCCCTCGATGGTGATCGTGGCGTCCCGGCGTTGGCCCTCCGGCGGGTCGCTCTCGATCGTGCAGACGCCGTCGGCGATGTGGACGGTGTAGCGGTCCACGTCACCGTCCTTGCGGCCCGCGATCCTGAATCCCACGCAGAGCCTCAGGTCGCCGGCCTTGCCGATGTCGATGAAGTCGGGGAAGCGGCGGAAGACCTCCTCCAGGACGATGGGTCGGAAGCCGCCCTCCATCACGGCACGCATGTGCCTGCTCGACGTGGTGGCCACCGCGGTGGCGACATCGACCGGGTCCAGCGCCGTCGGGTCCACGGCAGCCTGGTGGCTTCCCGGGACGGTGAAGACCGTGCCGACGGCGAGCGCGAGCAGCTCCTGCCCCTCGATGCCGAGCCGGCCGCCGAGGTAGAGCAGGGCGGCGTTGGACTGCCCAGTCACCAGCCGCACGAAATCCACGATGTCGGCCCTGATCGTCACGTCGGGCCGGGCGTCGGGCTCCAGGGTGACGTTGCCGCGGTCGAAGCGTGCGGTGTGGCACACGTCCTGCTTCCTGAGCCGTGCCAGCTGGAAGCGGACGACTCCCTCGACCTCGGCGAGCCGCCCGGCGTCGGAGAACTCCGCGAACCTGTCGAGGATCGCGTCCACGGCCTCCTCGCGGAAGTGGTCGATCTCGATCAGCTCCCGCAGCTCGTCGTCGGAGGCGTCCCGGATCATCTCGGTGATCTCGAGGACGTCCCTCTGGCAGAAGTAGTCGTTCACCTCGGCCTTCGACATTGCGGCGAAGCGGTCGATCACAGCTGGCACGGGGGCTCCTGGGTCCGGGTGAGTCCGGACAGGCTAGACGAGGAGGTCCCGGGAGTCGTGCAGGCTCGGGGGGCGTGTGACGCCGGAAGGACGCGTCAGCCCCAGGTGCCCCTGCGGCTGGGCAGATGCGTCCTGGGCGCCATCCGCGGACCGTGTCTCGGCCGGGACAGTCCGCCCAGCGCGACCAGCCGTTGGACGCGGTGCCGGTGCCCGGCGTACGGCTCCAGCAGTACGGCGAGCGCGTCGTCGTCCACCGGCTCACCGGTCAGCGCGAACCCGACGTCGGCGGCGACGTGGTAGTCGCCGAAGCTGACGGAGTCGGCGTCGCCCATGGCGCGGGACCGGGTCTCGGCACTGGTCCAGACACCGATGCCCGGCAGGGTGCGCACACGGCGGTCGAACTCCTGGGGCGTCTCGCGGCCGGCTCGCTCCAGGGACGTCGCCACCCGGGCGGCGTGCTGGATCGGCCGCGACCTGCCGCCGTCCACCGGGAGCTTCAGCCATTCCCACGACGGGATCGTGCGCAGGTCGGTGGCTGTGGGCTGCAGCCACAGCCTGACCACGGGCTCGGGCTCGCTCGGTGGACCGGGCGCACGCTCGCCGTAGCGGTGGACCATCCTGCGGAAGGCTCCGAACGCCTCCTGCCCGGTGGCCTTCTGCTCGATGATCGCCGGGACGAGGGACTCCATGACGAGGTCGGTCGCGCCGAGGCGCCAGTTGCCGTGGCGGCGCCAGGCGTCGGCGATCGGCTCGTGCAGCGGCTCGAAGCCCGACGGGTCGTCGTCCGCGCCGAGCATCCGGGGCAGCTGTGCGAGCACCCACTCCGCGCCGCTCCCCCAGGCCTCGCCGGTGACGGTCCCCCGTGCCGGCTCCGGACAGACCCGGAGCGTCGCGGGACCCTCGGGTGTGCGAATGCCGCGCCAGGTCGCGCCGTCCGTCGTACGCCGGAACGTGGGGTCACCGGCGCCCCGGCGATGCGTGGAGAGGATCGCCTCCACCGGGCACGGCCAGTCCGGCCGCCACACTCGCACGAGCGGACGGAGGGTGCTGACGGCCATGAGGGGAGAGTATGTCGGCACGTCCCGACACAATGGACCGCATGTTGCTCGCACGGCTCGTCGACGTCTCTGCCCGGGTGGCCGCGACCCGTTCCCGGCTGACCAAGCGCGAGCTCATCGCCGGGCTGCTGCGCGCCGTGGCCGCCGAGAGCGCGGACGAGATCGACATCGCGGCGTCGTACCTCTCCGGCACGCTGCGCCAGCGTCGCACCGGCCTCGGCTGGCGGGCGCTCGCCGACCTCCCTGCGCCGGCAGACGAACCGTCGGTCACGCTGATCGAGACCGACGCCGTGCTCGAGGAGATCAGCGCGATGTCGGGCTCGGGCTCCCAGGGCGCACGCCGCGAGGCCGTCTGGGAGCTCTTCGGTCGCATGACTGCCGACGAGCAGGAGTTCCTCCGCAATCTGGTGACCGGCAACGTCCGGCAGGGCGCCCTCGACTCGGTGATGCTGGACGCGATCGCCGAGGCATCAGGCCTGGACCCGAGGGCAGTGCGCCGGGCCGCGACGTTCAGCGCGCCGACCGGGCCGATCGCCACGGCTGCCCTGACAGGCGGCGAGGACGCCCTTGCCCACTTCGGCATGCTGGTGGGCCGCCCGGTCCGGCCGATGCTCGCGACAGCCGCGGCCGACATCCCCGCGGGTGTGGAGAAGGTGGCCGGCGCGTTCGCCGTGGACACCAAGCTCGACGGCATCCGCATCCAGGTGCACAAGCACGGTGACGAGGTCACCGTGTTCACTCGCAGCCTCGAGGAGATCGGCGCCCGCCTCCCCGAGGTCGTCGAGGCCACCAGGTCACTGGGCGCCACCGATCTGATCATGGACGGCGAGGCGCTCTCCCTCGACGAGGCCGGACGACCGAGGCCCTTCCAGGAGACGGCCTCGACGACCGCCACCCGCAGCGGCGCCACAGGGATCCAGCCGTTCTTCTTCGACCTGCTGCTGCACGAGGGCGAATCCTTGATCGAGTCCCCGACCAGCGAGCGGCTGGCCAGGCTCGACTCCGTGGTGCCGGAGTCGCTCCGCGTGCCGCGCCTGGTCACCGACTCCACCGACGAGGCCCGGTCGTTCTTCGACCGGGTGGTCGCCGACGGGCAGGAGGGAGTGGTCCTCAAGCGCCTCGATGCGCCGTACGACGCCGGGCGCCGCGGCTCCGCCTGGGTCAAGGTCAAGCCCCGTCACACCCTCGACCTCGTCGTGCTCGCCGTCGAGTGGGGCAGCGGCAGGCGCCGGGGCTGGCTGTCCAACATCCACCTCGGCGCCCGTGTCCCGGACCAGGACGGCGACCGAGGGTTCGTGATGCTCGGGAAGACCTTCAAAGGCATGACCGATGAGATGCTTGCCTGGCAGACCGAGCGCTTTCTCGGGCTCGAGACCGGCCGGGAGGGCCGCGTCGTACACCTCAGGCCGGAGCAGGTGGTCGAGATCGCCTTCGACGGCCTGCAGCGCTCCACCCGCTACCCGGGCGGAGTCGCGCTGCGGTTCGCGCGCGTGCTGCGCTACCGCGACGACAAGGGTGCGGACGAGGCCGACACCATCGACGGCGTGCGCGCGCTGATGTGACCCGGGCACTGCCCGCGACACTCGACACACACGTGTGTAAACCGGTGTTGCACTAGGATCCCCCCATGACCAGCACGCGCGCCTCGACCCGGCAGCCGGCCGCGGCGCGTCGCCGTGCCCGCGAACGCGAGATCCTCAAGGCCACCCGGGAGCTCTTCGACGAGTCCGGGGTCCGTGACGCGCAGATCGAGGACATCGCGCGGGCCGTGGGCGTCAACCGGGCCATCATCTACCGCCACTTCAGCGGCAAGGAGGAGCTCTTCGCGCTCACCCTGGTCAGCTACCTCGACGACCTCGAGACTCGGCTCGCGGAGGCCTCGAGGAGCAGGCGCACGCCGATGGAGCGGCTCGTCGCCGTCACGGAGGAGTTCATCGACTTCGGGGTCGAGTACCCCGCCTTCGTCGACTGCGCCCAGACGCTGATGCGGCGTCCCGGGCCCGAGCTGCTCGAGGAGATCAGTGAGAGCTCGCTGTTCCGCCTCGGGCGCGGGATCTCGGCGTGCCTGACCCAGCTCAGTGATGTGCTCGACGCCGGAGTCGAGTCCGGCGACTTCAAGGTCTCCGACCCCACGCTCCTGGCCAACCACATGTATGCCAGCGGCCTCGGCGCCCTCCAGCTTGCCCGCGTCGGCATGCTGGTCAAGGAGTCGGCCCCCGGCATCCCGGCGATCTCCCCCGTCTCGGCGGCCGACGTCCGCTCCTACGTCGTCTCCACCGCGGTCGCCCTCGCCACCGCGAGCTGACGAGCTGACGAGCTGACGAGCTGACCGTCCCGCGCGTGACCGCGCCGAGGCGTCGCAGTTTGCGCCGAAAACGACGCCGAGGCGTCGCAGTTTGCGCCGGAAACGACGCCGAGGCGTCGCAGATTGCGGCAATCTGCGACGCCTCGGCGTGTGGTGTTTCGGGATCGGGTGGTCTGGTGCGGTGCGGTGGCGCTACTTCTCGAGGATCGCGGTGACGCCCTGGCCACCCGCGGCGCAGATGGAGATCAGGCCGCGGCCCGAGCCCTTCTCGTTGAGGATCTTGGCCAGGTTGGCCACGATGCGACCACCGGTCGCGGCGAAGGGGTGACCGGCCGCGAGCGAGGAGCCGTTCACGTTCAGCTTGGACCGGTCGATGGAGCCCAGCGGTGCGTCGAGGCCGAGGCGCTCCTTGCAGAACACCGGGTCCTCCCAGGCCTTCAGCGTGGACAGCACCTGCGAGGCGAAGGCCTCGTGGATCTCGTAGTAGTCGAAGTCCTGCAGGGTCAGCCCGGCGCGCTCGAGCATCCGCGGCACTGCGTACGCCGGAGCCATCAGCAGGCCCTCGCCACCGTGGACGAAGTCCACCGCAGCCGTCTCACACTCGGTGAAGTAGGCCTGCACGGGGATGCCGTGCTCCTCGGCCCAGTCCTCGGAAGCGAGCAGCACCGCCGAGGCGCCGTCGGTCAGCGGGGTGGAGTTCGCGGCGGTCATCGTGGCCGCCTCACCCTTGCCGAAGACGGGCCTGAGCTTGGCGAGCTTCTCCAGCGAGGAGTCAGCGCGCAGGTTCTGGTCGCGCTCGAGGCCGTTGAACGGCGTGATCAGGTCGTCCTGGAACCCACGGTCGTACGACGCCGCCAGGTTCTGGTGCGACGCCACGGTCAGCTCGTCCTGCGCCTCGCGGGTGATCTGCCACTCCAGCGCGGTCAGCGCCGCGTGCTCGCCCATCGACAGCCTGGTGCGCGGCTCGCCGTTCTGCGGGATCGACGGCACGAGGTCGCCCGGCCGGATCTTGGCGAGGGCCGCGAGGCGCTGGCCGTTGGTCTTGGCCCGGTTGAGCTCGAGCAGGATCTTGCGCAGCTTCTCGCCCACCGCGATCGGAGCATCCGACGTGGTGTCGGAACCACCGGCGACGCCGACGTCGATCTGGCCGAGCGCGATCTTGTTGGCGACGTAGATCGCGGCCTGCAAGCCTGTGCCACACGCCTGCTGGAGGTCGGTGGCCGGTGTCTCGGCAGCGAGCTTGGAGCCCAGCACCGACTCACGGGTCAGGTTGAAGTCGCGGCTGTGCTTGAGCACGGCACCGGCTGCGACCTCACCGAGGCGCTCACCCTCGAGCCCGTAGCGGGCGACGAGACCGTCGATGGCGGCGGTCAGCATCTCCTGGTTGGAGGCGGTGGCGTAGGCGGTGTTGGATCGGGCGAACGGGATGCGGTTGCCGCCGAGAACGGCGACACGGCGAGTCTGTGACTGCATGAGGTGATCTGCTCCTTGGTCGGGATGCGCGACCCACATCTTGACCCGGCTGGGGGCGAAAAGAAACGGGATGAGTGGCACGTCACCTTGTCTGGACGCAGAGTTACACCACTCGTTACATTCGTGCCATACCCATCAGTAGCAAGCCGTGAGCACGTCGAGCAGAGGATGACAGATGACCGACCGTTACCAGGCCTTCACCGGCAGCCCGTTGGGCAAGCTGTTCGTCAAGAACCTGGGCCTGCCGAACCCGACTCCGCTCGAGCGCTGGTCGCAGGGTGCGCCGGTCGTGGACGGCACGGTCGTGACGGGTGGCCACGGCCGGCTCGGCAAGTCGCTGGTCGTCGCCCTGGACAACCTCGGCGTCACCAGCGTCAGCAACGCCGTCGAGGGTGAGAAGTACAAGGGGCTCGTCTTCGACGCGACCGGCCTCACCCACTCCACCGACCTGATCGCCCTCGAGCAGTTCTTCACGCCCCTGATGCGAAGCCTGACCGCCAACGCGCGCGTGGTGGTGCTGGGCACCATCCCCGACCAGACGGACAGCAACGACGAGCGCGTCGCGCAGCGCGCCCTCGAGGGCTTCACCCGCTCGTTGGGCAAGGAGATCGGCAAGGGCAGCACCGTCAACCTGGTGTACGTCGCGCCCGGTGCCGAGGACACCCTGGAGTCCACCCTCTCCTTCTTCCTGTCCCCGAAGAGCGCCTACGTCTCGGGCCAGGTCGCACGACTGGGCGCGACCGGCACCACCGAGGCCGCTGCCGTCGCGGACGCCGCGAAGCCGCTGGCCGGCAAGGTGGCGATCGTCACCGGCGCCTCGCGCGGCATCGGCGAGCAGATCGCCCGGGTGCTGCACCGTGACGGCGCCACCGTGCTGGGGATCGACGTACCCCAGGCCGCGAGCGAGCTGCAGTCGCTGATGAAGGAGCTCGACGGGGACCACCTCACCCTCGACATCACCGGCAAGGACGCGCCGCAGCGCATCGCCCAGCACGTCCGGACGAAGTTCGGCCGGGTGCACGCGGTCGTGCACAACGCGGGCATCACCCGTGACAAGAAGCTCGCCAACATGGCCGAGGACCGCTGGAGCTCGGTCATCGCTGTCAACCTCACCGCTCCGGAGCGGATCACCCGCGAGCTCCTCGACCAGGACCTGATCGAGAGCAACGGGCGCATCGTCGGCGTCTCCTCGATCGCCGGCATCGCCGGCAACGTGGGACAGACCAACTACGCCGCGTCCAAGGCGGGGGTCATCGGCCTGGTGGACGCCCTGTCCGGCGACCTGGAGGACGGCATCACCATCAACGCGGTCGCGCCGGGCTTCATCATCACGCAGATGACCGCCGCAGTTCCGTTCGCGACCCGCGAGGTCGGCCAGCGGATGAACGCCATGAGCCAGGGCGGCCTCCCGGTCGACGTGGCCGAGGCGATCGCGTGGTACCTCTCCCCCGGCTCCACCGCAGTCAACGGCAACGTCGTCCGCGTGTGCGGCCAGATGATGCTGGGGGCGTAGTCGGCATGAGCGACCGGACCATCGAGGGCCAGCCGAGCGCGCTGCCCACCATGCTCAAGGCTGCGCTCCCGGTGCTGCCGGGCGTCAACCTGATCCCCGGCGTCGCGAGGAAGGGCAGCTCGCTCCCGGACCTGACGCTGCACCGCAAGGACGTGGTGATCGACCGCCGGCACGTGGCGGCGTACGCGGAGGTCTGCGGCTTCGAACCCAGCCAGACGTTGCCCTTCACCTACCCGCACATGCTGGCCTTCCCGCTCCACATGGGGATCATGACCGACGCGTCGTTCCCGTTCCCGGCCATCGGCACCGTCCACGTGGGCAACTCCATCACCCGGCACCGCGAGCTCGCGCCGACCGAGAGGCTGGACGTCTCCGCCACCGCGGTGAACCTGCGCCCCCACCCCAAGGGACGCGTCTTCGACCTGGTCACCACGGTGACGTCCGACGGCGAGACGGTATGGGAGTCGACGTCGAACTACCTGCGCATCGGCAAGGGCGAGAAGGGCGTGCAGGCCGAGGGCGAGCCGTTCGGGCTCGTCACCGGCACCGGCGCAGTGTGGCAGCTGCCCGGTGACCTCGGTCGCCGCTATGCGCGGGTGTCGGGCGACCACAACCCGATCCACCTCTACCCGCTCACCGCCAAGGCGTTCGGTTTCCCGCGCCAGATCGCCCACGGCATGTGGAGCAAGGCGCGCTGCGTCGCTGCGATGGCCAACCGACTGCCCGGGTCGGCTCGCGTGGAGGTCGAGTTCAAGAAGCCGATCTTCCTGCCGGGCCGCGTCGCCTTCGGGTCGTGCGTGGTGCAGGACGGTCTTGACTTCTCCTTGACCAAGCCGGGCGACGGTGCCCCGCACCTCCTCGGACGGGCACGTCGGCTCTGAGGTGGGGCCTGGGCAGGGTGGGGCAGGTCGGTCACGGGTTCACTATTCCTGCCGTCGCCCTCCCAGTCACCCGTGACCGGACGGGCCTTGCACGCGGCCGCGCCGGTGGAGCCCATCGGGAACGTCCGGTAGAAGTGCGGCGGGCAGTAGGCGCCGCCCTTGCGCTGCTCGAAGTGCAGGTGCGGACCGACGACCACGTGGCGCCCGTGGCTGCCGGTCGGGCGAACGTGCCGGCGCGTGTCCTCCCGAGACTCCCAGGTCAGCGCTAGAAGCCGGAATGTGAGCGGATGAGCCCCTCTTGGGCCACGGTGGCCACCAGTTGGCCGTCCCGGCTGAACACACGAGCGAGTGCGAGCCCCCGCCCGCCCGACGCGGAGGGCGAGACCTGGTCGTAGAGCCACCACTCGTCAGCACGGAACGGACGGTGGAACCAGATCGAGTGGTCCAGCGACGCGACCTGCATCCCCTCCGACTCGAAGGTCCGGCCGTGCGGAAGCATGGTGGTCGTCAGCAAGGTCATGTCCGAGGCGTAGGTGAAGGCCGCCAGCTGGGTCAGCTCGTCGTCGGGAAGCGTGGCGCTGGCCCGGATCCACCACCGCGACTGGGCCGGGTGGTGGGACCCCTCCGGGGACTCGCGCGGCACCGGGCGCACTTCCAGCGCGGCCCACTCGCGGAGCCAGTCATCGTTGCGGCGCGAGCTCCAGCCGCTGTCTGTGACGCAGTCCTCCGGGGCGGGGACCTTCGGCATCGGGTCCTGGTGCTCGAGCCCCTGCTCCGGGATCTGGAAGTTGGCGGTCAGGAAGAAGATCGGGCGTCCGTGCTGGCGGGCTGCCACGCGCCGCGTGCAGAACGAGCGCCCGTCGCGGATCTCCTCGACGTCGTAGATGATCGGCACCTGCGTGTCACCGGGTCGCAGGAAGTAGGAGTGCAGCGAGTGGCAGGCGAAGCCGTCGGGCACGGTCCGCACCGCCGCCACCAGCGACTGTGCGAGCACCTGCCCGCCGAAGACGCGCTGCAACGAGGTGTCCGGCTGGCGACCCCGGTAGAGGTTGTCCTCGATGACCTCGAGGTCGAGCAGGTCCACCAGCTCCTCGACGGAGGCGGGCACGCCCTCAGTCCTCGGGCTCTTCGAGGCGGGCCAGGAACTGTTCGAACTGGGCACCGATCTCCTCGCCGCTCGGCAGCGGCTCGTCCTCGGCCAGCAGGTTGGAGGCCTGACTGTGGAAGGCGTCGTACTGCTGCTCGAGCCCGGTGACCACGTCCCGCACGTCGTCGGAGTCGGCGATCTGGGTCGCGATCTCCACCTGTCGCGCCTCGCCGGCCTCCTTCAGGGCGGTCCGGTCCCACTGCAGCCCGGTGACGTCCTCGACTCCCTCGAGCAGCGCCAACGCCGCCTGCGGGTAGTCGAACTGCGCGACGTAGTGGGGGATGTGCGCGACGTAGCCCAAGGCGTCATGGCCCCACTCGCCCAGCCTGAGCTCGACGAGAGCCTGGGCACTGGCCGGGACGCGGATCTCGCCCTTCCACACGTTCTCCTGCACGAGCAGGCGGTGCGACGTCGCGTGGTTGGTCAGCTGCACGGGCCGCGTGTGCGGGACGGCCATCGGCACCGACCCCAGGGAGACGACGAGCCGGACGTCGAAGTGCTCGACGACCGAGCGCACCGCACGGGCGAAGGCCTCCCAGCGGATGTCGGGCTCGGGCCCGCTGAGCAGGAGGTACGGCGCCCCCAGCTTGTCCTCCAACAGCTTCACGACCAGGCGGGGCGCCTCGTAGTCGGCGTAGTGGTCCTCGAGGAAGGTCAGCGCAGGGCGACGCGCACGGTAGTCGTAGAACTCGTCGACCTCGAAGACCGCCACGACGCGTCCCGGCTCGACGTCGGTCAGGTGCGCGATCGCCAGGGCGGAGGCGTTGCCCGCGTCGAGGAAGCCGTCGAGCGCCGTCATCAGCACCGGGCCGTCGGATCGTCCTTCGAGCTCGGGGACGTCGTCGACGATGTGCACGAACCGGGCCTCGGTCACGTGGGCTCCTCTGCGCGTAGGACACGAACGGTGGTCTCACTCATCACACTAGTCGTCGCCAACACCACGCAACCGCTGCTGTGCCGGTGCTCCGCCGTGACGATCGCGACACCAGCGGGGACTCACGGATGCAGGACGGCGTCCTCGCCCGTCTGGACGACGGTCGGATCTCCCTCAGCGAGGCCGACACGACTGTGTCGGTACCCGTAGAGGAAGTAGATCGCGAAGCCGAGCGCCATCCAGATCAAGAACCGCAGCCAGGTCTCCAGGCTCAGGTTGAGCGCGAGGTAGACGCAGAAGAGGGCGGCGATGATCGGCAGGTAGGGGTTGAACGGCACCTTGAACGACCGCTCGAGGTCCGGGCGGTTCCTGCGCAGGATCGGCACAGCGACCGAGACGAGCGCGAACGCCGTCAGCGTGCCGATGTTGACCATCTCCTCCAGCTTGTTGATGGGCGTCAACGAGGCCACCAGCGCGACGGTGGTGCCGATGGTCAGCGTGATGAGGATCGGGGTCCCGGTCCTCTTGCTGGTGTGGGCGAAGGAGCGCGGCAGCAGTCCATCGCGGCTCATCGCGAACAGCACGCGGACCGCGCCGATCATCAACGTCATCACGACCGTCGTCAGACCGGCCACCGCGCCCGCCGAGATCAGCGTGGCGAAGTTCGGGTGACCGACGTCGCTGAACGCCGTCGCCAACGCGGCCTTCGGGTCGATCCTGTCGTAGCGGACCATCCCGGTGATCACCAGCGCCACGGCGACGTAGAGGAACGTGCAGATCGCGAGCGACCCGATGATGCCACGCGGCAGGTCCTTCTGCGGGTTGCGGGCCTCCTCGGCCGTCGTCGCCACGACGTCGAAGCCGATGTAGGCGAAGAAGACGACGGAGGCCGCCGAGACGATGCCCAGGATGCCGTACGTCTGGGCCTCGAACCCGAAGATCCACTGGAACAGCGGTTGGGTCAGCCCGCTGGCGTCCTTGGGCCCGGCGGTCGGCGGCACGAACGGGTGGTAGTTGGACCCCTTGATGAAGAACAGCCCGGCCACGATGACGAAGAGCACGATGAACACCTTGAGCCCGACCAGCACCAGGTTGACCCTCAGCGACTCCTTGATGCCCACTGCGACCAGAGCGGTCAGCACGGCCACGAGCAGGAACGCGGCGAGGTTGAAGTGGCCCCAGCCGGTGGTGGCCGCAGGCCCGAGGTTGTCCGGCCAGCCCAGGCCGATGGCGTCGAGGAAGGTCACGAAGTACTCGCTCCACCCCTGGGCCACGACCGAGGCGCCGAGCATCAGCTCGAGGATCAGGTCCCAGCCGATGATCCAGGCGACCAGCTCACCCAGTGTCGCGTAGGAGAACGTGTACGCCGAGCCGCTCACCGGCACCGTCGAGGCGAACTCTGCGTAGCAGATCGCTGCCAGCCCGCACACCAACGCGGCGACGACGAAGGAGAAGACGACCGCCGGACCGGCGTAGTCCCGGGCGGCCTGACCGGTCAGCGTGAAGATCCCGGCACCGATGATGACGCCGATGCCGAACACCGTGAGGTCGAGGGCCGTCAGGCTCCGCTTGAGCTTGAAGTCCGGGTCCTCGGTGTCCCTCATGGACTGCTCGACCGACTTGGTGCGCAAGACGTTCATGACGGTCACGCTACAATTTCAGCCGCTCGACCGGCGACGTGCCCCGGCGACGTGCCCCGGCCCCGGCCCCAGCCCCGGCCCCAGGGATCCTCATCCGTAGAGGTTGCGGATGCGGGTCGCCGCTCGCCTGGCGAGCTCTCTGCTGTCGAAGCCGAGCACCTGCCGGAGCACCCGGTCCTGCCGGTGGTCGGTCGTGCCCTCCCCTGCGTTGTGGGTGGCGGCGACGAGCTCCCACAACCGGGCCTCACCGTAGGCGTCGGCGATGTAGTCGCAGGCCATCCAGCTCAGCGCGTAGTGCCATTCCTGGTCGGTGTCGTTGAAGGCCCTGGACAGGGGCATCCCGCTGTCCTCGGTCCGCGCACGGCCCAGGGCCGAGGTCGGGATGATCCGCTCGCGCTGGGGGATGTCGCGCGCGCCGAGATACTCCGCGACCCCCTCGGAGACCCAGGCAGGCGCGCCGTCGTCCCGGACGCCGATGGCCACGTGACTCAGCTCGTGGCGCGCGATCCGGCCCAGGAACGGCTGCCCGGCCCGCACCGAGCTGGGCAGCACGAGCATCCGCGTGGACGCGACCCGCGAGCCGGTCTCATCGGCGTACGTCGGGAAGGTGAGCGCGCCGAGGTGGTCGAGCGCGCCGCCCGGCACCTCGGTGAAGGAGGCGAGGACCTTCGGGTCCTGCACGCTGTAGACGACCACCTTCCCGGACCACGTGAACGGGAGCGCACGCTCCATCTGGCCGATGCCGGTGCGGACCGCCGAGATGACCGCGCCCGCGGAGGGGCGCATGCCGGTGTCGAAGATGCCGAGGACTCCCGGCCGCTCCCGGACGGTGATCGCCGTCAGGTCCCAGGGTGCCGGGGCGCCCTCGAACAGCGGCTTCCCCGTGCTCGTCCGGTCCGAGACGATCGTGGCGCGCCCCTTCTCGAAGGAGAAGACGAAACCGACGGTGCGCTTGACCGGCAGCGCGTCGTACCCCTCGAGCTGCGTGGTCAGCTCCACCCGGGGGATGTGGACGTCGTCCCCCCAGCGCGGCACGGCCCTGACCTGCGGCCACTGCTCCTCCAGCACCCGGTAGCCGAAGCTCGCCCAGGGCAGCTGGACCAGGTTGCGGAAGTAGCGCCGCTGCCGCGACATCAGGCCTCTGTCGTCGTGGTCGACGTGGCGCAGGAACAGGTCGAGGTTGCGCTCGCGGACGGCGCGGACACGCTGGTTCAGGATCCGCTGCTCCTGGGCGCGGGCCTGTGGCGCGGTGACGCGGACGCTGTGTCCCGGGTCCGGCGCGCTCCCGCTGTGCTCGTCCTTGCCGCCGCAGGCGCCGAGGCCGGACGCCAGCGCCACGATGACTCCCGCGGCGACCAGAGGTCGCGCTCGCTCAGTCCTCCATGCCACGGTCGACCGGCTGCCCGAGCCGACCGGGGCCGGCCTCGGGCCCAGGCGCCGAGAGCTCGTCGTCGGTGCGGTCGAGCGCCGTGACGTCCTCCACGATGCCACGAGCCAGCGCCTGGGCCGTGAGGCCGATGCGCTCGAGGATCGCGTCGCGCTTGGCATGGTCGAGGAACTCCTGGGGGATGGCGTGCTGGCGGAACGGGGTGTCCACCTGCTCGTCGTTGAGCAGCTGCAGCAGCGTCGAGCCACATCCGCCGACCCTGCCGTTGTCCTCAACGCAGACCACCAGCCGGTGGTCACGGGCGAGGTCCACGATCGTGGGGTCCCAGGGCTTCACCCAGCGCGGGTCGACGACCGTGACGCCGATCCCCTGGTCGGCCAGGCGGCCCGCCACGTCGACCGCCACGGCGGCCATCGAGCCGATCCCGACGATCAGCACGTCGCGCGCGCCGTCACGGACGAGGACGTCCATGGTCCCGGACCGGTCGACGGCCTCGATGTCGGCCTGCGGCGGCCCCTTGGGCAGGCGCATCACCGTGGGTGCGTCGTCGACGGCGATGCTCTCGCGCAGCAGCTCGCCGACCCGGGCGCCGTCGCGGGGGGAGCTCATCCGCAGGCCGGGGACGACCTGCAGGATCGACATGTCCCACATGCCGTTGTGGCTCGCACCGTCGTCACCGGTGACCCCGGCCCGGTCGAGCACGAACGTGACGCCCAGCCGGTGCAGGGCGACGTCCATCAGGACCTGGTCGAAGGCACGGTTGAGGAACGTGGCGTAGATGGCGACGACCGGGTGCATCCCGCCCATCGCCAGGCCCGCGGCACTGGTGACGGCGTGCTGCTCGGCGATGCCGACGTCGAAGGTGCGCTCCGGGTACGCCGCCGCGAACCGGTCGAGGCCGACCGGGTAGAGCATCGCCGCCGTGATCGCGACCAGGTCCTGCCGCTCGGCGCCGAGGGCCACCATCTCCTCGGAGAAGAAGTCGGTCCAGATGCGGCCCTTGGGGGTGCCGACGCCGGTCTCGACGTCGAACGGCCCGATCTGGTGGAACTGGTCTGCCTCGTGGCGCTCCGCCGGGTCGTACCCGAAGCCCTTGCGGGTCATCACGTGCACGATGACCGGTCCACCGAAGCGCTTGGCCTGGGTGAGCGCCTGCTCCACGGCGGCACGGTCGTGGCCGTCGATCGGGCCGACGTACTTCAGACCGAGGTCCTCGAAGAGTCCCTGCGGCGCGAGAGCGTCCTTCATGCCCCTCTTCATGGCGTGCAGCGCGTCGTACACCGCCGGACCGACGCCGCGCACACCGTTGAGGCGGCGCTTGACCACGTCGAGCAGCTGCTCGTAGCGCGGGTTAGTGCGCAGCGTGGTCAGGTGGTTCGCCAGACCCCCCACCGTGGGCATGTAGGACCGACCGTTGTCGTTCACGATCATCACCAGACGACGGTCGCCGTGCCGGTTCAACGGGCCCTCGGCGATGTTGTTCAGCGCCTCCCAGGCCATGCCGCCCGTGAGCGCCCCGTCGCCGATGACGGCGACGACGTGCCGGTCCTCGCCGCGGATCGCATAGGCCTTGGCCAGGCCGTCGGCGTAGGAGAGCGAGGTGGACGCGTGGGAGTTCTCCACGAGGTCATGCTCGGACTCGGCCTGGCTGGGGTAGCCGGAGAGGCCGCCCTCGATGCGCAGCGTGTCGAACCGGTTCGCGCGGCCGGTCAGCATCTTGTGCACGTAGGCCTGGTGACCGGTGTCGAAGACGACCCGGTCGCGGGGCGAGTCGAACACGCGGTGGATGGCCATCGTGAGCTCGACGACGCCCAGGTTGGGACCGAGGTGGCCACCACGCGGTGAGCAGGTCCGGATCAGCTCGTCGCGGATCTCCGAGGCCAGCTCGGTCAGCTCGTGGTCGTCGAGCCTGCGCAGGTCCTGAGGACCTGTGATGTGCTCGAGGTGACCCATCTGCTGGTTGCTCCTTCGTGCGGACGGCGGCTGGATGCCCGAGTCTAGACGGACTCGACGGGGAGGCTGAGGACCGCCAGCGCGGACTCGTCCAGGCTCCCCAGCCACACCTGTCCCTCGTGCTCCCGCACCCCCGTGACCATGTGGTACTCCCCGGCGTCCGCATCGAGGTCGTGCACCAGGCGACCTTCGTCGTCGAAGGCCTGGACCCGGACGGTCTGCTTCGGCCGGGGCTGGAGGACCTCGGGGAGCCGGGTGACCGCCTTGCGCACGAACAGCGGCGCCCGCGCGCGCAGCAGCTCCACGACCGGGTCGAGCGGCGAGGCGACCGTGACCCAGATGAGCCCGTCGCTGCCGCGCGAGATGTTGTCCGGGTAGCCGGGCAGGTCGCTGGTGAGCAGGTCGGTCGCACCGGCTCTCTCCCCCGTCAGCCACACACGTACGACGGTCCGGCGCGCCGTCTCGGCCACGCACACGTAGGACTCGTCCGCGGAGAGGGCGACCCCGTTGGCGAAGGCGAGCCCGTCGAGGTGGACCTCGACCGTCCCGTCCGCCCGGCGGCACAGCAGCCGCCCCGTCCGTGTGTCCTCGACGAAGTCGGCCTTCCACCGGTCGATCGAGTAGACCGTGCTGGAGTCGGAGAACCAGATGTCACCGTTCACGGCGACAGCGGCGTTGTTGCAGAAGACCATCCGGGTGCCGTCCACCTCGGTGAGCAGCCGCTCGACGACCCCGGTGGTGGCGCTCATGGTGAGCAGGCCGAGCCGGGCGTCGGCGACCAGCAGCCGGTCCGGACCGTAGAGCTCGATGCCCAGCGGTCGTCCCCCGGTGTTGCCCACGCACGTGACCGTGCCGTCGGGACGGATCCGCCAGACGCTGCCTTCCTCGGTGCCGGTCCAGGCGTTGCCCTCGGTATCGATCACGACGTCCTCGGCACCCATGGCGGGCACCTCGATGCGGCGCAGCCGGGGTGTCGTCGGCGAGGTGGTCATGCGGTGGTCCCTTCGTCGCAGAGGTGTCGGTAGAGGCCGGAGGCGAGGAACAGCGGCAGGAAGTGGGCCAGGGACTCGGCCTTGTCGAGCTCTGGGGTCTCGGCCGGGTCGACGAAGACGATGGCCCGCCCCTCCCCCAGGACGATGTCGTCGTCGCGCAGGTCCACCCGGCCGGCGTACACCCGGTAGGAGCTGTGGTGTCCGTCGGAGTAGGTGAACTCCGCCTCGCGCCACAGCACGAGGTCGGCCGGGCCGGTGGAGATGCCGGTCTCCTCGAGGATCTCCCGGTGCACGGCGGTGTCGAAGTCCTCCCCGCGCTCGACGTGGCCGCCGACCATCCCCCACTGGTTGGCCGCCCGGGGCGCGTGCTCGTCGCGGTGCTGGAGGAGCACGTGACCGCGGGCGTCGACGAGGAGGACGACAGCGATGCGGGGCACGAGGACACACCCTAGTCACCCCGGCTGCGTCTACAACCGCTCGACGAAGCGCCGCCCGCGCAGCGCCTCCTCGACCAGGCCCACCGCCCGTCGTACGGCGATCAGGCGCGCCGACTCGCGCTGCCAGGTCTCGACCGCAGCCTCGACGACCGAGGCCTCTACGACCTCGCGCAGCCCACCGCGTGCCTCGCTCAGCCCCTGGTTCACCGCGGACTGGCACGCCTCGACGTGCAGCACCGCGAAGCGCGCCAGGACGACCGCGTGCCGACGCAGCGCCGGATAGCTGCGGTACTCCGGTGGACACAGGTCCAGCAGCCATCCGACTGCGGTCGTCTCCCAGTCGGGAGCGCCCGGAGGACGCACCTGGTCGGGCCAACCGGGCGGGCGCACGGCCCGGCCGGAACCGGAGGAGGTGGTCAGGGGGCGGCCGGGGGCCGTGCGTCGTGGAGGTGCTCCGAACATTGCTCCAGTCTAGGCGTCACTCGAACACCTGTTCGGTCAGATTAGACCAGTGCAGCGAATTTCCTAGACCACCTGCGAAGTCGTGTCATGCCTGCCGAGGAGTCTCGTTGAACCCACACAAGGCAACGAACTCGGGTAGCACCCCGCCTGACCGCGACATGAGGAACCATCATGGACAAGCCCTCGCCACGCACCACGACCACCGTCCGCGCCACCGTGCCCTTCCTCTCGGGTGACGCCCAGAGCGAGCTCCTCGAGGGACTGCTCGTCTTCGACCCGGCCGACCCGTTCGCCGTCGTCATGCGCCTCGAGGCCAGGTCAGGCACGGTCGTCTGGACCTTCGCCCGCGAACTGCTCGCGGAGGGCCTCTACACCCCCAGCGGCGACGGGGACGTCCAGGTGTGGCCGTGCCTGAGCCAGAACGGCAGCGCCGTGGTGATCATCGAGCTCAGCTCCCCGGACGGCACGGCCATGCTGCAGGCGCCGTCCCGGACGATCAGCAGGTTCCTGGCCGACACCGAGAAGGTGGTGCCGTCCGGCGAGGAGAGCCCCCACCTGCTGCTGGACAGCCTGATCACCCGGCTGCTCGCGAGCTGACCCGTTCCGCGTTCGCCGTCCACCCGGCTTCCGACACCGCTTGACCAACGGCCGTCAGTCCCGGCGCATCGGGCCCCCACCGCGCCCGTAGGACGTGGCGACGATCTCCGCCACCACGGAGAGTGCGATCTCCCCCGGCGCCTTGCCGCCCGTGTCCAACCCTGCGGGCACGTGCAGCTTCTCCAGCCCCGGGGCGCCCTCCTGCTCGAGCTCCTCGAGCAGGCCGGTGGCACGGCGGCGGCTCGCCATCATCGCGACGTACGACGCGGAGGAGGCCAGCGCGTCACGCAGCACCCGGGGGGCGTCCGGGGCGTCGTGGTCGCAGAGCACGACCGCGTCACCGGCACGCAGCCCGACCTGCCCCAGAGCCGCCACGCCCCGCCCGTCGGTGTCCTCGTCGAGGAGAACCACGCTCCGGCCGGCGGTGGTGGCGATGGAGTCGATGGCCTCCGCGATCGGGTTGCGGGTGAGCAGGACGACCCGGCCTGCCGTGGGATCGTCGTCGGACCAGGGCTGCTCACGCGTCGTCGTCACGGCCCCTAGCGTGCCACTGAGCGGCCGATGCCTCAGCCCAGGATGCTGCGGACGAGCAGGACGACGGCCGAGGCTGCGCACACCGCGAGCACGGCGTACCGGATCTGCCGATCGGGCACCGCGCCCTGGAGCCGGTTTCCCGCCCAGGCTCCGACCACCAGGCACGGGGTCAGCACCATGGCCAGTGGGAGCACGTGGGTGTCCAGGTCGCCGCTCAGCCCGAGGCCGACCAGGCTCATCGCGGCTCCCACGGTGAACAGCACCGCGAGCGTCGAACGGATCTGCTGCGGGGGACGGTGCTGGTAGAGGATCGCCACGGGAGGCCCACCGATCGAGGTCGTCGTTCCGGCCAGGCCGGACAGCAGCCCGGCTGCGCCCAGCGTCGCCGGTCGCACCGGTACCTCGACCGAACGCAGCGTCAGCAGCACCGCCAGCAGGACCATCAGCGCCACGGCAACGGCCACTGCGCGCTCCGAGAGGACCGCGAGGAACAGCACCCCCAGCGCGACCCCCGGCACCCGCGCCGACAGCACCCAGCCCAACCCTCGCCAGTCGATGTCGTCGCGGTCCCGGGCCAGGGTGAAGGCCGGGAGCAGCACGGCGAGGGCCAGCGGCAGCTCCGGCATCAGCGACGGCGCCACGAGGGCCACGACGGGCGCCGAGACCAGGTTCAGTCCGAGACCGACGAGCCCCTGCACCGTTGCGCCGAGCAGGACGACGAGGACCAGCAGCGCGACCACGGACGCGCTGACTCCGAGAGCCATCCGTCAGCCCGGAAGGAAGGAGAACCGCACCTGCCGGTCGGGGTTGTCCACGTTCAGGTCGACGAGGCAGACGCTCTGCCAGGTGCCCAGGGCCAGGCTGCCGTCGAGCACCGGCACCGTGGCGTACGGCGGGAGGAGGGCGGGCATCACGTGCGAGCGACCGTGACCCTTCGTCCCGTGCCGGTGGCGCCACCGGTCGTCGGCCGGCAGCAGGTCGCCGAGTGCCGCAAGGAGGTCGTCGTCGGACCCCGCACCTGTCTCGATCACCGCGATGCCGAGGGTCGCGTGCGGCACGAACACCTGCAGCAGGCCGTCGCCCTCACCCGCGACGAACTCCGCGCAGTCACGGGTGATGTCGAGGACCACCTCGTCCCCACCCGTCCGGTAGTCACGCAGCTCGGACTTCATCGCAGCGCCTCCTCGGTCTGTGCTCGGTCCCGGGTGCAGCGGCCTCATCGCTCATGCAGGTGCTCCTCCACGCGCTGCACCTTGGCGGCCAGCTGGCCGTCGTACCCCGGCCGGATGTCGGCCTTCAGCACCAGCCCGACACGGGGGTAGCGGGCTGCCACGACGTCCACGGCCTGCTTGACCGCGCCCATCACCTCGTCCCACTCGCCCTCGATGTTGGTGAACATCGCGTTCGTCTCGCACGGCAGGCCCGAGGCGCGGATCGCGCGGACGGCCTGCGCCACCGCCTCGCTGACCCCGGCGTCGGCCGGCTGCTCTGCTGCGTCGAGGGGTGGTCCGGACGGGCTGATGCTCACGGCGACGATCATGGACCCAGACTCCCAGTGCGCGGGGTGATCGCCAACTCCGCCCCGGCACGGCACGATGTCCCCGGGAAGTCACCTCGGGAGGACCTGACATGTCGGTGAGACGCTGGGCACAGTGCGCGCTCCTGCTCGTGCTGGTGGGCGTCCCCCTGTCCATCCCGGGCGTCCAGGCCACGGCGTACGGCGGCTGGCCCTCGATCGGCTTCGCGATCACGCTCCTCCTGCTGGCCGGCCCGGAACGCCGCTGGATCGTCCTCGCTGCCGAGACCCTCGTGACCACGCCTGCGCTGGCCTACAGCTACGAGGTGGCATGGTGGCAGGCGGCGCTGGGGAGCCTCGCGGTCACCCTGCCCTCCCTGCTCGCCGCACAGCTGCTGAGCCCCGGGCACGCAGGCCGGCTCCGGCTCGACGAGGTGGACACCGCTCGCTACCACCTCGTGACCCTGGGATCGGCTCTGGTCTGCGGGGTGCTGGCCATGGCAGCCGCGGCGACGCTGCTCAGCCTGCGCGACGTCCTCATCTCCGGACTGATGTCGACCCTGGCCGCGTTGACGGCCCAGCTGGTGGTGCTGCCACTGCTGATCCGCAGCTCGGTCACCCGGCCCGCCGGCAAGCCCCTCGAGCTGATGCTCCAGAGGGCCCTGCTGCTCGGCATCGGCCTCGCCGTGTTCTACCCCGTCACCGCCCTGGGCACCTCCTTCCTGGTCTTCCCGGTGCTGGGCTGGGCGGCGCTGCGGGCCACGCTGCGCGAGACACACGTGCAGCTGTTCCTGATCTGCGTGGGTGCCTACGTCATGACGTTCACCGGCCGGGGCCCCTTCACCGGAAACCTGCAGGGCATCCCGGAGGACCTCGCCTCCTCGCTCGTCTACCTGTTCGTCGCCTCCGCGTGCTACCTGACCGTCCCGCTGACCCTCACCGTGCAGAAGCTGATCTCGATGACGGGACAGGCCACCCGCGCCGCGACGACCGTCGAGCGGCTGCTGGACTCGGTGAGTGGCGCCCTGATCATCGCCACGGACTCCGCCGGGCTGATCACGCACTTCAACAGCGGCGCGCAGGAGACCCTCGGCTACTCCCCCGAGGAGGTGCTGGGCCGCAGCCCGCGGATGTTCCACACGCAGGTGGAGCTCGCCCGGCAGGCCGAGCACTTCCAGGTCCCCGTGGACCACTCCGCGATCGTCCTCGAGATGGTGCGGCGGGGCGAGCGGCGTGACTGGGAGTTCCTCCGCAAGGACGAGACCCCGCGGATGGCCTCACTGACGGTGAGCGAGGTCACCGCCGCCGATGGTCAGGTGATCGGCTTCATCGGCGCCGGCGAGGACTTCACCGAGCGGTTGCGCGCCCAGGAGGCCCTGATGGCGGCGCTCGACCGGGAGCACGCCTCGGTGCTGCGGCTGCAGGAGG
Organism: Marmoricola sp.; assembly: GCF_025965085.1. Classification (GTDB taxonomy): domain Bacteria; phylum Actinomycetota; class Actinomycetes; order Propionibacteriales; family Nocardioidaceae; genus Marmoricola. Next base: position 32,996 of record NZ_JAOPXP010000217.1, read on the forward strand.
TCGACCACGTCAAGCAGGAGCTGGTCTCGAACGTGAGCCACGAGCTGCGCACCCCGATCACCAGCATCTCCGGGTACGCCGAGCTGCTGGCCGACGGGACCCTGGGCCGTCTCAACGAGGACCAGGTGGACGCACTGCTCCGCATCGAGCGGAACACCGCGCGACTGGGACTGCTGGTGGGCGATCTGCTGACACTGTCCCGGGCTGAGTCCGGCCAGCTGGACCTCGAGCAGAAGCACGTCGACCTGTGTGCCGTGGCGAGGGAGTGCGGCGAGACGATGCAGGAGCAGCTGCACACCAGGACCCTCGACGTGCGCCTCGTGCTCCCGGAGCGCCAGGTGACCGTCCTGGGCGACGCGCACCGGCTCCACCAGGTGGTGACCAACCTGATGAGCAACGCGATCAAGTTCACGCCCGACGGTGGGCGGGTCACCCTCAGCGTCTCGAGGTCGGAGCGCGACGCCTCGCTCAAGGTCCGCGACAGCGGGATGGGCATCTCCGAGGAGGACCAGGAGCACCTCTTCACCCGCTTCTTCCGCGCCGCCGGCGCGATCGATCAGGCCATCCAAGGGACCGGGCTCGGGCTGAGCATCGTGCACTCCATCGTCACGCAGCACGACGGCAGCGTCGAGGTGGAGTCGTCCCCCGGGGCAGGCACCGCGGTGACGGTGCTGCTGCCGCTCGCGCCGGTCCCCTGAGCAGCCGTTGCCCGAGCGGTCGAACGGGCAGCCGTTGCCGGGGCAGCTCGTCCGGCGACGCCTGCGGCCCGCCACCGAAGGGTGACGGGCCGCTGGTCGGTCGGGCTCAGCTGTTGCGCAGGTTGCGCAGGACGTACTGCATGATGCCGCCGTTGCGGTAGTACTTCGACTCGCCAGGGGTGTCGATCCGGACCTTGGCGTCGAACTCGACGTCGCCTGCCTTGACCTTGACGGTCCTGGGGATCCTGCCCTCGTTGAGCTCGGTGACACCGGTGATGGAGAACTCCTCCTCACCCGTCAGTCCCAGAGACTCGGCGTTCTCGCCTTCCGGGTACTGCAGCGGCAGCACACCCATGCCGATCAGGTTCGAGCGGTGGATGCGCTCGTAGGACTCGGCGATCACGGCCTTGACACCGAGGAGCGCAGTGCCCTTGGCAGCCCAGTCTCGCGACGAGCCGGAGCCGTACTCCTTGCCGGCGAGCACGACGAGCGGCGTGCCCTTCTCCATGTAGTGCTGGCTCGCCTCGAACACCGTGGTGACCTCGCCGCCCGCGGTGAAGTCGCGGGTGAAGCCGCCCTCGGTGCCGGGGGCCAGTTGGTTGCGCAGCCTGATGTTGGCGAAGGTGCCACGGATCATCACCTCGTGGTTGCCTCGACGCGAGCCGTAGGAGTTGAAGTCGCGCTGGCCCACCCCGTGCTCGGCGAGGTACTTGCCCGCCGGGCTGTCCTTCTTGATCGCACCGGCGGGGCTGATGTGGTCGGTGGTCACCGAGTCACCGAGCTTGAGCAGCACGCGCGCGCCCTCGATGTCCTTGACGTCCTCGGGCTCGTCGGGCATGCCGTCGAAGTACGGGGGCCTGCGGACGTAGGTCGAGTTCTCGTCCCACTCGAAGGTGTCGCCCTCAGGGGTCGGCAGTGACCGCCACTTCTCGTCGCCGGCGAAGACGTCCGCGTAGTCGTTGGCGAACATCTCCGAGGTGATCGCCGTGCGGATGACCTCCTCGACCTCGGCGGCGCTCGGCCAGATGTCCTTCATGAAGACGTCGTTGCCGTCCTGGTCCTGGCCCAGGGGGTCGTTGTAGAGGTCGACGTCCATCGAGCCGGCCAGCGCGTAGGCCACCACCAGCGGCGGAGACGCGAGGTAGTTCATCTTCACGTCCGGGTTGATCCGGCCCTCGAAGTTGCGGTTGCCCGAGAGCACCGAGACGACGGCGAGGTCGTTCGCGTTGACGGCGTCGCTGACCTCGGGGATGAGCGGACCGGAGTTGCCGATGCAGGTGGTGCAGCCGTAGCCGACGAGGTTGAACCCCAGCTTGTCGAGGTACGGCGTGAGCTCGGCGCGCTCGTAGTAGTCGGAGACGACCTTCGAGCCCGGTGCCAACGTGGTCTTCACCCAGGGCTTGCTGGTCAGCCCCTTCTCGACGGCGTTCCTGGCGAGCAGCGCAGCGCCGATCATCACCGAGGGGTTCGAGGTGTTGGTGCACGAGGTGATCGCCGCGATCGCCACCGCGCCGTGGTCGAGGGTCAACTCGGTGCCGTCGTCGAGCGTGACCGTCGCCGGGTTGGACGGACGTCCGTGCCCGCTGCCTGCGGGATGCTTGCGCCAGTCGTGAGGCGCACCGCCGCCGTTGCCACCCTCCGAGTGCGCAGGGGCGTCACTCGAGGGGAACGACTCGTCCGATGCCTCGTCGACCTTCGAGCCCTCCGCTGCGTCAGGCGTTTCCTGCGAGGGCACGCCCACCTTGTCGGAGCCGCCCTCGGCGTCACCGTCGTCCACGTACTCGGCCAGGGCGGCACGGAAGGCCTCCTTGGCGTCGGACAGCGAGACGCGGTCCTGGGGACGCTTGGGTCCGGCGAGCGACGGGACCACGTCGGCCAGGTCGAGCTCGAGGCGCTCGGAGTAGCGCGGCTCGGCGTCGGGGTCGTGCCAGAGGCCCTGTTTCTTGGCGTAGGCCTCGACGAGGGCGATCTGCTCGTCGTCGCGACCCGTCAGCTTGAGGTACTTCGTGGTCTCCTCGTCGATCGGGAAGACCGCGATCGTGGAACCGAACTCCGGGCTCATGTTGCCGATGGTGGCGCGGTTGGCCAGCGGCAGGGCCGAGACGCCGGGTCCGTAGAACTCGACGAACTTGCCGACCACACCGTGCGCACGCAGCATCTCGGTGATGGTCAGCACCAGGTCGGTGGCGGTGGCACCCTCGGGCAGGTCGCCGTTGAGCTTGAAGCCGACCACGCGCGGGATCAGCATGGACACCGGCTGGCCGAGCATCGCGGCCTCGGCCTCGATGCCACCCACGCCCCAGCCGACCACACCGATGCCGTTGACCATCGTGGTGTGGGAGTCGGTGCCGACGAGGGTGTCGGGGTACGCCGTCAGCTCACCGTCGAGCTCGCGGGTGAACACCACCCGTGCGAGGTGCTCGATGTTGACCTGGTGGACGATGCCGGTGCCCGGAGGGACGACCTTGAAGTCGTCGAACGCGCCCTGGCCCCACCGGAGGAACTGGTAGCGCTCGCGGTTGCGCTCGTACTCGATCTCGACGTTGCGCTCGAAGGCCTCGGGGGTGCCGAAGACGTCGGCGATCACGGAGTGGTCGATGACCATCTCGGCGGGGGCGAGCGGGTTGATTCGCGACGGGTCGCCGCCGAGATCCGCCATCGCCTCGCGCATCGTGGCGAGGTCGACGACGCACGGGACGCCGGTGAAGTCCTGCATGATCACGCGCGCCGGGGTGAACTGGATCTCCTTGTCGGGCTCCGCGTCAGCGTCCCAACCGGCCAGGGCCCTGATGTCGTCGGCCGTGATGTCCTCGCCGTCCTCGGTGCGAAGCAGGTTCTCCAGCAGCACCTTGAGGCTGAACGGCAGCGACTTCACGTCGAGCCCGTCACCCTCGACGGAGTCCAGGCGGTAGATCTCGTAGGACCTGCCGTTGACGTCCAACGTGCCCTTGGCACCAAAGCTGTCGGCGCTCGCCATGATTCTCCCTCTCTCGGGGCCTCGACCGGTCGGTTCTGCCCGGGCGTCCCATCTTGCCCATCCGCGTCGTGCCATGGGAAGAAGGGGGCCCTTACGATGTATCTTGACATCAAGATATCACGCCCTCGGCACCGGAGAACACCGGCTCTAGGGTGGGCACATGCGCTACCGAACCCTGGGAAACAGTGGCTGTGCGGTCTCCGAGCTGTGCCTCGGGACCATGACGTTCGGCGACGAGACCGATGAGACGGGGTCGCACCACCAGCTGGACCGGTTCATCGAGGCCGGCGGCAACCTCGTGGACACCGCTGACGTCTACTCGGCGGGGCTCTCCGAGGAGATCATCGGCCGCTGGCTCGCCACGCGATCCGGCGAGGTGACCGATGCCGTGGTGCTCGCCACCAAGGGGCGGTTCCCGATGGGGAGCCGGCCGAACGACAGCGGCCTGTCCGCACGCCACCTCACCCGTGCGCTGGAGGCCTCCTTGCGCCGGCTCGGGGTGGAGGCGGTCGACCTCTACCAGGTGCATGCGTGGGACCCGTGGACGCCCTTGGCCGAGACGCTCCGCACCCTCGACGGCTTCGTGCGGTCGGGCAAGATCCGCTACTACGGCCTGTCCAACTTCACGGGCTGGCAGCTGACGAAGGCCGTCCACCTGGCACACACGCTCGGCCTGGCCGAGCCGGTGACGCTGCAGCCGCAGTACAGCCTGATCGTCCGCGAGACCGAGTGGGAGATAGTGCCCGCCGTCCTGGACGCCGGCATGGGCATGCTGCCGTGGAGCCCGCTGGGTGGTGGCTGGCTGAGCGGGAAGTACCAGCGCGAGCAGCGCCCCGCAGGAGCCACCCGCCTCGGTGAGGACCCGGGCCGCGGCATGGAGGCCTGGGAGCGCCGGGGCACGGACCGCACCTGGCGCATCGTCGCGGCGGTGCAGAAGGTGGCCGAGGCACGCGGCGCCACGATGGCGCAGGTGGCCCTCTCCTGGGTCACGAACCGACCCGGCGTGACCTCCACGATCCTGGGCGCCCGCACCCTCGAGCAGCTCGAGGACAACCTGGCGTCCGCCGACCTCGTCCTGGACGAGACGGAGGTGGCCGTGCTGGACGAGGCGAGCGACCTGCAGGCGACGGACTACCCCTACGGGGAGCTCGCCCTGGAGCAGCGCTCCCGGAACCTCGCCGGCGGGTAGCCGCTCAGGTGGGCAGCCGGTCGCCTCGCTGGAGGACGAGTCGCTGCGGCGCCGAGAGGCGCCACGCCTCGAAGGTCAGCTCCGCCAGCTCGTCGCGGGCGATGCCGCCGAGCTGGACCACGACCCAGCCGAACCCACCCGCGGTGAACTGCACCTCGAAGACCTCCGGCCGCTCCCCCACGAGTGCCGCCTGCTCGGCCAGTGTCTGCTTGAGCCCGACGGTGCGCGTCGGCTCCCAGAGGTAGCCGAAGGTCCTGCCGTCCACCTCGAGCCGGGAGTAGCGGGAGTGAGGCGCCACCGACACCTCGTCCAGCTGCGAGACGAGTTCGAGGAACTCGCTGATCTCGGTCACACGGGGACCAGCAGGGCGACACACTCGACGTGGTGCGTCATCGGGAAGACGCCCATGGTGCTGAGCGTGAGCGCGATCCTCTGCCGATTACTGCGTTCATCTGAGCAAACTATCCGCTGACCTGCGGCTTTGCTGTTTTGGATGCTCGTGGCGCAGGTTCCGCTTTGCGACCGTCCGCGAGTCAAAGCGCGCCCAAACCGCGCCCTCCGAGAATCGAGCTCCGACGCTCACAGTCGACAGCAGAGTGCGCATCGCTACCCGGACTACGGGGAGCCAGTTCGAGCTGCTCTGCGACCGATGAACCCCGATGGTCTCGTGAGGACGGCTCCCGGTGCAGGCATCGTGCACCGCGATCCTGGCGCGAAGGTCGGCCGCGGTGTCGGCCACCGCAAGCGACAGTTCGCCGTGCTGGAGCAGGACTCGTGTCCGACAGGTCAGGCCGAGGCCAGCCACTTGTCCGGCCCGAAGACCTCGTAGTAGATGTCAGCCTCGGAGACGTCCTGCTCGACCAGGCTGGCGCGTACGGACTCCATGAACGGCAGCGGACCGCACAGGTAGATCTGCGCGTCCGCGGGGATCTCGACTGCCCCGAGGTCGACACGTCCGGCCCGGAGGACGTCGCGGGTCGGGCGGACACCGAGGTCCTCGTACCAACGGTGCAGGAACGCCGTGGGCATCGCCGCCACAAGCTCTTTGAGCTCCTGCCGGTGGGCGTGCCGTGCCGGAGACCGGTCAGCGTGCAGCACCAGCACCTCACGGGCTGAGTCGGTGCCTGACAGGTAGTGGAGGATGCCGATGATCGGGGTGACGCCGATGCCCGCGGAGATCAGCACCAGCGGGCGGTTCGAGTCCTCGACGACCAGGTCTCCGAACGGAGCCGACACCCTGATCTCATCGCCCTCGAAGAGGTTGTGGTGCAGGAAGTTCGACACCTCACCGGCCGGAACGATCGTGCCGTCTCCCGTATCGTGGGCCGCGACAGCCTTGACCGAGATCCCCCACTCACTGGGTTCCGATGAGCGCGTGATGCTGTACTGGCGGATCTGTCGGGCGCCGTCCGGCAGCGTCGCCTGGACTGACACGTACTGGCCCGGGCGCGCCACGGGCAGAGCACTGCGGTCGGCGGTGCCGATCACGAAGGACACCGTGTCCGGGGACTCCTGGAGACGACGCCTCAGCACCAGGGTGCGCCAGACGTCACCGTCCGCGACGCCGGTCTCGGCGTACAAGCGCTTCTCGATGGTGACCAGCGCTCCGGCCATGTGCCAGTAGACCTCGTCCCAGGCGCTGGCGACCTCGGGTGTGACGGCATCACCCAGCACCTCGACGATCGCTGCGAACAGGTGCTCGTGGACGATCGGGTACTGGTCCTCGGTGATGCCGAGCGAGGCGTGCTTGTGGGCGATGCGGGCCAGCACCTCGACCGGGTCGCGCCCGTCCTCTGCCACCAGGAGCGTGGCGTACATCGCGATCGCACCCGCAAGAGCGCTCTGCTGCTCGCCCTGGGCCTGGTTGCCGCGATTGAACAGGTCACGCTCGAGCTCGGGGTGAGCGGCGAACATGCGCTGGTAGAACACCGTCGTGATGTCGCCGATCGCGGCTCCGATGACGGGCAGCGTGGCCTTGACGACAGCGGCGGACTGGGTGGACAGCATGGGGTCTCCGAGACGTTTGGGTGCATGGGTGATAGCTCTTCTCCGGAGGAGGAGAGCCAGTGCGTCCACACCACCACGCCGCGACCGGGCTGCGGAGGGGTCGAAGGTCCTACCTCCCCCGGATGAACGTCACGACTCGTTTCTCCGGGCTGCTGGTCAGCTCCGGATGGCGACGGTCAGCAGGACGGCCGAGTCCTCGACGGCAACGAGTGCGTGCCGGGAGTCAGGGATGGTCAGCAGGTCCCCGGGTGACCCGTTCCACCTGGTGTCGCCCGCCACGAGCGTGACGCGCCCGTGGAGCACCTGGAGCGTCGCCTCGCCCGGGTTCTCGTGCTCATCCAAGTTGGAGCCGGCACGGAGGGCGATCAGCGTCTGGCGCAGCACGTGCTCGTGGCCGCCGTAGATCGTGTGGGCGCTCCTCCCGCTGGTCGCGGCCGATGCCGCCGCCAGGTGGTGACGGACCAACGCCGTCAGTGACTCCTTCTGCATGGATTCTCCTCGTGCGGGATGGTGGGTGATCGTCCTCAGCTGGGGGTCGGTGTCGCCGTCGCGGCGTCGAGCAGGAAGCTCGGCGACCGGGTGTGGGCCTCGTCGACGATCGCCCAGCCGTCGGCGCCGAGTGTCACCACGGAGACCGGGAAGATCCCCAGGTCCTCGCGCTCGACATGGACATCCAGGTCATCGAGCAGATGGGTGACGTCCACGACGGAGTCCGGGGAGTCGGGGTCGAGGGCGGCGACGACCGCCGCGAAGCCGCGGTGCTCACCCTCCAGGGCGTCGACCTCGTCGAGGAACTCTCCCGACGTGCGCATCGCCCGGAAGATGCCGGTCTCCTCACGCTGCACGTGCCGGTCGAGGTGGGCGACGAGCTCGGCGAGCAGCCTCATCGCCGCCGCATGATTCCCGGACCCCAGCTCCTGTCGGACGAAGTGAGCCTGGCCCATGAGGGCCATGTGCTCGTCCATCAGCTCGGCGATCGGTGGGACGCCGCGGCATCCGCAGTGCTCGCACACGTCAGCCGACCCGGTCCCAGCCGCGGCGGGGCCGGTGGCTGCCGAGCTGGGTGTCGTCGCGGCTGCGGTAGACGATGTAGGGGCGCGTCAGGTAGCCCACGGGGGCGCTGAAGACGTGCACCAGACGGGTGAAGGGCCACAGCGCGAAGAGTCCGAAGGCGACGAGCGCATGCAGCTGGAAGCCCAGGGGCGCGTCGGCCATCAGCGATGCGTCGGGTTGGAATGCGAGGAACGAGCGGTACCAGACCGAGACGCCCTCGCGGTAGTTGTACTCGCCGCCGATGGTCAGGATCGAGCCGGCGATGGTGTTCCACATGCCGAGGACGATCGCCACGGCCAGGAAGGCGTACATCACCTTGTCCATCACGGTCGTGGCGGAGAAGACCGGCCCGACGGTCCGTCGCCGGTAGATCAGGATCGCCATCCCGACAACGGTCATCACGCCCGCGAGCAGGCCGCCTCCGACCGCGGCCACGTGATACGTGTGCTCGCTGATCCCAACCGCGTCGGTCCACGACTGCGGGATCAGCAACCCGATGACGTGGCCGCCGATGACCCCGAGCATCCCGAAGTGGAACAACGGGCTACCGATGCGCAGCAGGCGGTTCTCGTAGAGCTGGGAGGAGCGGGTGGTCCAGCCGAACTTGTCGTAGCGGTAGCGCCACAGGTGTCCGACGACAAAGACCGTCAGGCAGATGTAGGGGAAGACCACGAACAGTAAGTCGCTCATGCGCGCACTCCGGGGAACGACGGCATGGGCAGGAGAGTCTTCTCGGGGGCGGCACCACTGGCAGCACCCGGGCTGAACTGCGGGCTGGCGAAGGGGGCTAGTCCGACTTCCTCCTCGGGAGGACCTTCGGCTGCCAGGCGGCGTACGGCGTCGCGCTCTTCACCCCGCAGCGGCGGCAGGGTGGCCGTGACCGCGTCGATCAGGCTTGCCCAGGGCGAGTGCATGTCCCGGAGGGAGAGCCGCAGAAGCTCCAGGCCGGCACGGTGGTCGAGCATCAGGTCCCGGCCGAGGTCGCGATCGATCGTGGCGGCGAACTCGAGCACGACGCACAGGTGGTCGGGCAGTTCCGCGTCGTCGAGCTCGAAGCCGGCGCGGAGGTAGGTCTGCTTGAAGCGGAGCAGCGCCATCCCCCGCTTGCGGGTGTCGCCGTGGGCGAAGTAGGTCAGGAAGAGGTTGCAGCGCCGCCGGTTGTCGAACGTCTCGACGTAGTCGGCCTGCAGCTCCGGCAGCGGCGTCGTCTCGAGGTGCACGAGGAAGTCGCGGATCGAGTCGCCGATCACGGCCGGCAGTCCCAGCGAAGCCGACCTGACGAGCTCGGCCCGGGCCAGGACCTCCTCGTCGGGGTAGTCCAGGAGCAACGAGACCGACTGCCACACGATCGTCAGCTGTTGGGGCGGCAGTGCCGCCTTGGCTCGACGCGCGCTCACGAGTCGGGTCCCTTCGGCGGGAACATCCCGGGTGGCGAACCCTTGCCGTCCCAGTTGAGGAGATTCACCCGGGCTCCCTTGTCGGCGGGCCCGGCGAGCGAGTCCGAGGTCTGGCGGTCCTGCAGCATCTGGAAGTTCTCGACGGCGATCGGGGTGGGTACGCCGGAGCCCTCGCCGAAGAGGTCCTGCTGGCCGCCGCCGTACTCCGAGACCGAGCACTCGGTCGATAGTTCCTCCAGGGAATGAGCCTGCTCGGCGTGCGCCGGCGGGATCACGTAGCGGTCCTCGTACTTCGCGATCGCGAGGAGTCGGTACATGTCGTACATCTCCTCCTCGGTCATCCCGACCGCGGCCGGGATGGAGGCGTCGGGGTCACGGCCCATGTTGATGTCGCGCATGTAGCAGCGCATCGCGGCCAGCTTCTTGAGCACGGCGTCCACCGGCTCGACCTCGCCGGCGGTGAACAGCTCGGCGAGGTACTCGACCGGGATCCGCAGCGCGTCGATGGCGGCGAAGAGGTTGCCTTTGTCCTCGGCGTCCTCACCCGTCTCCTGGACCACGTCGACGACCGGCGAGAGCGGCGGGATGTACCAGACCATCGGCATGGTGCGGTACTCCGGATGCAATGGCAGCGCGACCTTGTAGGTGTTGATCAGCGCGTAGATCGGCGAGCGCTGCGCGGCGTCGATCCAGTCGCGGGCGATGCCGGCCCGCTCAGCCTCACGCATCACCTCGGGGTCGAACGGGTCGAGGAAGACGTCGCGCTGGGCCTCGTACAGCCCGTGCTCGTCCTCCATCGACGCGGCCTCGAGCACCTTGTCGGCGTCGTAGAGCATCAGGCCGATGTAGCGCAGACGCCCGACGCAGGTCTCTGCGCAGACGGTGGGCAGGCCCACCTCGATGCGGGGGAAGCAGAACGTGCACTTCTCGGCCTTGCCGGTGCGGTGATTGAAGTAGATCTTCTTGTAGGGGCAGCCGGACACGCACTTGCGCCACCCCCGGCACTTGTCCTGGTCGACCAGGACGATGCCGTCCTCCTCGCGCTTGTAGATCGCCCCGCTGGGGCAGGACGCGGCACACGAGGGGTTGAGGCAGTGCTCGCAGATCCGCGGCAGGTAGAACATGAAGGTCTGCTCGAACTCGAACTTCACCTTCTCTGCGATCTTCGCGAGCATCGGGTCGCGGTGCGCGGTCTCGGTCGAGCCGCCGAGGTCGTCATCCCAGTTGGCCGACCACTCGATCTTCATGTTCTTGCCGCTGATCAGTGACTTCGGCCGCGCGACCGGGGTGTGTTCCTGGGCGGGTGCGTCGGTGAGGGTGGCGTAGTCGTAGGTCCAGGGCTCGTAGTACTCGCCGATCGAGGGCAGCTTGGGGTTGGAGAAGATCGTCATCAGGTTCTTGAACCGGCCTCCGGCCTTGAGCTTCATCCGGCCGCGCTTGTTGAGCTCCCAGCCGCCCTGCCACTTCTCCTGGTCCTCGTAGGTCCGCGGGTAGCCGAGGCCGGGCCGCGTCTCGACGTTGTTGAACCAGATGTACTCCGTGCCCGACCGGTTGGTCCACGCCTGCTTGCACGTGACCGAGCAGGTGTGGCACCCGATGCACTTGTCGAGGTTCATCACCATCGCCATCTGGGCCATCACGCGCATGTCAGTACTCCACGTCTTGTGAGCGCTTGCGGATGATGGTGACCTCGTCACGTTGGTTGCCGGTGGGGCCGAGATAGTTGAAGGCGAAGGTCAGCTGGGCATACCCGCCGATGAGGTGGGACGGCTTCACCAGCAGCCGCGTCAGCGAGTTGTGGATGCCGCCGCGCTTGCCCGACGTCTCCGCGATCGGTACGTCGATGAGCCGGTCCTGTGCGTGGTACATGTACACCGTTCCCTCGGGCATCCGGTGCGAGACGATCGCCCGGGCCACGACGACACCGTTGCGGTTGACCGCCTCGATCCAGTCGTTGTCCTTGATCCCGACCTTCGCGGCATCCCGGTCGCTCATCCAGATGTTCTGCCCGCCCCGCGACAGCGAGAGCATGAACAGGTTGTCCTGGTACTCCGAGTGGATCGACCACTTGTTGTGCGGCGTCAGGTAGCGCACGGTCAGCCCCTCCACCTGCCCGTTGGAGCCGTCGGAGACGTTGCCGAGGGCGGGCTCGGCGAACAGGGCGGCCATGTTGAGCGGGGGCCGGTAGACCGGCAGCCCCTCGCCGAGCTCGGTCATCCAGTCATGGTCGAGGTAGAAGTGCATCCGCCCGGTCAGCGTGTGCCAGGGCTTCTTGCGCTCCACGTTGATGGTGAACGGCGAGTAGCGCCGGCCACCGGTCTCGGAGCCCGACCACTCCGGTGAGGTGATCACCGGCACGGGCGGGCCCTGGGTGTCGGCGAAGGTGATCTGCTTGCCCTCGTGCTCCTCGGCCAGGTCGGCCAGCCGCACGCCGGTCCGCTTCTCGAGGGTCTTGAAGCCCTGCGTCGCGAGAACGCCGTTGGTGGTCCCGGACAGCGCCAGGATCGCCTCGCAGACGTTGACGTCCTTCTTCAGCGAGGGCCGGCCGTCGGCGACACCACCGCGTACAGCGCCGTTCTTCGCTCGCAGGTAGTCGACCTGCTTGCTCAGCTCGAACGTCACGCCCTTGGTGGTCGCACCGAGCGTGTCGACCAGCGGTCCCAGCGCGTTCATCTTCTCGGCCACCGCGCCGTAGTCACGCTCGACCTCGACCAGCTTGGGCATCGTGACTCCCGGGATCGGCTCGCACTCGCCCTTCTTCCAGTCGCGGACCACGCCGTGCGGGTTGGCCATCGCGTCGGGGGTGTCGTGCGTGAGGGGCACCGCCACGACGTCCTTGCGCAGCCCGAGGTGGGTGGCCGCCAGCTCGCTGAACTTCTCGGCGATCGTCTGCCACGCGTCCCAGTCGGTGCGGGTCTGCCACGGCGGTGCGATGGCCGGGTTGAAGGAGTGCACGAAGGGGTGCATGTCGGTGGTGTTGAGGTCGTGCTTCTCGTACCAGGTCGCCGCCGGCAGGACGACGTCGGAGAAGATCGTCGTGCTCGTCTGCCGGAAGTCGATCGTCATCAGCAGGTCGAGCTTGCCCTCGGGTGCCTCGTCCCGCCACGTCACGTCGACCGGACGGTGGTCCTCGGGTGTCTCGGCCGCGCGCACCGACGAGTCGGTGCCGAGCAGGTGCTTGAGGAAGTACTCGTTGCCCTTGCCGGACGAGCCGAGCAGGTTGGCCCGCCAGATCGACAGGATGCGCGGATAGTTCTGCGGCGCGTCCGGGTCCTCGCCGGCGAAGTCGAGCTCGCCAGACCTGAGCTGCTCGACGACGTACTCCCCTACCGGCTTGCCGGCCGCAGCGGCGTCGTCGCTGAGGTCCAGCGGGTTGCGGTCGAAGGTCGGGTAGGACGGCATCCACCCCATCCGCGCGCTCTGGGCGATGACGTCGGCGGTGGACTTGCCGGCCAGCTGGCCGCTGCCGGTCGTGGCGGACAGGGTGTCGGCGCCGAACTGGTCGTAGCGGAACTGGTTGGTGTGGAGGTACCAGTACGCGGTCTGGATCATGTTGCGCGGTGGCCGGTTCCAGTCGAGCGCATTGGCGATCTGGGTGTAGCCGGTGATCGGCCGGACCTTCTCCTGCCCCACGTAGTGCGCCCAACCGCCGCCGTTGACGCCCTGGCAGCCGGTCAGGTTGGTCAGGGTGAGGAACGCGCGGTAGATCGTGTCGGAGTGGAACCAGTGGTTGGTGCCGGCCCCCATCACGATCATCGAGCGTCCCCGGGACTCCTCGGCGTTGGCGGCGAACTCGCGGCCGATCCGGGCCGCGGTCGAGGCCGGGACGCCGGTGATGGCTTCCTGCCACGCAGGTGTGTACGGCGACTGTGCATCGTCGTAGCCGGCGGCCCATTCCCCCGGCAGCCCGTCCCGGCCGACGCCGTACTGCGCGAGCAGCAGGTCGAACACCGTGGTGACGAGATGACCGTCGACGCGGCGGACCGGGACCCCACGCGGCAGGTCGGCGGCCGCGCCGTCGGGGGTGTCGAAGCGCGGCATCCGCACCAGCACGGTCTCCTCCGCGCCGCCGAGCAAGGAGAGCTGCGGGTCGACGTCGCCGAGCTCGAGGTTCCACGTGCCGACGCCGGAGTCGCCGTACCGGTGGCCCAACGAGCCGTTGGGCACGACCGGCTCGCCGGTGCGCGCGTCGATGAGCACGGTCTTGAAGGCGGCGTTCTCCTCTGCCGCGTCGGTCGACGCCAGGTCGGAAGCGGTCAGGAACTTCCCGGCCGTGAACTCGCCGTCGGCCGCTTCGTCGAGCTTCACCAGGTAGGGCAAGTCGGTGTAGGTCTTGACGTACTGCGTGAAGTAGGGCGTGTCCCGGTCGACGAAGAACTCCTTGAGCACGACGTGCCCCATCGCCATCGCCAGCGCGGCGTCCGTGCCCGGCCTTGCGGGAAGCCACTCGTCGGCGAACTTCACGTTGTCCGCGTAGTCGGGCGCGACCGCGATGACCTTCTGGCCGCGGTAGCGCGCCTCCGTCATCCAATGCGCATCGGGCGTGCGGGTGACCGGCAGGTTGGAGCCCCACATGATGAGGTAGCCCGCGTTCCACCAGTCCCCGGACTCGGGAACGTCGGTCTGGTCGCCGAACACCTGCGGCGAGGCGACCGGGAGATCGGCGTACCAGTCGTAGAAGCTCAGCATCGAGCCGCCGATGAGGTTCACGAACCGAGCACCCGAGGCGTGGGAGACCATCGACATCGCCGGGATCGGCGAGAAGCCAGCGACCCGGTCGGGCCCGTACTTCTTGATCGTGTGGACGTGGGCGGCCGCGACGATCTCGCTGGCCTCCTCCCACGTGGCCCGGACCAGTCCGCCCTTGCCGCGGGCGGCCTTGTAGGCCTTCGCACGCTGCGGGTTCTCGACGATGTGCTCCCATGCCTTCACCGGATCGCCGCCGTGCTGAGACTTGGCCTCCCGGAACATCTGGAGCAGCACACCGCGCACGTAGGGGTAGCGGACCCGGGTCGGCGAGTAGGTGTACCAGGAGAACGCCGCGCCGCGGGGACAGCCGCGGGGCTCGTACTCCGGGGAGTCCGGGCCGACCGACGGGTAGTCGGTCTGCTGGGTCTCCCAGGTGATGATGCCGTCCTTGACGTAGACCTTCCACGAGCACGACCCCGTGCAGTTCACGCCGTGCGTGGAGCGCACGACCTTGTCGTGGCTCCAGCGGTCCCGGTAGAAGTCGTCCGCCTCCCTCCCGCCTGCGTGGGAAAGGGTCCGGAGGTCCGCCGAGACCGTCCCCCGGGTGAAGAACCGACGGCTGCGGACCAGCGCATCCGCGAGGGCGCCGTCCATCCCGATCTCTGATGTGGGCTTCTTCGGCGGTGGGGTCAACGAGCTTCCTGTCCCTGGGTGGCGGTGCGGCGGACGACGGTGATGGTGAGCAGGAGGGCGAGGGTGGCGGTGACGCAGAGCATCCACAGCCCGATGGCGTAGGAGTCGGTGCGTCCGTAGACATAGCCCATGATCAGCGGCGGAACGAAGCCGCCCAGTCCTCCGGCGGCCCCAACGAGGCCCGTGACGCCGCCGACCCTGGAGGGGTCGGTGACCTTGGCGATGAGGGCAAAGGTAGCCCCGCTGCCGGAGCCGAGAGCGGCTGCCATCGCGAGGAACGCCACGGTGCCGATACCGCCCAAGGGCGGGGTTCCGGCCGAAATGGCGGCACCCACCACGACCACACCGAAGCCGGTGGCGAGCACCGGAATCGCGCCGAGCCTGTCGGCGAGCCAACCTCCGACGGGGCGCATGATGACCGCTACCAGCACGAAGCCGGCCATCCGATTGGCGGCGTCCGCTGGGCTGAGCCCGTGAGCGGTCTTGAGGTAGGCCGGGAGGTACACCGAAAACGCGACGTAGCCACCGAAGGCAACCGCATAGAGCAGGCAGGCCTGCCACGTGATGGGCAGCCGGGCGTTGGCCGAGATCCGCGATGTCAGGGAGGTCGTGGGCACGACTCGGCCGGGGGCGTCGCGCATGATCAACCAGGCCGCGAGTGCATAGCAGGCGAGCACACCGGCGGTGATCAGGAAGGGTGCCTTGGCGCCGAGGTGATCGGTGAGCTTCACGGTCGTCAGGGCGCTGATCGCGGTCCCGCCCATGCCGGCGCCGAAGATCCCGATCGCGAGACCGCGCTTCTCCGGCGGGAACCAGGCATTGACGAAGGGGACTCCGACGGCGAAAGCCGTGCCGGCGATGCCGAGGAAGAAGCCACCGACCAGGAGCAGGTTGTAGGAGTGCAGGGCGAAGAAGGCGATGAAGAGGATCGGCAGGATCGTCACGCCCGAGACGATCGGGAACATGACGCGGCCGCCGTACCGGTCGGTGAGTCCACCCACGATGATGCGGCCCAGAGAGCCCACGACCACCGGGACCGCCACGAGGAGCGCGACGTCGGACTCACTGAGCTTGCCGATGCCGCCCGTGGCTCGGAAGAGCGGCCCGAGTGGGCTGATCAGGGCCCAGGCCCAGAAGTTGACCGCGAACCCGATGGTCGCCATTGCCAGCATCAGCCACGGCGAGCGCGTTGCCCCGCGGGTCTGGGGCTCCGAGGTGGTCGGAGTCGTCACTGTCGTGTCCATCCCGGGGGAATCATCAGACCCACCATGGCCCTTCGCCGTGGTCTTGCCAATGGAC
Organism: Marmoricola sp.; assembly: GCF_025965085.1. Classification (GTDB taxonomy): domain Bacteria; phylum Actinomycetota; class Actinomycetes; order Propionibacteriales; family Nocardioidaceae; genus Marmoricola. The sequence continues at coordinate 48,998 of NZ_JAOPXP010000217.1, forward strand.
GCGGTCATGTCAGGCCTTCTGTCGGATCAGGGAGAGGCGCCAGGCTTCGGGTCCGGACTCGATGTACTCGACGTCGAAGCTGTCCGGCGCGCGTTGCTGGAGCTGCACCAAAAGGCCCACCGGGTCGTGGGGAGCGACGAGTACCAGCCCATCACCGGGTGCGACCCCGTCGAGGGCACCGAAGATCGCAGCGTGCCGGATGGCGTGCGGGATCGCCCGGGCGTCAAGCTCGGGCAGCCCTGCCGCTTCGGTCTCGCTACAGGCGCACACACCCGCACAGCCCCTGGGGTCGGGCGCCTTCTCCGACCGGGTGTCGACACCACACGTCGCGATGTCCGCGTCCGTCATGACGGCTCTCCTCACTGACCCACCGACGCTGGTGGCGCCCTCCAGAATTAACTACAGTGGAAGCCGTGCAAAATAGTGAGGGCCGAAGGTCCCGGCCCCCAGAGCCATCCGGCTCCGTCGGACCCCGCGGCGGAACACCCGGCCGCAGGCTCTCCGCCTCCGCGACGAAGGTTCTCGACAACCTGCGCGCCCAGCAGCGCCCGGTCACCCTGGCCGCACTCTCGGAATCGTTGTCGCTGCACCCGAACACCGTGCGCGAGCACCTCGACACCCTCATCCGGTCCGGTCTCGCCACACGCACGCGGAAACAGCCGCACGGCCGCGGTCGACCGGCCTGGACCTACCAGGCCACCGCGGCGGTCACCCAGGCATCCGAGTACGCCGCACTCGCCGTCGTCCTGTCCTCCACCATCACCCGCACCAGCGCGCACCCGAGCAGGGACGCTGAGCTCGCGGGCGAGGACTGGGGACGCGACCTGGCCCGCGAACGAGGCGCCACCCCGACGACCCCCGAGCTTGCCCGCGACCGCGCCGTGGAGCTGCTCGACGACCTCGGCTTCGAGCCACGACAGGACCCGTCGGTGCAGTCCTCGGTCCGCCTGACCCGATGCCCGCTGCTCGAGGCAGCCCGTAGAAACCCGCACATCGTGTGCAACGTCCACCTCGGCTTGCTGCGCGGAGTCCTCAGCGAGCAAGGCGCAGATCCGACCGGGAGTGTCCTGGAGCCGTTCGCCGAACCGGGCGCCTGCCTGCTCGTCATCCCTCCGGTCCAATGACCTCTGGTTCGGAGGTTCGCTGCGAGGGCCGCACCGACGACCACCGCCACGAAACAGGCCAGCTCGACAAGCCCAATCCGACCCGGCCGCCACCCGCTCCAGTCTCGCTTCAGGGCCCGCGCCATCAACAGCACGAACGGCGCGACAAGCGCGAGCCCGACAGGAAGCCCCCACCGAGTGGCGAGGCCGATGACCACCGCCAGGGAGGCCACGGCGAAGGCACGCGATGCCCGGGCGTACGCCGCGTTGCGGCGCTCCCGCAGCAAGGATTTCACGTGAAGGGTTGAGCCGATCAGGACCAAAGCGCACACCGCCGTCAGCAACCACACCCGCCCCGGAACAGCGCTTGCCGGCGCGGCAAGCAGCCACGTGAGCGGCACGAGCGCCACGACCTCGAGGATCAGCACCGTCTCGTTGACCAGGTCCCGCTCCTGGTTGCGGCGCGCGAAGGCCAGGTTCACCGCGAACAGTCCGGCGTACCCGAGGCCCACCACAAGCAGCCACGGCCGCATCGCAACCAGCACCGCTGCCGGCGCCGCCGCCGCGAGCATCCAGACGGCCAGGGGTCGGCGGAAGCGAGCGCCCCGGCGGGCGCGCACCAGGCTCAGCGCGAAGTACGAGACGGGGTAGCAGGTGAACGCCGCCCATGTGAGCAGCGCCGTGGTCCAGGACGCCGGCGTCGCCAGGGCCCCGAGGACGAGCGGGAGACCCACGAACGCCCACGCACCGTGCTGCGGGGGCACCAGCGAGGTCGGGGGCACCCTGGGACGCCCACTAGGGGTGGCGCGATCCACGGACGCCGAGGTCAACACGCGTTCATCGTGAGCCCACCCGATCCGGGCCCACAGAGTCGAACGTCCCCAGTTCAGACAGCTCGCGGCCCCGGCCCGGACTCAACGGACCTCCGAGAATGGTCAGCAGGGGAATCCTGGCGTCGAAACTGGGATGCCCGTGGCCGTGCCCCAGCGTTCCCAGACTCGCCGGGTGTGGGCAAAGGCAATGCGGGTGGACTCGGCGTGGGCAGCCTCGAGCGCGGCGGCGATCCAGACCGCGTCGTCCACGGTCAGACCACACGGAAGATCTTCCGAAGCGCGTGACGTAAGCAGGGTCAGGGGGAAGCCGGCGGTGGCGGCCTCGGTTGCTGGGCGAGCATATCCGCCTCCCCCGCGACGACCTGACCTGGCAATCAGGACGCGTGGCGCGTCTGTCCTGACACCTCGGCCCGCGGCGCGGCCGATCTCACGAATGTCGGTGCAGCCCCAGAAAACTGGCTTGCGAGGAGATCCGGCCCGGCCGGGCGCTGAGCCAGTCGCGGGTGGCAGCCTCAGCACGACTCATCAGGCTGCGGGCGTGACGGAAGTTCGTCGGTGACACATCGAGCGGACACCGACCGGCAGCCGCCAAGTCGCCAGAGCGGGCCAGCCGAAAATCTCGGCGTCTGCTGGCCACTCCTCGACACGGTGGCAGTAGACGGCCAGGTGTCCTTCGCCTTGAGGATGATCCCGTCCCCGAGCGCGATCCGGAGGAGGTACGGCAACGTCGACCCGGGGTCGGCGTTGCGGGCGATCACGAAGTCCTCCGGCACGTCGTCACGATAGCGAGGCTGGATCTGGCACTACTGGCGGACAGCTACAGGTCAGCCGCCGTACCGAGCCGCTCGAGCGAGACCTCGGCATTCGGGACCTCGATCAGGAGCACGCGGTCCTTCTTTACCGCAGCGATCATCGCACGCAGCCGCTGGCGGTCCTTCTTGGTGAGCTCCTCGCCCCGGAAGTCGCGGGCCGTCAGCAGTCCGGCGAGGATCACGAAGTCGCGTCGGTGGCGACCGGGGCCGGGGTCGCCCGAGTTGCTGAGAGCTGCTGCCTTGCCGACCAGGGCGCCGACGAGATTGGGACGGCGTACGGATCCTTCGCGGCCCCCGGCCGTCACTCCGATCGTTTCGCTGCGCCGAAGCGCTTGGGTCCCGCCGGCGGTCGGCAGGGTTGGACCGCCGGTGACTCCCTGGCGCTGGCTGGCCCGCTCGCCGATGCCGTCCGGAAGGAGCACGTCGATCGAGGCGTCGCCTCGGATCCAGCGATGCTGGAGGCCCTCGGCTGAGATACCGGCAGACTCGAACCCTAGGTCGGTCAACGTCTTGGTGAAGGTGGCGAGCATCGTGGGGGCGGCGCGTACGTCGATGACGGTGTCGGCGTCGTTCGTCGGCCGCACCGCGAACTGTCCGCGCTCGGCGCAGTGCAGATGGACGAGCTGGCCGCCGATCAGCGTCCAGCCTTCGGCGAGCCGCTCGTGCAGGTCGAGCAGGCCCAGCCAGGAGGCGGTTTGCTCGGGCGGCATCGCCGGCAGGACGATCATCGCTCTGCTGCCTTCCGCTCCATGGCCAGCTCGTGTAGCAACTCAGCTGCCCTGGCCTCCTCGCGCGGCCCGCGATGCTCGGCGAGATCCGCCGCAAGCCGGAGCCTTGAGTCCGGGTATGGGTACTGCACGTCTGGGATGACGTGAAGTACGACATTCGCATCGCTGTCGGCCTCGACCAGGAGGTAATCCCTCACGACCCCATCCACATCCGATTCGCCGAGGTAGCCCTCGATGTCGGCCGAGGCGATGCCGATCGCCCCTAGGTCGACGAGCACGGCCCAGCGGTCATCGGCCCTGAGATCGGCCAGATCGGCCGGTGCCGCACGGAGCGGGCGGCGCTGGGCCCGGTTGCGGAAGACTGACCGAAGTGACGCTGCCAGGTCGCCGACGGCTTCCTCACCGCTGGCGGGCTTCACAGCAGGGGCAAGCAGACGCTTCAGCTGCCCTCGGGCACGCGCCGAGGCTGCGGGCTCGCTGGGACGCATTCCTTCGCGATCGCTCTCCGAGACCGCGATGACGGCCCATGCGGAGCGGGCCGAATGCGGGCGGCCCGGCTTGCTGCGCTCCTGAACGCGCAGGAGGGAACGCTCGTCGACCACCCACTGGGACCCGATTCGCTCGGCGACCAGCGAGCCATCCGCGATGCGCTGGTGGATCCGGGGCACGCTGACGCCGAGCCGCTCTGCGGCCTGCGCGACGCTGATTGCTCCCATGCACACAATCCTAGAAGACTTTCAAGGATTGTGATATCTCACCCGGCCCACCGGGATCGCCTTCACGTGCTCCGTCGGTCACAACCCGAGGTCCTTGCTGGAGCTGAACTCGAGGGCGTCGACGGGGCGGATGTAGCGGTCGAACAGGACGGAGAGGTCCTTGTGCCGGGTCTGGGCAGCGATCCGCGCGAGCGGGACGCCGGCGCGGTGGGCCTCGGTGGCGTGTCCAGCGCGGAGTGAGTGGCCGGTGATCCGTTCGGCGTTGGGGAGGCCGGCTTCTTTCGCGCGGGCTTTGAGCAGCCGACCGAAGGTGTGGGGTGCGAGCCCGCGTTCCCCTGTTGCGCCGCCGCGGAGCGGGACGAACACCGGCCCCGGTGTGATGCCGCGGAGTCGGAGCCAGTGCTGGAGTGCGGCGATCGGGTCGGTCTCTGGGTGCTTGCCCCGCGCGACGGCGACCTTGGCGCCGGCGGCGTTGCGGTCGGTCTTGGAGCGGCGGATCCGCAGAACGATCCCGTCAGGCCGCGACTCGAGGTCGTCCAAGGCGAGCGCCGCGAGTTCGCCGATGCGTAGCGCGCCGGCGTAGCCGACGAGGATGATGGCGACGTCACGGGCGCCGCCGAGTGTTGCCCTGTCGATGCCGGTCACGAGAGTGCGGAGCTCGGCGACGGAGAGCGGGTGGGCTTGGCGGACGGGCGCCACGCCGTAGGTGCGCCGGAGACCGTCCCGGACCTGGCGGACGGCACGGTTCTCGTTGGGGTTGGGCAGGCCGTGGGCGCTGTGAACGTAGTTGATCACGCTTATGAAGGGGCTGAGGCTGATCACGGCGAGGCCGTCGGCGACGCGCTGGGTCATGAAGGCGCACATCGCGGCCGGGTCGGCCGGGAGCGGTTCGAACCCGCGCTCGGCGCACCACGTGGCCCACTGCTCCCACGCGTATTGGTAGATCTTGTGAGTTCCGGGTGAACGGGCGGCCTCGCTCGCGCGGGTGATCCGCTCGAGGTCCTGGTCGGTCAGTCCCCGACGTGGCTGGAGCGTGGGCCCGGGCAGCCACGGGATCACGGCAGCGAGGTCGGCTGCGTCCTCCTGGTCTCGTGCGGGCTGGGGTGATGGTTGAGCAAGGGACGTCGATGCGTTCGTAGGCATTGGCGGTTCATAGCCAGCCACTCCCCCGGTGTGCGGCCCGGGTCGGTTCAGCCCCGCCGCGCGCGACGAAACCGCCCGGCCTTCCGTGGGCCGGATCGGGTGTCAAACGCCGCCGGTCGGCATACATTGCGCCCAAAGTGCGCCATAAGGCGGGTTGGCGGAGGTCGACGGCTTCATCGCGAATCGCTCCGCCGCAGGTCAGAGCCGGTTTTCTCCAACAGCGCGACGCACTCGACGTGGTGCGTCATCGGAAAGACACCGATCATCACGAGCGTAAGCGCGATCCTTTGCGGTCGGCTGCGCTCAGGAGGCGAAACCGGCCTCTGACCTGCGGCGATGCCGTCCTCGGGGACTGCGGGCGCCGGAGCGGTGTTGCGGGCCTTTGCGAATCAAAGCGAGCCCATTCCGAGCCCTCGTGTCAGCGGACACCGGCTGTCGCAGACGAGGCCAGTGTCAGATCTCACCGCGAGCGCGTACTTCGAGGTACTGATCCATGACTGCCACCGGGATCCGGCCGCGGTCGGAGACGACG
>NZ_JAOPXP010000092.1 GCF_025965085.1 Marmoricola sp.
TCAGTCCTGGCTGGACCCGGCCCAGAGGTTGATCCCCGCGTCCACGGCGTTCTCGTCGATGGCGGCCAGCTCGTCGTCGGTGAGCGGCGGGCCGTCGAGGGCGTCGAGGTTGGTGTCGAGCTGCTCCACCGAGGACGCGCCGATGAGCACCGAGGTCACGCGCCGGTCGCGCAGCGCCCACTGCAGCGCCAGCTGGGCCAGCTTCTGGCCACGTTCCCGGGCGATCTCGTTCAGCCTGCGGACATGGGCGAGCGTGGCCTCGTCCATGTGGTCCTGGGCGATCGTGCTGCCACCGCGGGCCGCGCGTGACTCCTGCGGGACGCCGTCGAGATAGCGGTCGGTGAGCAGCCCCTGCGCCAGCGGCGAGAACGCGATGCACCCCATCCCCTGCTGCTCGAGCTCGTCGAGCAGGCCCTTCTCGATCCAGCGGTTCAGCATCGAGTACGACGGCTGGTGGATGAGCAACGGCGTTCCGAGCTCCCGGGCGATCGCCGCCGCCTGCGCCGTCCTGCCCGGGGAGTAGGACGAGATGCCGGCGTACAGCGCGCGACCGGAGCGCACCGCCGTGTCGAGCGCCATCATCGTCTCCTCGACGGGCGTCTCCGGGTCGTAGCGGTGGCTGTAGAAGATGTCGACGTAGTCGAGGCCCATTCGCGCCAGGGACTGGTCCAGGGAGGCCAGGACGTACTTCCGCGAGCCACCGCCCTGTCCGTAGGGACCGGGCCACATGTCGTACCCGGCCTTGCTGGAGATGACCAGCTCGTCGCGCAGCCCGTCGAAGTCGTCGCGGAGGTACTTCCCGAAGTTCTCCTCGGCGCGGCCGTAGGGAGGTCCGTAGTTGTTGGCCAGGTCGAAATGGGTCACGCCGCGGTCGAAGGCCCGGCGCAGGATCGCGCGCTGCGTCTCCTCCGGCCGGTCGGTGCCGAAGTTCTGCCACAGGCCCAGCGAGAGAGCGGGCAGCCTGAGGCCGCTCCTGCCGCAGCGGCGGTACTCCATCGATCCGTAGCGGTCGTCGGCCGGCTCGTAGTCACTCATTCCCCCATTGTGCAATGACCGGCCGCCGGGGGCGGCGAACTAGGGTGGCGAGCATGCCCGCTTCCCGCGTCCTCCCGACCGAGGAGGCGACCGCCCTCATCGAGCTGGTGCGCGGCCTCGCCCAGCGCGAGCTGCTGCCCCGGGTGGCCGAGGCCGAGGCCGCCGAGACCTTCCCCCGCGAGGCGTTCCGCACCCTGGGACGAGCAGGGCTGCTGGGCCTGCCCTACCCGGAGGAGTACGGCGGCGGCGGCCAGCCCTACGAGGTCTACCTGCAGGTGGTCGAGGAGATCGCGACCGTCTGGGCCAGCGTCGGGGTCGGCGTCTCGGTGCACGCACTCTCCTGCTTCGGCCTGGCGACGGCAGGCACCGAGGAGCAGCGCCGGAAGTGGCTCCCGGACATGCTGGCCGGCGACCTGCTCGGCGCCTACTGCCTCTCCGAGGCGCACGCCGGCTCCGACCCGTCGGCCATGAGGACGCGCGCCCGCAAGGACGGCGACGACTACGTCATCAACGGCGCCAAGGCCTGGACCACCCACGGCGGCCACGCGGACTTCTACAAGCTGATGGCGCGTACGTCGGACGACCGGAACGGCATCTCCTGCTTCCTGGTGCCCGCCGACTCCGAAGGTCTCAGCGCGGACCCGCCCGAGCGCAAGATGGGGCTCACCGGCTCGGCCACCGCGACGATGCGGCTCGACGACGTACGCGTGCCCGCCGAACGGCTCCTCGGCAACGAGGGCGACGGCCTCAAGATCGCGCTCGCCGGCCTCGACTCCGGCCGCCTCGGCATCGCCGCAGTCGCGGTCGGCCTCGGCCAGGCGGCGCTCGACCACGCGGTCGCCTACGCCGGCGAGCGCGAGCAGTTCGGACAGAAGATCATCGACTTCCAGGGCCTGGCGTTCATGCTCGCCGACATGGAGGCGGCCGTGCAGGGGGCCCGCGCGATGATGCTGCACGCGGCTCGGCTCAAGGACCGTGGCCTGCCGTTCTCCCGCGAGGCCTCGATCGCCAAGCTCACCGCGACCGATGCCGCCATGAAGGTGACCACCGATGCCGTCCAGGTGCTCGGCGGCTACGGGTACACCCGCGACTTCCCGGTCGAGCGCTTCATGCGCGAGGCCAAGGTGACCCAGATCTTCGAGGGCACCAACCAGATCCAGCGACTCGTGATCAGCCGGTCGCTCGCCGGGGATCGCACCGGCCGCCTGCACACCGACCCCCAGGAGACGACATGACCACGCCCGACCTCGCAGGATTCGGCCCCGATGACCTCCCCGACCTCAGCGGCAAGCGCGCGCTGGTCACCGGAGCCAACTCCGGTATCGGCTTCCACACGGCTCACGCCCTCGCCGCCCACGGCGCCGAGGTGGTCCTCGCCTGCCGCAACCTCGGCTCCGCCCGCGACGCCGCGGCCAGGATCCCCGGCGTCACCACGGTCGAGGAGCTCGACCTGGCCTCGCAGAAGTCGATCCAGTCGTTCGCGGACCGCTTCGAGGGCCCGCTCGACGTGCTGGTCAACAACGCCGGCGTGATGACCCCTCCGGCGTACCGCGAGACCGAGGACGGCCACGAGCTCCAGTTCGGCACCAACCACCTCGGCCACTTCGCGCTGACCGGCCTGCTCCTCCCGCACCTGCTGCAGGCTCCGTCCCCGCGGGTGGTCCCGGTGTCCTCGATCGCCCACCACCGAGGTGACGAGTCCGTGCTGGAGGGCAACCCGGCAGCGACGTACCGCCCGAGCCACGACTACGGCAACAGCAAGCTCGCCAATCTGCTCTTCGCCCACGAGCTGCACCGCAGGACCAGCGAGGCGGGCAGCACGCTGGTCGTCTCCTCCGCCCACCCGGGGGTCTCCTCCACCAACCTGGTCACCTCCACCGACGGCATGGGCGCCAACCCCGTCGTACGCCGGGTGGCGCCGTTCGTGCTGCCCCTGGTCTTCCAGTCGGCCGCGGCCGGTGCGAACCCCAGCCTGTGGGCGGCGACGTACGGCGAACCGGACGGGTACGTCGGTCCGCAGCGCCTGGCCGAGGCCCGCGGGAGGCTCGGCCGCGCAAAGCAGAGCAGGCACGCCCGCAACGCCGACCTGGCACGCAGGCTCTGGGACGTCTCGGAGCAGAGGACGGGCGTGAGCTACGACCTCTCCGTGTGAGGAGCGCTCAGCGCACCCGGACGACGTTGGTCTTCGCGGCCTTGTCGTGGAGGGCCTGCTTCTTGGAGTCCCACAGCGGCCACAGGTCGTCGAGGAACCCGAACAGGCTGAACAGCGCTCCCACGAGCGGGATCTTCCCGAGCGCGCCGGGGAGGAAGGTCTGGACGAGCCACCGCAGGCAGATGCTGGTGAGCGGCAGCTCCGGGCGCTCCCGCAGGCGCACGCGCAGGCCCACTGCCAGCTTTCCCGGGGTGGCCTGCTTCCACAGCAGGAAGCAGACCGTGTAGACCAAGTTGACCGCGAGGCCGATGACGCCGATCACCAGCGTGGAGCCCGCGATCTTCTCGGTGAGGGCAGCAGTGGACGGCGCCGGCTGCCCGTTCTGGGCCGCTGTCATCGCGACGTCGAGGTACTCACGGAAGGCGGTCAGGACGTCCCGGATGAACGGGAAGGCGAGCGCGGTGATCACGAGCCCCAGGACCACGAGGTCGATGAGGTAGGCGCCCACGCGGTGCCACCAGCCGGCGAGCGGCGCCCCGTCGGGAGTCGTCGCGAGGCCGGCGTACCCATGGGCGTAGGGCTGCTGGGCCCCGTGGCTCGCCTGGCCCGCGGCCGGGTGCTCGTAGGCCGGGTTGACCGGCGCGACGTGCTCGGTCCAGGCCTGTCCGTCCCAGTAGCGCTGCTGCGGCGGCGCGCCGGGAACGGGGGTCTGCGGATCGGGGTACCAGCCGGCGGGAGCGCTCATGGCAGTCAATGCTGTCAGAACCCTCACGGCTCGAGCAGGCCGCGATCGGTCAGCTCGCGGTGGAGGTACGGCGCCAGGGTCCGCGCGTAGGTCACGGTCAGGTGGTTGTTGTCGAAGTAGACGTTGACCCCGCCGACCACCACCGGGCACGTGCGCTGGTCGCAGTAGAAGCGCGTCAGGTCGACGAGCTCGGCCCCCGGCGTACGCGCTGCCGCGACCGCGAGCGCGTCGAACCAGCGGTCGAGCCTCGCGGAGCGGTCGACCGAGCACCGCTGGTTGGCCTCGTGGATCGGTGTCCGCGAGAGGCAGTCGTTCGGGTCGTGCGCGGGGTCCTGGTCGTAGGGGTCCTGCGGGTTGTCGCGGAGGACCACGACCGGCACGCCCTGACGGGTCACCCGGCTCCACGCCTCCACGAGACCCGCCACGCGCTCCTCCTCACTGCCGCGCATCGTGGTGAGGCGGGCCGTGGTGAGGATGGCGTCGTACTGCCGTGCGGTGCGGTCGAGGAGCGGTTCGAGCCGGGCGCGGAAGGACGCGCAGGTGCGTCCCGCGGCGTTCTGCAGGTTGGGGGCCTGCGTCGACCACGGGCACCCGCCCGAGACGAACAGGTCGACGGTGAGCTTCCCGGCCTCGACCAGCGGCTCGAGCATCGTCATCATGATGCGGGCGTGCGAGTCGCCGACCACCGCGACGTGCGGGACCTTGCCGGCGGGCTTGCCGAAGACGCAGGGCTGGAGGGGATCAGCCTGCGCGGGGGCCTCGCACCGCTGGTACTGGGGGTAGTCGCGAGCCACCGTCGCGGGTGCCGGGACGAGCACGTTCACGAGGTCGGGGTTGGGGCAGCCCTTCGCCTTCGGGTCGCGGGCCGCGGCGCCGAAGCACGGCGGCGCCTTCGCGGTCAGGGCCCGCGCGGCCTGCTCCGCGCGATCGGCGGCGCGCGCGACGTCGACCCGGGGCACCACGCAGACCGCTGCGAGCACGAGGGCCCCCGCCACGGCGTACGCGAAGGTGGCCCGGGGCCGGGCCAGTCCGAACCGGCGGGCGGCACGCACCGGGTCCTCGACCCAGCGCTTGGTCAGCGCCGCCGCGCCGATGGTGGCGAGCAGGATCGAGAGCCTGTCGACGTCGGTGAGCGGGTGGGATGTCACGTAGGGCAGCAGGATGATCATCGGCCAGTGCCACAGGTAGACCGCGTAGGAGAGGTCGCCGAGGACTCGGGCCGGGCGCAGCACGAGGAGCCTCGACGCCGCCCAGGGCACGTCGGGGGCCTCCACCCAGATCAGCGTCGTCGCGGCCGCGACGACGACGAGGGCCGCGGTGCCCGGCATCGGGGTCGACGCGTCGAAGACCAGCGCGCAGGACACCAGCCCGGTCAGCCCGACCCAGCCCAGGCCGGCGCGGATGTGGACGCCCCGACGCCCGGACGCCGCCGCCGGGGCGAACGCCAGCAGCGCACCGGCCCCGAACTCCCAGGCGCGGGCGGGGGTCACGAAGTACGCCCAGGCGGGGTCGGTGGCCGTGACCCACAGTGAGTAGGTCAGCGAGCCGACGGTCGTGAGGGCGAGCATCCCGAAGACGGCCTTCCGGCGATCGCGCAGTCGCACGAACCCGCGCGTGGCCAGCCACAGCGCGAGGAGCACCAGCAGCGGCCAGGCCAGGTAGAACTGCTCCTCCGCGGAGAGGGTCCAGTAGTGCTGGGCAGGCGACGGCGAGTTGTCCGC
>NZ_JAOPXP010000093.1 GCF_025965085.1 Marmoricola sp.
GGCGCCGGCTCCGATCCCACGGCGCTGGCGACGCGGGCGACCAAGGTCGACGGCGGTTGGCTGGTCAACGGGCGCAAGTGGTTCATCACGGGTGCTGACGGGGCTGCCTTCTTCATCATCATGGCCCGGACCAGCGGCGAGCCCGGGAGCGGTGGTGGGGCAACCATGCTGCTGGCCGACGCCTCTTCCGAGGGCCTCGTCGTCGGGCGACACCTCAACACGGTGGACAAGTCCATGCTGGGCGGGCACTGCGAGGTGACGTTCACCGACCTGTTCGTACCCGACGACGGTGTGCTCGGCGGTGTGGACGAGGGTTTTCGCTACGCCCAGGTACGGCTGGGACCTGCTCGAATGACGCACGTCATGAGATGGCTCGGTGCCGCGCGGCGGGCCCACGAGGTGGCGGTGAGGCACGTTGCCGGCCGTGAGGCGTTCGGCTCCCGGTTGAGCGACCTGGGAATGATCCAGCAGCTCATCGCGGACAACGAGATCGACCTCGCTGCGTCGCGAGCCCTCCTGATGCGGGCCTGCGCCGAGCTCGACAGTGGCGGCCGGGCCTCCGGGGCGACATCGATCGCGAAGACGTTCGCCGCCGAGGCGCTCGACCGCGTCGCCGATCGTGCCACGCAGATGTGCGGTGGGCTCGGCGTCGCCGAAGACCTCCCTGTCGCGAAGATCGCGCGTGAGCTGCGTCCGTTCCGCATCTACGACGGACCCTCCGAGGTCCACCGCTGGTCGATCGCGAAGCGCGCGGTCCGAACCATCACCCGGGACGCGCCATGAGCAAGCTCACCCATGCCCAGCTGGGCGCCGTGGCGGACCTGCTCACGGCCCAGGGAGCCGTTGTCCAGGGGGACCTCTCGGCCCGACTGATCGACGGCGGGCGGTCGAACCTGACGTATCTGCTCGAGGACGAGGAGTCACGCTGGGTGTTGCGACGCCCTCCGACTGCTGGCGCGACTCCGTCGGCGCACGACGTTGCACGGGAGTTCCGTGTGACGTCCGCACTGGAGGGGGCGGGGGTCCCGGTCCCGCCCAGCGTCCTGTTGTGCCAGGACGACGCGATCCTGGGGGCGCCGTTCACGGTCGTCGCGTTCGTGGAGGGCTCATCGCTTCGTACCCGCGCGGACGTCGACGCTCTCGACGAGTCCCTGCTGAGGTCCAGCGTCGATGAGCTCGTCGCGACCCTTGCAGCCTTGCACTCGATCGACCACGAGGCGGTAGGGCTCTCCACGTTCGGGCGACCGGACGGCTACGCCGCGCGGCAGCTGCGCCGATGGTCGGGTCAGTGGGAGATCGTCGGCAGGGACGACAGTGGCCGCGCCGAGGCGCTGGCCGATCGACTGCATGGTGCGGTCCCCGACCAGCCACACACCGCGGTCGTGCATGGCGACTACCGCAGCGACAACACCTTGGTGGACCTCGGTGACGGCGGGCGGGTCAAGGCGATCGTCGACTGGGAGCTCTCGACCATCGGTGACCCCGTGGCCGACGTCGCCCTCATGTGCGCCTATCGTCACCCGGCCCTCGACATGATCCTGGGGTTCCCCAGCGCATGGACGAGCTCTCGACTACCCGACGTGGCGGACCTCGCATCCGCTTACGAGAGGGCCGGCGGTGTGCGGCTCGACCACTGGGAGTTCCACCAGGCACTCGCGTTCTACAAGCTCGCCGTCATCGCCGCGGGGATCGATCACCGATACCGCGCCGGCGGAACCGTGGGCGACGGATTCCAGACCGCGGGCGCCGCGGTCGCCGAGCTCATCGATGCCGGCCTGAACATCCTGGAGACGACATGACCACCGCCAAGCGCAGCGCCCTGGTGACGGGGGCCACGCGCGGCATCGGCCGCGGAATCGCCGAGCGCCTCGCCGTCGACGGGTTCGACCTCACGATCTCGGCGCGCGATCCCGAGGCGCTGGCGGCCACTGCGGACCACCTTCGCAGCCTCGGCGGCGTCACAGTCGTTGCCCGAGCAGGTGAGCTCGGCGAGCCAGACGACATCACCGCCGTGGTGGAAGCACACCGCATGGCTCACGGCGACCTGTCCGTTCTGGTCCTCAACGCGGGCGTCGGCAGTCTTGGGAAGATCGGTGACATCCCCATGCACCGCTTCCAAAGGCTCGTCGATCTCAATCTGCGTGCGCCATTGCTCTATCTCCAGGCCGCGCTTCCGCTCCTCCGGGCGGCCGCTGAGTCCGACCCTCGACATGGTGCGAAGGTCATTGCGATGTCCTCGATCACCGGTGTGTACGCCGAGCCCCAGCTCGCCGTCTACGGAGCGACCAAAGCTGCTCTGGGGATGCTCATCGAGACCCTCAACATCGAACAGGGATCCTCCGGGATCACGGGGACCGCCATCGCTCCGGGGTACGTCGACACCGATCTGGCCGCATGGAAGCACGACGACCTGTCCCCGGACTCGATGATGCCGGTCAGTGATGTCGCCGAGCTCGTAGGCTCCCTCGTAGCGATGAGCCGTCGGACCATGGTGGGTCAGGTCGTGATGGCCAGGTCAAGCAGCGATGGACGCCGGGCCTAGGCCGCTGCAGCCGAGACTCGAGGTAGGTGGCGTGGCCTGACCCTCGACCGCACACCGGCGTACAGGGTCTCCGTCGCTCCCGTCGCTCCCGTCGCTCCCGTGCCGACACCGCAACTCGACGAACACCTTCGGCCTCACGGGACATCGCGCCCGCAGAGCCGTCAGGTGTCCTCGCCCGGCTTCGGCGGAAGCGGGAAGCGCAGCTCGGCGGCGACGACGTGGTCCTGCAGGGGGGTCTCGGCGTAGACGTGCTCCACGGTGCCGCCGGCGTCGATCACGGCCTCGGCCAGCTCGTCCAGCACGTCGCTGGTCTTGCGCGTCGGTTGCGCACAGACGAGGCAGGTGTCGCCGCTCTCGGCCAGCCACCCCGACTCGTCACACACCACGCCGGGGACGACGGTGTCGTCGTGGACCAGGAGTCGCTGGACCGCAGCGACCGAGGCGGCCCACAGGCAGCGCTCCGCCCCGACGGCGGCGAGGCCGCCCATTGCCTCCTTCTCCAGGGTGGCGGCCACCCACCGCCGCTCCTCGTCCCGCTCGTAGCGGTCGACGATCTCCTCGGCGCTCGCGCGGACGTCCGCGACGGACGCGCCGCCCGGGTCGATGGTGAACGTCCCGGCCACGCACGCGCGTAGCCGGTGCGACAGGTTTGCCTCGAGGGCCGCGATCTCGTGCTCGTGGCCACCCACCACCAGGAGCTCGAACCGCCCGTTTCGGTAGAGGCTGTCGAGGAAGCCGGCCACCTGACGGAAGTGCCTCCGGAGCCCCTCGGACTCGTTCCTGTCGCGCTCCTCCTTGCCGTAGCGGTCGGTGTACTCGGGCTTGCGCAGCGACCTGTCGAGGACCTCGCTCGTCCCCTTGATCTCGCCCTGGTGGAGCTCCCACGTGCGGGCCGTCGCGCCGTCCACGACCAGGACGCAGGTGCGGTGGAACTCGTCCAGCACCGCCAGCATGGGCCGCACCCAAGGAGTCGCATCCACCATGACCCGGTCGCGCACCCGGCGCGGCAGCTCGACCTGCTCGTAGAAGCCGCGACCGCTGCAGGAGAAGATTGCCACCGCCCCCGGCTTCACCGGTTCGTCGCGCAACTCGGCCTCGATCCGCTCCAGGTCCTCGCGCAGCGAGAGCCGGGCCTCGCGACCCAGCGAGGAGTCCTCGGTCATCGGCCGGATCTCGTGCAGCAGGCTGGAGGCGCGGCTGGCCAGCGAGCGCAGGTCCCGCCGATCGGGGTCGCGCCCCAGGTACAGCGACACGACAGACAGTCCGGCGCCGTCGAAATGGGTGATCTGGTCGATCGTCTCTCCTGAGATCATCTGTTCTCTCCTCGCCCAGCCGGGGACGCCCGAGGGTCGAGGCGGATGCCGGAACTCGCGCACGTCGGCCTTGCCATCCTCCGCGGGTTGCCTGCGGCCCGCATCCCAGAAGTGGGGGATGTTCCAGTCCCGGATGCGCCCGCTGTCAGGCCAGACGGTCAGGCCGGGACCTCGATCGCCGGGGCCGACGTCACGGTCCGTACGACGGCCTCCTGGACCCGGAGGTTGCGCAGACCGTCCGCGAACGTCGCCGGGCGCGGTAGCCGTGTGAGTCCGCAGATCTCGTCGAGGAAGGCACGCGCCTGGTAGGTGAAGAACTCCTGGCCGCCGTGCCCCACACCGGGGAACGGCATGGACTGCGCGGCCGCCACGTAGGGATGGTCAGGACCGACGACGACGCGACGCCAGCCGTTGGTGACCGGGTCGGGGGTGCTGTCCACGAAGCCGAACTCGGAGTTGCGGGAGAGGTCGAACCGGGCAGCGCCCCTGGTGCCGAACACCTCGAAGCCGAGGTCGTTGGGGTGCCCGTGGGCCACCCGGGAGATCGAGAACGACCCGGCGGCACCGGACGCGAACTCGACCACGAAGTCCGCGACGTCCTCGTTGGTGACCCGTGCGCGCTCGTCGCTGACGGTCACTCCGGCGGCGTGCCCGAGGACGGCTTCCTGCGGAACAGGACGGTCCGGGATCACGGTCGGCAAGGCCGCCCCTCGAACGGAGCGGATCGGGCCGCACAGCTGCTCGGCCATGTCGATCAGGTGGCTGCCGAGGTCGGCGAGCGCGCCGGAGCCCAAGCGTCCGGTGTACCGCCAGCTGCTCGGAGCGTCGGGGTCGGCAGCGTAGTCACACCAGTACTTCCCGTCGAACGAGATGACCTCACCCAGTGCCCCGTTGCGGAGCTGTTCGCCGATGGCGCTCATCGCAGGGGAGCGGCGGTAGGAGAAGCCGCACGCCGCCACGGTGCCAGCCGCGTCGGCGGCCTTCACCATCGCCTCCGCGTCCTCGACGTTCGAAGCCAGGGGCTTCTCGCAGAGCACGTGCTTGCCCGAGGCCAGCATCGCCTCGGCGATCTCACGGTGGAGGTCGTTGGCGACGACGATGCTGACGGCGTCGACGTCCGTGGCCTCGGCCAATGCCGTCCAGCTCCTTTCGGCCCGCTCGAAGCCGTAGCGCTCGGCGGCATGGCGCGCGAACTCCTCGTTGATGTCGGCGACCGCCACCAGTCGTACGGGCGGTGCGTCCACGCCGAAGACCGTCTGGGCGTTGCGGTAGGCGTGGGCGTGGGAGCGGCCGGCCATGCCGGCCCCGATCACGGCCACGCCGATGGAGTCCCTCATGCCGGCTCTCCTTCGTCCGTGGCCGTGCGCCCGGCCGCCTGCAGCAGCGTCCGGGCGGCGTACCGCAGCCCTTCCAGCTGGTCGAGCTCCCGGTCCTCGTGCTCGATGTTGACCGCCATGTCGGGGTCGACCTCATCGAGCGCCTGCAGGAAGCCGGTCCACCAGGTGACGTCGTGCCCGCGACCCACCGCGACGAAGTCCCACGAGGAGCTCTTGGGCCACCCGCTCAAGGAGTGCGGGCCGCCGAGACTGAGCCACTGCGGGTCGTCGGGTGCCACGAGGGTGAAGCTGTCGTCCAGATTCCCGTTGACCTTCGACAGCGGGTTGATGCGGGTGTCCTTGGCTGCGGCGTTGAAGACGAGCGAGCCCAGCGACCGCACGGCCTCGGTGGGGTCGATCCCCTGCCAGAAGAGGTGGCTGGGGTCCATCTCCGCGCCGACGTGGGTGGAGCCGATCTCCGTGGCGAGCCGCTCCATCGTCCGCGGGTTGAAGACCACGTTGCCCGGGTGCATCTCGAGGCACACCTTGACGTCGTGGTCGGCGGCGAAGGACTGCACCTTCCTCCAGAACGGGATGGCCACCTCGTTCCACTGGTAGTCCTGGATCCGTAGGAAGGCGCTGTGCCACGGTACGACGTTCCACACCGGCAGCGTCGAGGTCGGCTCCGACCCCGGTGTGCCGGACATCGCGACCACGCGCCCGACCCCCAGAAGGGCCGCGACCTCGATCGAGGTGTAGATGTCCTGCGCCTGCTTCTCGCCCTCGGGATCGGGGTCGAGGGGGTTTCCGTTGCAGTTCAGAGCCGTGAGCGTCATCCCCGCCTCGTGGAAGAGGCCGAGATAGTCCGAGCGGGCGGTCTCGCTCGAGCGGAGGTCTGCGATCGGCAGGTGCACGGCCGGGAGGAAGCCGCCGGAGTTGACCTCCGCACTGTCGAGGCCAAGGCCCGCCATGATGCGCAGGGCGTCGGGGAGTGGCTTGTCGTGGAGGCACGCGGTGTAGGCGCCGAGGAACATCGGACTCACCTCATCTAGAACGTTATAGTAGAACGATCTAGAGTACAGTCGCGCGTGCACTGCTCCGGTGTCAAGGGGTCCGGCGAGAAGGGTGGCTGAACATGACTGATCCGCGGGGGAGACCCAGTGCGCCGACGATGCGTGACGTGGCGGGTGCGGCCGGCGTGTCCACGGCGCTCGTGTCGATCGTGTTCCGCGGCGTGCCCGGTGCCAGCGATGAGACGCGGGCACGGGTGCTCGCCGTGGCCAAGGAGCTGGGCTACGTCCCGAACCGCACCGCGAGCATGATGAAGCGCAGCCGTACCCGGCATCTCGGCGTGGCGATGAACGTGCGCAACGCCTTTCACGGCGAGATGGTGGAGGGCATTCAGGCTGCGGCCCAGGATGCGGGCTACGAGATCGTCCTGTCCGGAATCACCCAGAGCCACCCGGAGCTCCGCGCGGTCGAGACCCTGACGGAGTTCCGCTGCGAGTCGCTGATCCTGCTCGGATGCGACCTGTCGACCTCCGAGCTGCGCGTCGTCAGCAAGCGGGTCCCCGTGGTCCTGATCGGTCGGCGGGTCCGGCTGGACGCGGTCGACATCGTTCGCTCCGCCGACCACCGGGGGATGGCGCTCCTCGTCGACCACCTGGTGGGCCTGGGGCACACCGCCATCGCCCACGTCGACGGCGGGGACCACCCGATCGCGGCGGAGCGCGGCCGTGGTTATCGGGCTGCGATGCGCAGGCACGGCCTTGCTCCGGTGGCGCGCGTGCAGGCCGGCGGCGGGACCGAGCAGGACGGTCAACGCGCCGCGGCCCGTCTGCTGGCGCTCGACGTGCTGCCCACAGCGGTGTCCGCCTTCAACGACCACTGCGCGCTGGGGATCATCGACGCGCTGACGAAGGCTGGGGTGCGGGTCCCGGAGGACTGCTCGGTCACCGGTTACGACAACTCATCGTTCGCCGAGCTGGCGACCGTGAACCTGACGACCGTCAGCCAGGAGGCGTCCGTGCTCGCCGAGACCGCGGTGCGTACAGCGATCGCCCGGATCGAGAACCCGGACGCCGACCCGACCGACACGGTGCTGCAGCCCCGGCTGATGGTGCGCGGCAGCTCGGGACCCGCGCGGGCGGATCAGGTCGGGGCGGATCAGGGCGTGAGGAGGTCGATCTCGAAGGTGTAGCGGCTGGCCGCGTAGAGGTGGGTGCCGAACTCCACCGCGGTCCCGTGGTCGTCGTACGTCGTGCGCTGCATCGTCAGCAGGGCGGCGTTCCGCGACTCGCCCAGCTGGCGTGCCTCGGCGCCGGTGGCGTTGCGGGCGCCCACGCTCTGGGAGGCGCTGTGCAGATGGATGCCGCGTGCCCGCATCAGCTCGTAGAGGCCGTGCTCCTCGAGGTCCTCCTCGGAGAGCTCCCCGACGCTCTGGGGGAGGAAGTTGGTGAGCTTGGCAATGGGCTTGCCGCGGGCGCTGCGCAGGCGGACGACCCGCATCACCTCGGTGCCGACCGGGATGTGCAGGCGCTCGGCGACTGCGCTGTCGCTCGGCATGGTGCCCAGCTCCAGGACCGCGGTCGTCGGGGACTGTCCGAACCCAGCGAGGTCGTCGTAGAGGCTGGTCAGCTCGAGGGGCCGACGCACCTTGGGTTGTACGACGCGGGTCCCGATGCCCCGTCGACGCACGATCAGGCCCTTGTCGACGAGGTCCTGCATCGCCCG
This sequence comes from Marmoricola sp., assembly GCF_025965085.1. Lineage (GTDB taxonomy): Bacteria > Actinomycetota > Actinomycetes > Propionibacteriales > Nocardioidaceae > Marmoricola. The sequence continues at coordinate 7,905 of NZ_JAOPXP010000093.1, forward strand.
GCGCATCGTGGGCCTGGAGAGGCCCAGCTCCTCGGCGAGCTGGATCTCGTTGCTGAACACGGTGCCGTTGGGTATCTTTCCCGATTCGATCGCGCTCTCGATGTGCTGGGAGACCTGGAAGTACAGCGGGATCGGGCTGGACCGGTCGACGCGAAAGCCCCGGAGGGTCGTGAGCTGGTCCACGGGTGCTGGCATAGAGGTCACAAAAGTCAGTATGTCAGAACCTACTCTCATCATGACCTACGAGTGGGTCAGAGCAGGAGCAGCGCGGCTGATCCGGCGCTGAACGCGAGCGTCACCACCTCGAACTGGCGTTGCTGGAGACGCCGGACCAGCAAGATGCCGAGTCCTGCGCCGGCGAGGAGGGCCGGCACCAGCAGTGCGTCCCGGACGAGACTGGTCGGCGTGATCAGGCCGAGCCCCGCGCTGAAAGGCACCTTGGCCAGGTTCACGACCAGGTAGAACCAGGCGCCCGTGCCGATCATCTGCAACATCGGCAGGCCCGCCCTGATCAGGTAGATGGTGGTCACCGGTCCCGCAGCATTGGCCGTCATCGTGGCGAAGCCGGCTGCGGCGCCCGTGCTGAGCGTGGTCAGGCCGTGCGGGCGCCGGGGCCCGGTGAGGGCAAGCTGCGCAGTGTGTGCACGCTGCCACAGCTGGATCCCGCACATGACCAGCAACGTCACGGCTATCGTCCGGCGCATCACCACGTCGTCCACCACTGCCAGGAACCAGGCACCGAGGAGCAGGCCGGGAAGGACGCCGGGCACCAGACGCCACAGGGTGCCCCAGTCAGCGTGACGTCGGTAGCAGGCCACGGCAACGACGTCTCCGCACACGAGCAGCGGCAGGATGGCGCCTGTCGACTCACGCGCCGGCAGCACCGCGGCGAACATCACGACGGCGATGGAGCCGACTCCGCTGATCGCGGTCTTGGCCACCCCCACCAGCACTCCGGCGACCGCCAGCCAGACCCATGCCCCGAGCGAGAGCTCAATCGTTCCCAACCCGCTGCCCGGCCCTAGGGCACCTTGACGACGAGCACCGGGAGGTTCGCCTGGAGGATGATCGTCTGCGCGACGCTGCCCAGCAAAGCCTTGCCCACCGGTGACCGGCGCCGGGCGCCGATGACGAGGAGGTCGGCACCCAGGCCCTCGCTGAGGGTCACGATCGCCTCGCCGACGTCCGCAGTCGCTGTCTGCAGGTGAAGCTCCCAGGTGACGCCGGTCTCCGTCCCGACTGCTCTCTCGATCTCGTCGGACACGCCGAGCCGGTAGGCCTCGGCGCGATCAGCGTCCAGCGACGAGTTCACCACGTGGAGCACCGCGAGGTCGGTCCCCCGGAGCTTGGCCTCCTGCACTGCCTGGGTCAGCGCGATCCGTGCGGTCGCCGAGACCTGGTGAGCAACAGCGACCGTCATCGCTGCAGCTCGTGGGACAGCTCGGTGAGCTCGTCGCCGCCGGCCATCTGCCGGGTCAGCTGGTCGAGATCCACCTCGCTGCGCCTCCTGTCGAGCACTGCCTGGCCGAGCTTGAGGATGACGAAGTGGTCGCCGACCAGGTAGGCGTGGTGCGGGTTGTGGGTGATGAACACCACCCCGAGGCCCGCGTCTCGCGCAGCGGCCGTGTACTTCAGCACGACACCGGACTGCTTGACACCCAGCGCTGCTGTGGGCTCGTCGAGGATGAGCACCCGTGCGCCGAAGTAGACGGCGCGGGCGATGGCGACGCACTGACGCTGGCCGCCCGAGAGCTCACCGATGGGCTGGTCGATGTCCTTGACGACGATGCCCATCTTGCGCAGCTCTTCGTCGGCGATGCGCTTCATGTCCTTGACCTTCAGGGCGGAAAGCGGGATGCCGCTCGTCGTCATCTCCGAACCGAGGAAGAAGTTGCGCCAGACCTCCATGAGCGCCACGACGGCGAGGTCCTGGTAGACGGTGGCGATGCCGTGGTCCAGCGCCTCGCGAGGAGAGGAGAAGTGCACCTCACGGCCGTCCACCTTGAGCGTGCCCTCGTTGTGCGGGTGCAGTCCCGAGATGATCTTGATCAGGGTCGACTTCCCAGCGCCGTTGTCACCCAGGACGCAGGTCACCTCGCCCGCCCGGACCGTGAGGTTGACCCCCCTCAGGGCGCGGATCGCGCCGTAGCTCTTCCCCACCTCCTTCATCTCGACCAGGGCCTCGCCCTCGTGCAGCGACTGGTCTGCGTGCTCGCTGATGGTGTCGGTCATGGCTAGCCCACCTTCCTTGAAGTGGAGAGTTTCTTCACGTACAGGTTCACCAGGACCGCCAGCAGGAGCATCACGCCGAGGAAGGCGCGGAACCAGTTCGGGTCCCAGCCGGCGTACACGATGCACAGGCTCGTCATGCCGAAGATGAAGGAGCCGATGGCCACGCCGATGGCGTTGCCGTAGCCGCCGGTCAGCAGAGTGCCACCGACGACGGCGGCGATGATGTAGAGGAACTCGTTGCCCACGCCGTTGCCGGCCTGGATCGTGTTGAACCTGTACAGCGTGTGCATGCCCGTGAACCACGCGAGGAAGCTCACGGTCATGAACAGGCCGATCTTGACCTTCATCACCGGCACACCGACGGCCCGTGCACTTGCCTGGTTCCCGCCGACCGCGAAGATCCAGTTGCCGACCTTGGTGCGCAGCAGTACCCAGGAAGCCAGTGCCACGAACAGGAACCACCACACCACGGTGATGCTGACGTTGACCGAGCCGACCTGGAACGTGGAGGCGAAGACCTTCTGGAGCTGCGAGTAGCCGTTCATCTGGTCGATGTTGGGAGTGGAGACCGAGCCCGTGACCCGCTTGGTCACGCCCAGGTTGACCCCCTGCAGGACGAAGAACGTGCCCAGGGTGATCAGGAAGCTGGCGATTCCGGTCTTCATCACCAGGTACCCGTTGAGGAATCCGATGGCCAGCGCGACGACCAGGGAGAGCGCTGCGCCGACCCACAGGTTCAGGTTGTTCTGATAGGAGAAGATCGCGTTGACGAGTCCGGCGGTCGTCACCATCACGCCGGCGGAGAGGTCGAACTCGCCGCCGATCATCAACATGCCGACGGCCACGGCCACGATTCCGATCGTCGAGCTCTGGTAGAGGACGGTGGCCAGCGACTCGGCCGACCGGAAGGGTGGGGCCACCACGAGGAAGAAGATGCCGATGACGATCGCAGCCACGAGGGCACCGATCTCCGGGCGGGCCAGGGCCCTGTTCAGGAACCCGAGCTGAACCCGGTTCGTATCCTCGGCTGGGGCCCCGAGGGCCTGCTTTTCAGACGTCTGACTCATGAGAGAACCTCCAAGGTTCCGGTTGGTCGAGGGAGGCCGTACGGCGCTGGCTTGTCCGACCCTGGGTCGTGCGACCTCCCACGGGATCCGCTAGCGGGTGCCCTTCTGCGCGAACGGGAGGATGGTGCCGATGTTCGACTTGTCCACGAACGACGGGCCGGTGAGAACCGGGCCACCACCGCCGATGTCGTTGCCGTTCTTCTTGTCGAGGTACAGCGCAGTCACGGCCATGTAGCCCTGGACGTACGGCTGCTGGTCGATCGAGAAAGCGATCTTCCCGTCCTTGATGTCCTTCGCCGCGTCGGCGTTCAGGTCGAAGGTCACGAGCTTCGCCTTGCTCCCGGCCGAGTCCATCGCCTTGAGCGCGTCGAGTGCGATCGGGGCACCCAGCGTGACGATGTAGTCGATCGACTTGTCCTGCGACAGCTTGGCCTGCAGCGAGGACACCACGGCGGAGTCGTCGGCACCGTTGACCTGGATGTTCTCGGTGCTGGGTGCCTTGCTCTTGACACCGGCGCAACGAGTCTCCAGCGCCACCGAGCCAGAGGCCTGAATCACGCAGAGCACGTTCTTGCCCCCCGCCTGGGCGATCCGCTCACCCGCGGTCTCGCCCGCCAGCTTCTCGTCGGAACCGAAGTACATCGACGCGCCGACGCTCTGGTACTGGTCGATGCCGGAGTTGAAGGCCACGACCGGGATCTTGGCGTCCTTCGCCGCCTTCACCGAGGCGGCGAGGGCGTCCGGGGTCGCGAGGGTGGTGGCAATGCCGTCGACCTTCGAGTCGATGGCGTTCTGGATCAGCGTCGCCTGCTTGCCCGGGTCGGGGTCGTTGGAGTACTTGAGGTCGATGCCGTAGTTCTTCGCGGCCTGCGTCGCCCCGGACTTGATCTTGTCCCAGAACGTGTCACCCGGGGTCTCGTGGGTGATCATCGCGATCGTGTAGCCGGAGTTGTCCCCCGCACCACCGCCGCTTCCGCTATTGCTGGTGCTCCCGGTGTCCGTGCGGCCCCCGGAGGCGCAGGCTGACAGGAAGACGGCGAGCACGGCGGCAATGATGAGCGGGCCGCCTCGTCGAGCTCGGGTCTGTTTCATGGTCCAGATTCCTTTCCTTGTGAAGCCTGCCTGCTCCCGGCACGGATGCGGGCGGAGCCGACTCGCAAGCGCGAGGGCGGTCGGAGCTTGGCCTGATGTGGAACGCAGATCTGACCTCGAGGGCGGATCCTGCGGACTCCCGTGGTGCCGGCGGCGAACCTCATGAGTCAGTACCTCGCTCGGAATGCCGACCCTGTGTCGGCCGTCACAGCCTTGCCGAGCCGAAGATTCGTTGTCAAGGCTTTGTTCTAACATTCTGAACTTGGGACCATCGTCGCGGGCCAGTTGTTCAGCCGATAGAATGTCAGGACAAAGTCTTGACAGCCAACGGTCGCCGTGGGTTGGATGAGGACCGGCGCTCCGGGATGTCGCTCCGCCGCGTCATCCCTCACTGCAAGCGCAACCACCGACCCCGGAGGCCACCGTGAGAACCGTCCAGCACTGGATCGCCGGCAAGACCACGTCCGGCAGCACCGACCGCACCGCACCCGTCTTCAACCCCGCCACCGGGGCGCAACAGTCCGAGGTGCTGCTCGGCTCGACGGCAGACGTGGAGTCGGCCATCGCTGCGGCCAAGGACGCGTTCGCCGAGTGGTCCCAGACGTCGCTGTCCCGGCGGACGAAGGTGCTGTTCGCCTTCCGCGAGCTGGTGAACGCCCACGCGGAGGAGATCGCCGAGCTGATCACCGATGAGCACGGCAAGGTGCTCTCGGACGCGCTGGGCGAGGTGCAGCGCGGTCTCGAGGTGGTCGAGTTCGCCTGCGGGATCCCGCATCTCCTCAAGGGTGACTTCTCCGACCAGGTGTCCACCGACGTCGACACCTACTCCTTCCGGGAGCCCCTGGGGGTCGTCGCAGGGATCACTCCGTTCAACTTTCCCGCCATGGTGCCGATGTGGATGTTCCCGGTGGCCATCGCCTGCGGGAACACCTTCGTGCTCAAGCCGAGCGAGCGCGACCCCTCGGCCTCCATGCGGCTGGCCGAGCTCTGGCAGCAGGCCGGGTTGCCCGACGGCGTCTTCAACGTCGTGCACGGTGACAAGGTCGCCGTCGACACCATCCTGGACTCGCCCGACGTCGCAGCGGTGTCGTTCGTCGGGTCCACCCGCATCGCGAAGTACATCCATGAGCGGGGGACCGCCAACGGCAAGCGGGTGCAGGCGCTCGGCGGGGCCAAGAACCACGCCATCGTCCTGCCCGACGCCGACGTGGAGTTCGCGGCCGATCACCTCGCCGCCGCAGCCTTCGGTTCCGCAGGGGAGCGCTGCATGGCGATCTCCGCCGCGGTCGCCGTCGGGTCCGCCGGGGACGCGATCGTCGAGGCGGTCAACGAGCGCGCACGCGCGGTCAAGGTGGGCTCCGGGCGTGACAGCAGCAGCGAGATGGGCCCGGTCGTCACCAAAGAGGCCCAGGAGCGCATCCTCGGGCTGATCGACACGGGCGAGGCGCAGGGCGCGACCGTGACCGTGGACGGCCGCGGCTACGTCGTACCGGGCCACGAGGACGGCTACTTCGTCGGTCCGACGGTGATCGACCGGGTCGCGACGGACATGGACGTCTACCGCGAGGAGATCTTCGGACCGGTGCTCTCGGTGGTCCGCACCGACAGCGTCGACGAGGCGATCGCCCTGATCAACGCCAACCCCTACGGCAACGGCACCGCGATCTTCACCTCGAGCGGTGAGGCGGCCCGGAGGTTCCAGCGTGGCGTCCACGTCGGGATGATCGGCATCAACGTCCCGGTCCCGGTGCCGATGGCGTTCTACTCCTTCGGTGGCTGGAAGGACTCGTTGTTCGGGGACAAGCACGTGCACGGTCCCGAGGGCGTCAGCTTCTACACCCGGGCCAAGGTCGTGACCGCCCGCTGGCCGCACTCGTCCCACGCCAGTGAGGCGAGCTTCCACTTTCCCACCGCCAAGTAGTTCGTCGTGCCCCGTGGCCTGGCCCACGGGCGCGGAAGGAGACCACATGTCCGACCTCTCCAAGCTCCGTCTCGGCACCGCGCCGGACTCGTGGGGAGTCTGGTTCCCCAGAGATGCCCACCAGGTGACGTGGGACGTCTACCTCGACGAGATCGCGGCGGTGGGTTACGTCTACACCGAGCTGGGGCCCCAGGGATTCATGCCGCAGGACCCCTCACAGCTGAACGAGGAGCTGGCCAGGCGCAACCTCACCGTGTGCGGCGGCACGGTCTTCGCGGGTCTGCACAAGGGCAAGGAGGCGCTCGACGAGGCGATCGCCGAGTTCGGCCAGGAGGCCAGGCTGCTGGCCGCGGTCGGAGCCGAGTACCTCGTCCACCTGCCCGAGCAGTACACCGACCAGCACACCGGTGCGCACACGGACTCCGGTGACCTGGACCCAGAGCAGTGGAAGAACCTCGTGACCGGCACCGACGAGCTCGCCAAGGTGCTCTACGGCGAGCACGGCGTGAAGCTGGTCTTCCACCCACACGCCGACACCCACGTCGACACCCAGTCGCGCATCGAGCGCTTCCTCTCCGACACCGACCCCGAGCTGGTCAACCTCTGCCTCGACACGGGGCATGTCGCCTACTGCGAGGGCGACAACATCGAGATCATCAGGAAGTTCCCCGAGCGGATCACCTACGTGCACCTCAAGTCCGTCGATCCCGGCGTACGGGCCCGCGCCCTGGCGGAGAGGATGCCGCTCTCGGAGTCGGTCAAGCTCGGGATCATGTGCGAGCCGCCCTACGGCGAGCCGGACATGCCGCCCCTGCTCCACGAGCTCGGAAACCTCGACCGGGAGATCTACACCGTGATCGAGCAGGACCTCTACCCCGTCGAGCCGCACATCCCCCTGCCCATCGGCGCGCGCACCGCCGGCTACTACGTCGGCTGCGGGCTCGGACCCGTCCGTCGCTGGCCCTACTGAGACCACTGCCACAGGAGAAGCGCCATGACACTCAAGGTCGGAGTCATCGGGACCGGCATGATCGGCCGAGACCACATCCGCCGGCTCACCGAGGTCGTCTCGGGGGCCGAGGTGGTCGCCGTCAGCGACGCCAACGAGGTGGTCGCCAAGGAGGTCGCCGCCGGCCTCCCCGCCGCGACCGTCCACGCGACCGGCGAGGAACTGATCGCCGACGACCGCGTCGAGGCGGTGGTCGTGTGCTCCTGGGGCCCCACCCACGAGCAGTACGTCGTCGCCTCGATCGAGGCGGGCAAGCCGGTCTTCTGCGAGAAGCCGCTGGCGAGCACCACCGAGGCGTGCCAGCGGATCATGGCCGCGGAACTGGCTGGCGGGCGGCGGCTCGTGCAGGTCGGCTTCATGCGCAGGTACGACGCGCCGTACCGCGCGCTGAAGCAGGCGATCGACTCCGGGGTCGTCGGGGCGCCCCTCATCTACTACTCGGGCCACCGCAACCCCTCGGTGCCCGAGCACTACACGAGGGACATGGCGATCGTCGACACCGCTGTGCACGACTTCGACGTGACGCGGTGGCTGCTCGGCGAGGAGCTCACCGCCATCCGGGTGCTCGCGGGCAAGCCCAATCGCCACGGTGGCGAGCTGCTGGACCCGCTGCTGATGGTCCTCGAGTCGTCCTCGGGGGTCCTGGTGACCGTCGAGACCTCGGTCAACATCCGCTACGGCTACGACATCCGCGGCGAGGTCGTCGGCGAGGAGGGCACCGCGGCGCTGGCCGACACCGGACAGGTCGTCCTGCGCAGGGCGAACAGCGCCGGTGTCGCGGTTCCCGAGGACTGGCGGGAGAGGTTCGTCCTCGCCTATGACGTGGAGTTCCAGGAGTGGATCAACGAGGTGACCGGCGGCAGGACCCTGACGGGTCCGAGCTCGTGGGACGGCTACGCCGCGCAGGTCGTGTGCGACGCCGGCGTGAGATCGCTCCACGAGGGTGACCGGGTCGAGATCGCGCTCGGCACCAGACCGGCCCTCTACTCCTGACAGCCAGGCGAGTCCGACCCGAAAGGAAGCCGAGATGAAGATCGCCCTCGACCCCTACATGTTCCGCACCACCCCGCTGCTGGAGCTGCCTGCTCTCGTCGCGGACCTCGGCTTCGAGTACATCGAGCTGTCGCCCCGCGAGGACTTCACGCCGTTCTTCCTCCATCCGCGAGCGGACGACGACACGGTCCGGTCCTTCAAGAAGGCTCTCGACGCGGCGGGGGTGAAGGTCGCCTCGCACCTGCCCCTCTACCGCTGGTCCGGGCCCGACGAGGACGAGCGCCGGGCGGCGGTGCGGTACTGGAAGCGGGCCATCCAGCTCACCGTCGACCTCGACTGTCGCGTGATGAACTCCGAGTTCAACGGCCGTCCCGAGCAGGCCAGCCGCAGTGAGGGCATGTTCTGGAGGTCCATGGAGGAGCTGCTGCCGGTCTTCGAGCGTGAGGGGATGGAGCTGCGGCTGGAGCCGCACCCCGACGACTTCGTCGAGGACGGGCTCGTCGCCGTCGACATGGTGCGCGGCATCAACAGCCCGCTCGTCTCCTTTCTCTACTGCGCCCCGCACACGTTCCACATGGGCGGCAACATGGTCGAGATCATGGAGTACGCCGGGCCCCTGATGACCCAGCTCCACCTCGCGGACTCCTTCGACCACACGGCGTCCTCGGGCCTGCGCTACATCGTGAACCCTCCCGGCTCGTCGGCGCGGGTGCACCAGCACCTCGACATCGGTCAGGGGGAGGTCGACTGGGGCGCCTTCTTCGCGACGCTGCACCGCCTCGGGTTCGGTGACAGCGACCGCAACGTCATGACGTCGTGCGTGTTCGCCTGGGAGGACCGCGCCCACGAGTCGAGCACGTTCATGCGCGAGACCATCGACACGTACGTGAGCGCGTGGTGACGATGACCGGACTCCAGCTCCTCACGGTCGGCCGCGTCGGCGTGGACCTCTACCCCGAGCAGCGTGGACCTCTCCGAGACGTCACCAGCTTCGCCAAGTCCCTCGGCGGCACTGCCACCAACGTCGCTGTGGGTGCCGCCCGGCTCGGGCGTCGTGCGGCCGTGCTGACCAAGGTGGGACCGGACGGGTTCGGCTCCTACGTGCGCCAGGCGCTGGCAGGGTTCGGGGTCGACGCGTCGTACGTCGGGACGGCCGAGGACCTGCTGACACCGGTGGTGTTCTGCGAGCTCGACCCGCCCGAGGACCCGCCGTTGCTCTTCTACCGGCTCCCGGTGGCGCCGGACCTCACCCTGACCGTCGACGACGTGCCCTGGGAGGTCGTGCGGGACGTGCCCGTGCTGTGGGTGACCGGCACCGGGGTGAGCGTGGAGCCCGCCCGCGGCACGCAGCTGGAGATGCTGGCTCGGCGCGGGCGGCCCGATCCCGGGTCCGGGCGCTGGACCTGCCTGGACCTCGACTGGCGCGCGATGTTCTGGCCAACGCCTGAGGAGGCTCGCGCCGAGTACGACCTGATGCTCGACTCGGTGAGCGTCGTCGTCGGGAACCGCGCCGAGGTGGAGGTGGCGGTCGGCACGGGCGAGCCGCACGAGGCCGCCAAGCGCCTGCTCGACCGTGGCGTGCAGCTGGCCCTGGTCAAGATGGGTGGCGAGGGAGTGCTCGTGGCCACGCCCGAGGCCACCACCGTGGTCCCGCCGCACCCGGTCGAGGTGGTGTGCGGGCTCGGTGCCGGCGACGCCTTCGGCGGTGCGCTCGTGCACGGCCTGCTCGCCGGCTGGGACGTGATTCGCATCGCGGAGTACGCCAACGCGGCCGGAGCCCTGGTCGCGTCCCGACTGGCCTGCGCCGACGCCATGCCCACCGCGGCTGAGCTCGACGCCGTCGTCACCGCCCGAGGAGGAATCACAGCATGACCAATGTCGACATCCCGGTCGTCGGCGTCCGGAACCCCGCGCTTCCCGACGCCCAGTGGCAGAGCCTGCTCCGCACGCGGGCCACCGATCCGCTCGCGATCGCCCGGGCGTATGACGCCCGAGCGCGCGCCTCCGGCGTCCTGTCGGAACGAGACACACTCTTCCTGGTGGCCGCCGACCATCCGGCTCGCGGTTCGTTGCGGTCCGGCGACGACGCCATGGCCATGGCGGACCGCAGGTCGCTCCTCGCCCGGCTCGTCGCGGCGCTCGAGCACCCCGACGTCGACGGTGTCCTGGGCAGCCCGGACGTCGTGGAGGAACTGCTCCTGCTCGGCGCCCTCGAGGGCAAGCTGGTCATCGGCTCGATGAACCGCGGCGGCCTGGACGGTGCGAGCTGGACCATGGACGACCGGTTCACCGGCTACGACGCCGCCAGCATCGCTGCCTGCGGTCTCGACGGCGGCAAGATGCTGCTGCGGATCGACGACGAGGACCCCTCGACCGCGGGCACGCTGGAGGGCTGCGCCCAGGCCGTCAGCGAGCTCGCCGCGCTCGGCCTGGTCGCGATGGTCGAGCCGCTGCCCTACCACCGCAGCGACGACGGCGGCCTGACCCTGCGCAAAGACGTGCCGGCCCTTGCCCGCGCGATCACCATCGCCAGCGCCCTGGGCAACACCAGTGCGTACACGTGGCTCAAGATGCCGTCCTGCGAGGACCCCGAGGCAGTCTTCAACGCCACCACGCTGCCGTGCGTCGTGCTGGGCGGGGTGCCCAGCCGGGACCCGGCCGAGGACCTCGCGTCGTGGGGACGGGCGCTGATCCAGCCCACCGTACGCGGGCTGGTGGTCGGCCGGGCGCTGCTCTACCCGCCCGACGGCGACGTCCGCTCCGCGGTCGACGCGGCCGCCCGGGTCCTGCGCAGCGCACACGAGGGGGAGAGGTGACGCTGCACCGGCCGTGGTCGCGCTCGGCGGCCGACACCCTGATCGTGGACGTTGCGCCCAAGGACGCCGGTTGGGAGTGGACCGGGCTGCAGGTGCTGGACCTTGCCGCGGGAGCGCCGGGCCGCCTCCGGACCGGTGAGTCGGAGGTCTTCCTGCTGCCGCTGTCCGGGGGTGAGATCACGGTCGAGGTGGCGGGCGGTACCGGACAGGAGGCGTTCGACCTCCGGGGTCGCCGCTCGGTGTTCTCGGCTGTCAGCGACTTCCTCTACGTCGGCCGCAACAGCACCATCACCCTCACCAGCGCCGAGGGGGCCGAGGTGGCCGTCCCGTCGGCGCGCTGCTCGCAGGCACGACCGCCGGCGTACGGCGCGGCGACCGACGTGCCCGTCGAGGTGCGCGGCTCCGGGAACGCCACCCGCCAGGTGACCAACTTCGGCGTGCCGGGGGTGTGGGACCACGCGGAGAAGCTGATCTGCTGCGAGCTGATCACCCCGCCGGGCAACTGGTCGAGCTACCCGCCGCACAAGCACGACGCCAGCGAGCCCTGCACGGTGGTGAACGAGGAGATCTACTACTACCGGATCGCGGGGGAGGACCAGGTGAGCCCGTCCAGGACGGGCTTCGGCTACCACCGCACCTACACGGGGCCCGAGCACGAGGCCGCGGGGCTGGCGCCCCTCGACGAGCTGGTCGAGGTCCGCGATCACGACGTCGTGCTGGTGCCGCACGGGTACCACGGTCCGTCCGTCGCGGCGCCGGGATATCCCATGTACTACCTCAACGTGATGGCCGGCCCGGCCGCGGACCGCGCCCTGGCCTTCTGCGACGACCCCGACCACGCCTGGGTGCGCGGGAGCTGGGACCACATGCCGCGCGACCCACGCTGTCCGGTGACCTCTGCCACCGGCCGGCACGACGGACTCGAGCCCAGCTCGAGGGAAAGGCACACGTGATGACAGGCACGATCCGCCTCACGACCGCGCAGGCACTGGTCCGCTGGATGATCGCCCAGCGCTCCCAGCTCCTCGACGGCACCGAGGTCCCCCTGTTCGCAGGGGTCATGGCCATCTTCGGCCACGGCAACGTCCTGGGACTGGGCACCGCCCTCCACGACGCCCGCGGGGAGCTGCCCACCTGGCGGGGCCAGAACGAGCAGGGGATGGCGCTGGCCGCCGTCGCCTACGCTCGCGCGACCGACCGCCGACAGGTGATGGCGGCGACGAGCTCGGTCGGTCCGGGTGCGTTGAACATGGTCACGGCCGCCGGGGTGGCGCACGCCAACCGGCTTCCGCTGCTGCTGCTGCCCGGTGACACCTTCGTCGGGCGTGCCCCCGACCCGGTGCTGCAGCAGGTGGAGCACTTCGGCGACCCGACGACCTCGGTGAACGACGCCTTCCGGCCGGTGTCACGGTATTTCGACCGCATCACCCGCCCCGAGCAGCTGCTCGGCACGCTGCCCCAGGTCGCCCGCGTGCTCACTGACGCCGCCGATGTCGGCCCGGTCACGCTCGCCCTGCCCCAGGACGTCCAACCCGAGGAGTACGACTTCCCCGAGGCCATGTTCGTCCCCCGCCTGCACGTGGTGCAGCGACTGCGTCCCGACAGGACGGCACTCGCAGCGGCCGTCACGAGCCTGCGCGCCGCCGAACGCCCACTGCTCGTGATCGGCGGGGGCGTGCGCTACTCCGGTGCCGCCGCGGAGGTGCTGGCGTTCGCCGAGACCCACGGCGTGCCGGTGGTCGAGACCCCGGCCGGCCGCACGCTGGTGCCGCACGAGCACCGGCTGTACGGCGGTGCGCTCGGCATCATCGGATCGACCTCTGCCAACGAGCTCGCTGCCCAGGCCGACGTGGTCCTGGCGGTCGGCACCCGGCTGCAGGACTTCACGACCTCGTCGTGGACCGGGTTCGCCCCGGGGGTCCGCATCGTCACGGTGAACGCGGCCTCGTTCGACGCGGTGAAGCACTCGGCGACCGCGGTGGTCGGCGACGCTCGCGAGACCCTCACGGAGCTGTCGTCGGCCCTGCCCGGATGGCAGGCGGACCGTGCGTGGACGGACGCAGCCGTGGCCAGGAAGGCGAGCTGGGACGCCCACGTCGACGAGCTGAGACAGGGCACGGCACCCGGCGGTGCCCTCACCTACGCGCAGGTGGTGGGGGTGGTCAACGACGCGAGCACGACCGACGACTACGTGCTGACCGCGTCCGGTGGCATGCCGGGCGAGCTGCACGGCGGATGGCGCACCGGGATCGTCAAGCCGGACGCCGGGCCCACGTCGGGAGCGACCATGGACCTGGAGTACGGCTTCTCCTGCATGGGCTACGAGGTCGTGGGCCCATGGGGCGCAGCGATGGCCCGCCAGCAGACCCATCCCGACGGCCTGGTCACCGGCCTCTTCGGCGACGGCTCCTACCTGATGCTCAACTCCGAGCTGTACTCCGCTGCGTTCGCCGGTCATCCCTACGTCGCGGTGCTCTGCGACAACGGCGGGTTCGCAGTGATCCACCGGCTGCAGACCAACCAGGGTGCGGACGGCTTCAACAACATGCTGGCCGACTCTCGCGGACCCGGAGCCGACGGCAGCGTCCGCGTCGACTTCGCCGCGCACGCGCGCTCGTTGGGCTGCACCGTCGAGGACGTTCCCGACGGGTCGGGCGTCGAGGAGCTGCGTACGGCGTACATGCGTGCGCGCCTGGCGGCCCGGGACACCCGCCGGCCAGCGGTGGTGGTGTGCCGCACGCACCCGTCGACGTGGACGGAGGCGGGTGCCTGGTGGGAGACAGGCGTGCCGGCGTCCCTGTCGGGGCGGGCCTCCTATGTCGAGGCGAAGGACAGGCAGCTGCGTTGGCTGTGAGGACCGTCGGCGTCGGGGTCGTCGGTGCGGGCTGGATGGGCCGCGTGCACGCGGCCTCCTACTCCCGACTGACGCACCACTACCCGGACCTCGGTGTGCGCGCGCGGCTGCTGGCCGTCGCCGACCCCGTCGAGGAGCTCCGGCTCGAGGCCGTCCAGCGCTTCGGCTTCGAGCGGGCCCACGAGGACTGGCGCGAGCTGGTCGCCGACCCGGACGTCGAGGTGGTCAGCGTGACCACCCCGACGTTCCTGCACGCGGAGATCGGTGAGGCGGTCGCCCGGGCCGGCAAGAACCTCTGGATCGAGAAACCGGTCGGGCTCGCGCCGGCGGACACGCAGCGCGTGGGGGATGCGGTGTCCGAGGCCGGCGTGGTCGGCCGCGTGGGGTTCAACTACCGGCTCGTCCCCGCGGTCGCCCGAGCCCGGTCCCTGGTGCGGTCGGGGTCGATCGGGACGGTCACCCACGCACGGTTCCGGCTGCTCACCGACTACGCGGCGCATCCGGGCGGCGTGCTCTCCTGGCGCTTCGAGGACGCGCGTGGGGGCGACGGCGTGGTCGGAGACCTCGTGTCGCACGGGGTCGACCTCGTCCGCCACCTCCTCGGCGAGGTGGAGCGGGTGGTGGCCGACAGCGCGGTGTTCATCGCGTCGCGGCCCCTGCCCACGGGTGCGGGCAGCCACTACGCGGTCGCCGAGGGTGGACCCGTCGGCAAGGTCGAGAACCTCGACTACCTGTCCGCGCTGATGCGTACCCACGCGGGGGCTCCGGTCCAGCTCGAGGCCAGCCGGGTCGCGGTCGGCGACCAGAACAACTACGGGTTCGAGATCCGCGGCACCCGCGGCAGTGTCGCCTGGGACTTCCGCCGGATGGGCGAGCTGTGGGTGTCGTCCGGGGAGGACTACCAGAACCAGCCCCTCACCCTCTCGCTGGCCGGCCCGGGTGACGGGGACTACGGGCGGTTCCAGCCCGGCGCGGGCATCGCCATGAGCTATGACGACACGAAGGTGGCCGAGTGTGCCGACCTGATGGCGGCAGTCGTCGGGACCGGCGGGCCGGGAGCTGGTGCCACGCTCCCGGACGCCGTCGCTGCCGCCGAGATCATGGCGGCTCTCAAGGACTCCGCGGAGTCGCAGAGCTGGCGCCAGATTGCTCCGCGGTAGTCCCGTCACTCGGGCACCGACCCTGGGGGCCTGTGGGATCACGCCGGACTGCGACGGGGTGCGCCGAGAACCAGCGGCTTCCGGGCACGCCGGAAGGTGAGTGGGCCGCCTCGGAGGGAGGCAGAAGTGCCCGGCGCCAAACGTTCACCCGCGTGCCACCATGGAGGGTCATCCGGCAGACAGCCGCATGATCGCGGGAGAGGACACATGACATGACCTCGTCAGAGGCAACACCGACAGGCTCAGAGCCGGACGTGGGTCTACGTGTCGAGCTCAGCCGAGTGGAGGCCGAGCTGTCCGAGCTGCTCCGGGAGGCGCACGAGGTGCGCGCCCAGCTGACGGACGAGGGCGCGATGGACAGCGCGGACCGTTCGTCGATCATCACGCAGGCCGAGCAGCTCGAGGCCATTGCCGCCGAGCTCGAGCAGCGCCGGGAAGGATTGCTTGCCCGGCTCAAGGAGTCCTGATAGGCGGGTCAGAGCATCTCGAGCGGTCGAGCCGGGCGCGCTGGCGGGAAGGCTGCGTCGAGTGCCCTCGGGTCGTCCTGACGGCAGGCGGATCTCGGGGACGGTGGCACCGGCATACCGGCATACCGGCTCCTCGGGTCTTCGGGGTACGTGAACACGGGATGTGGCTCCGTGTCGTCGCCCCTAGCGTTGCAGGATGGCCGTGAGCGTTGGTCTGGTCGGAGCAGGCAGGCGTGCCGCTGACGTGCACGCGCCCGCCATGGCGGCCTGCCCCGACATCGACTTCGTAGGAGTGTGGACGCGCAGGCCGGCAGCTGCCGAGGCACTGGCGAAGAGGTACGGCGTGCAGCCGTTCGAGCAGTTCCACGACCTGCTCACGCGCTGTGACGCGGTGTCGTTCGCCGTGCCGCCGACCGTGCAGAGCGAGCTCGCCGGCCTCGCGGCAAGGCATGGCAGGAGTGTGCTGCTGGAGGTGCCGATCGGGTGGGACATCGCCGGCTCCGAGGCCCTCGCCAAGCACGTCATCGCCGCGGGCGTCGCCTCGCAGGTCGCGTTCAGCTGGCACTACAAGGAGACGGTGCGGCAGTTCCTCCAGACCCAGGCTGCGAACACGGAGACGTTGGGTGCTCGGGGACGGATCGTGCGTGCTGACCCGCACCCGCGCCGGGAGACCAGCCAGTGGCGGCTCGAGCGTGGCGTGCTCTTCGACCCGGGTCCCCACGTGTGCGAGTTCCTCGATGCCGCCCTGGGGCCGATCGTCGGTGTGGAGGCGGCCCAGGAGCTCAGCGGGTCGGTGAGCCTGAAGATGGAGCACCAGGTCGGCCGTTCCTCGGAGTCTTTCCTCGGCTCCGACACGGGGACCGATCAGGATCGCGCCGAGTTCGAGTTCTACGGCCCCGGGGAGAGCACCTTCGTCGACTGTTCCGGGGGCGTGGCCGACTACGCCCGCATGTTCGCAGAGTTCGCCCGCGCTGTGAGCACCGGAGAGCCACACGAGCTCGACGTCCGCCGGGGCCTGCACATCCAGCGGGTGATCGAGGCGGCCGACACAGACCTTTTGGGTGGATGACCGCAGGCGAAGCGTCGCCTGGTGATGGTCGAGTCATGGTCCGGTGATGGTCCCGGGTGTTCCGCCGCAGCACCGACCGGCCACCAGAGACCACCACGCTCGCACCCCACCAGCCTCCGGCATCCCCGCGTCCGGGGGTCCGCCTCGGATCAGACGTGGATCCGCTCCCCGTCCGGGTCGAGCAGCGGCCGCAGGGAGACCGCGACCGGCTCCCGGACCCCGTTGACGTCGACCTCGTAGCTTCCGCGGGTGACCCAGTCGCGGTCGAGGACTCCACCGGCGGGGTCGGCGGCGTACGCCAGACCGACGCAGGCGCCGAGGGCCTCGCCCCAGGCCGCCGAGACGACCTGTCCGGCGGCGACACCGTCGCGCAGGAGGGGCTCGCCGCCCCAGAGCATGGGCTCGCGGCTCCCGAGGACGAAGGACACCAGGCGTCGACGGGGCCCCTCCGCCTTGGCCTTCTCCACCGCTGCGCGGCCGAGGAAGTCGATGTCGGTCCGGAGCTTGCAGGTGAACAACAGCCCTGCCTCCACGGGGTTGTGGTCCGGGGTGAGCTCACGACCGAACGCGCGGTAGCCCTTCTCGAGCCTCATCGACTCGATCGCGTAGTAGCCGCCGTTGACGACACCGAGGTCCTTCCCGGCCGAGTGCAGGTCCTCATAGACACCGACGGCGAACTCGGTGGGGACGTAGAGCTCCCAACCCAGCTCGCCGACGTAGGTGATCCGCGTGGCGCGGACGGTCGAGTAGCCGAGCGAGATCTGCCGGCTGGTGCCGAACGGGAAGGCGTCGTTGCCCAGGTCCGTGCGGGTGAGACGGGAGAGCAGCTCCCGTGACCGCGGACCCATCACCCCGAGCACGGCGTACGACGAGGTGACGTCGACCAGCGTCGCGCGGAGGTCGCCGATCCGCCGGCGGATGTGGTCCTTGTCGCGCTCAGTGGTCGCGGCGCTGCTGACGATGAGGTACTCGTCGGGCGCCACCCGGGTGAGCGTCACGTCGGACTCGTAGGTGCCTCGCTCGTTCAACATGCCCGTGTAGACGGTGCGTCCGACGGGAACCGCGACGTCGGCGGTGCACAACCACTGCAGCAGGGCTTCGGCATCCGGGCCGGTCAGCCGGAGCTTGGAGAAGGACGTCTGGTCGAAGACGGTCACGTTCTCTCGGGTGTTCGCCTGCTCGGAGGCCGACCAGGGCAGCCAGTTCTGCTTGCCCCAGGAGTACTCGATCTCGGGCGAGGCGCCGGGTGGTGCGAAGAAGTTGGCGCGCTCCCAGCCCATCCGGCTTCCGAAGTTGGCGTTGGCGCGCTCGAGGTGCGAGTAGACGGGGGAGCGGCGGAAGGGCCGCGCCGTGCGCATCTCGCGGTTGGGCCACGGGATCTCGTAGTGCAGCCCCAGGACTTCGGCGACCCGGTCGTGGAGCCACTGGTGGTTGCCGTTGAACGCTGCGAACCGTCTGATGTCGACAGCCGTGAGGTCCGTCGTCGGACCGCCCTCGACGATCCACTCCGCCAGGGCCCGGCCGGCGCCGCCGGCCGAGGCGATGCCGACGGAGTTGAAGCCCGCGCCCACGAAGAAGTTCCGCACCTCGGGTGCCTCACCCACGATGAACTGGTTGTCGGGCGTGAAGCTCTCGGGACCGTTGTAGAACTTGCGGACTCCGGTCTCGCCCAGCGCAGGGATCCGGAGGATCGCGTTCTCCATCAGGACCGAGAAGTGGTCCCAGTCCTCCTCGAGCAGCTGGAACTCGAAGGGATGGGGGATCCGGTCGGGCGCCACCCACGGCTTTGCCTCGGGCTCGAAGCCGCCGACGACCAGGCCGCCGACCTCCTCCTTGAAGTAGGTGTAGCCGTCCGGGTCCCGCAGCACCGGCAGGTCCGGGTGCACGCCGTCGATGGGGTCGGTGACCACGTAGAAGTGCTCGGCGGAGTGCAGCGGCACGTTGACCCCGGCCATCGCGCCGACGGCGTTGGCCCACTGCCCCGCGCAGTTGACGACGATCTCTGCCTCGATGTCACCCGCGTCGGTGCGTACGCCGGTGACCCGCTCGTCCGCGACGAGCACGTCCAGCACCCGGGTGTGCTCGAAGACCTGCGCACCGCCCCTGCGGGCGCCCCGGGCCAGGGCCGAGGTCAGGTCGGTCGGGTTGGCCTTGCCGTCGCCGGGCAGCCAGATGGCCCCGACGAGGTCGTCCGTGCGGAGCACCGGGTAGCGCTCGAGCGTCTGCTCGGGTGACAGCAGCTCGCACTCGAGGTCGAAGGCCTCCGCGGTCGCCGCCGTACGCCGGAGCTGGGTCATCCGGTCCTCGGTGCGGGCGACCGTGACCCCGCCGCAGCGCTTGTAGCCCGTGGACAGACCGACCTCCGCCTCCAACGAGGAGTAGAGCTCGGTCGAGTACTGCACCAGGCGGGTCCCACTCTGGTTCGCGCGGAGCTGTCCGACCAGACCCGCGGCGTGCCACGTCGTACCCGAGGACAGCTGGCCCTGCTCGAGCAGCACGACGTCGGTCTCGCCGAGCCCGGTCAGGTGGTAGGCCACGCTGGTCCCGATCACCCCGCCGCCGATGATCACGATGCGCGCCCGGTCCGGGATCTGCTTGCTCACGAGGGTTCTCCGCTCAGTTGTCGAGGCATGCCTGCTCCAGCCAGCGATCGAAGTCCGGACCATCGAACTCTGCGATCGCACGTTCGTACTTCTCCATGCCCCAGGCCCAGAAGTCGTGGTCGATTGTGCTCACGGAGCTCTGGATCGAGCCCCACAGGGTCCACCCGTACTTCGACATCAGCCCCCAGAGCCGTGCGCGTGCCACACGATGCCGGAGGAGCTTCCCGTCGTACGCCTCCATCAGCTCCTCGAGCTGTTCCACGGTGAGGCCGGCCTCGCTCCAGAGGTTGCCGAGCTCGAAGGCGGACTCGTTGTTGCCGGAGTACTCGTAGTCGATCAGCCACAGCTTCGAGCCGTCGTCGATGAAGTTGCCGGCGAGCAGGTCGTTGTTGCACGGAACGGTGCTGGTCGGCTTGACCGCGAGGGCACGCTGGATCCGCTCTACCCTGTCCTCGAACTCGTCGTAGCGGTCCGGGAGCCGGAAGCCGTGCTCGCGCACGATGCCGAGGTAGGTGCGCTGGACGTCGAACATGTCGAACTCGTTGACGAACCGCGGTCCCGAGTGGAGCTGGCGGCAGGCCGCCGCCACCCGCGGCAGCTGTCGGTCGTGGCGCAGGTCGTCGTCGGTGAACGTCCTGCCGTCCAGGTAGCCCACCACCAGCAGCTGGGGCTCGTCGATGAACTGCAGGACGGGCGCCCCGACGCCCGCCTCGGCGGCAGCTCGCGAGTTGGCGTGCTCCGCGCGCCGGTCGATGGCGAGCAGCTCGCTGCCCGGCTGGCCGATGCGCACGACCACGGTGTGGTCACTGGTGGTCACCTTGAGGTTGAGGTTGGTCAGCCCACCGGGGAGCTTCTCGACCCGGCGGTCACGGCCACGGAGGCAGTCGACGGCGTCCAGCGCCGTGTCGAGGTCGATGCCCCACCCCTCGGGCGCGTCAGCGGGCCGCGCGGACGCGCGTTCGTCGTTCGTCAAGTGCGGCTACTGCCGGTAGTGCTCGACCGTGTCGACCGGTCGCGGCTCTGCCTCAGCGGTGTCCTGGTGGTACTCCCGCTTCGCGCGACGCTGACGCAGCAGGTCCCAGCACTGGTCGAGCTGCTCCTCGAGCTGACGCAGGCGATCGGCGTCGGGCTCCCCACTGCTGCGCAGCTGGTGCTCCTCCTCCACCAGGCTGTTGATCCTGGTCAGGACGTCCTGGTCGGGTGAAGTCATGGGGCCAGCATCATCCGGTCCCGCGGGCATCACAAGGGGCTGGCGGTCGCCGTCACCGGTCTCGTAGTCGTGGAACCAGTCCTCACGGGGCTCGAAGCTCTGGATCAGTGCGTGCCCGCTCGACTCGGCGTGGGCGGTGGCGTGCCCCCGTACGGCGGCGCTCGCACGATGGTGGCCCTCCATCCCCCTCGTCGTACCCACCACGTCTGTCCTAGGTTGGAGCCATGAACGAGAAGGAAACGCTGGACAAGGTTCCTACCGGCCTCTTCATCGGCGGCGAGTGGCGTGAGTCCTCCGATGGATCGACCATCGACGTGGAGGACCCGGCCACCGGCGAGGTCCTCACCAGGGTCGCGTCCGCGACCCCCGAGGACGGCAAGGCGGCGCTCGATGCCGCCGCGGCGGCACAGCACGGCTGGGCGGCCACGGCGCCGCGGGAGCGTGCCGAGCTCCTGCGTTCCGCGTTCGAGCTGATCACCGAGCGTGCCGACCACTTCGCGATGCTGATGACCCTGGAGATGGGCAAGCCCCTGGCCCAGTCGAAGGGCGAGGTGACCTACGGAGCCGAGTTCTTCCGGTGGTTCTCCGAGGAGGTCGTGCGCATCGCCGGCCGCTGGGCGACCTCGCCGGACGGCAGGACCCGGCTGATGACCATGAAGCAGCCGGTGGGTCCGGTGCTGATGATCACGCCCTGGAACTTCCCGCTCGCCATGGGAACACGCAAGATCGGCCCGGCGATCGCCGCGGGCTGCACGATGGTCGTCAAGCCGGCCTCGCAGACCCCGCTCACGATGCTCGCGCTGGCCGACCTGCTGGATGAGGTCGGTGTCCCGAAGGGCGTGCTCAACGTCATCTCGACCTCCCGGACCGGCGAGGTGATGGAGCCGTTGATCAGGGACCCGCGCCTGCGCAAGCTGACCTTCACCGGGTCGACGCCGGTCGGCAAGCAGCTCGTCAAGCAGTCCGCCGACCAGCTGCTGCGCGTGTCCATGGAGCTCGGCGGAAACGCCCCGTTCCTGGTCTTCGCCGACGCCGACCTCGACGCCGCCGTCGAGGGCGCGATGCTCGCGAAGATGCGCAACATGGGGGAGGCGTGCACAGCGGCCAACCGCTTCCTGGTCCACGAGTCGGTGGCCGACGAGTTCGCGCGGCGCTTCGCCGACCGGATGGCGGCGGAGAAGGTCGGGCGCGGCACCGAGGAGGGCGTCACCGTGGGTCCGCTCATCGACGCCAAGCAGCGCGACAAGGTCGCCGAGCTGGTGGAGGATGCGACGAGCCGGGGTGCCTCGGTCGTCACGGGTGGTTCGACCACCGGCGACAAGGGCTACTTCTTCCAGCCGACGGTGCTGACCGACGTGTCGCCCGAGGCCGAGCTCTTCCGCGAGGAGATCTTCGGTCCCGTCGCGCCCATCACCACCTTCTCCGACGACGAGAAGGCGGTGCAGATGGCCAACGACACCGAGTACGGCCTGGTCGCCTACGCGTTCACCACCGACCTGGGCAGGATGATCCGGGTCAGCGAGGGGCTCGAGTTCGGGATGGTCGGCATCAACCAGGGCATCGTGTCCAACCCGGCTGCGCCCTTCGGTGGCGTCAAGCACTCCGGCTTCGGCCGCGAGGGGGGGCCGGAGGGGATCGAGGAGTACCTCTCGGTCAAGTACGTCGGTATCGCTCCCTGACCTGGGTCAGTGGACGAGGGGCGCCAGGTAGCGCCGGGCGTAGTCGCGCACCGCCGCCTCGTCGGTGACGTCGAGTCCTCCGCGAGGGTTGAGCAGGTAGGTCCAGGAGACGCGGAGCATCAGCTCGGCGACGGTGTGCAGCTCGTCGGCGGGCATCGTCGCGCCGCTTCGGCGCAGCGTGCCGGCGACGCGGTCGGCCGAGCCGAGCACGAGGGTGCTCTGCGAGGCGGCACCCGCCGCGGTCACCACGTCGGGTTCGCTCTCCGCGAGCCGGGCGAGCAGCGGGATCTCGCGGGTCAGGGCCAGGCCGCGGGTGAAGCACTCGACCACCGCCTCGCGTGGCGGCAGGTCGGCTGCGACCCGGTCGAGCTCGGTCAGGAAGGCGTCGAACTGGCGCAGCAGCACCGCCTCGAGCAGCGCCTCCTTGTTGGGGTACGCGCGGTAGAGCGTGCTGCGACTGATACCGGCGGTCCGCGCCACGTCCTCCACGTTGGCGCGGCGGGCGCCGTACTGTTCGAAGACCTGCTGGGCGGCATCGAGGATCGCGACGGTCACGGGGTGAGTCTCTCCAGGGTGACCGGCACCCCGTCACGCGGATAGGGAAGCGCGGTCAGGTCGATCGGCCACCGGTAGCCCTCCGGCACCGACCACCGGTAGGTCAGGAGCAGCTCGTGCAGGACCGCGCGCACCTGCATCGCGGCGAAGTGCAGGCCGATGCACTTGTGCACGCCGGCGCCGAACGGCTCGAACGCCAGTCGGTGCGACCGGTCCTCGCGACGGTCCGGCGCGAAGCGGTCGGGGTCGAAGTGCGTGGGGTCTGGCCACAGCTCGGGCAGGTAGTGGTTCATGTACGGCGACACGGTCACGAACGAGCCGGCCGGGACGTGGAACCCCGCGATCTCCGTGTCGCGCACCGCCACCCGGGGGAGGGTGGGGACCGGTGAGCAGAGCCGCATCGACTCCTTCATCACGCGGTCGAGGACATCCAGCCGGAGGATGCCGTCGTAGTCCACGTCTCCGGCTGCGACGGACTCCTCACGGGCGCGGTCCTGCCACTCCGGGTGGGTGGCCAGGTGGTAGGCCATCGAGCTCAGGGTGATGGTCGTGGTGTCGTGCGCGGCCATCAGCAGGAAGATCATGTGGTTGACGATGTCGTCGTCACTGAACTCGTGGCCGTCCTCGCTGCGTGCGCGGCACAGCTGGGCGAAGAGGTCGCTGCCACCGTCGCGTCGCTTGGCCGGCAGGTGTGAGCGGAAGAAGTCCTCGAGGAAGGCTCGCGCCTGCAGTCCCCTGGCCCACGGGGTCCCTGGGACGGCCCTGCGGATCAGCGCCGTCCCGGCGCGCACCGCCGCGACGAACGCCTTGTTCACCTGACGCTGTTCCTCCACGGTCAGCTCGACGCCGACGAAGGTCTCGAGCGCGAGGTCGAGGGTCAGCGCCTTGAACAGGTGGTGCAGACGCGGGCTCTCGACCCCCTCCCACTCCACGAGGTTGCGCCGGATGTGCGGCGACATCACGGAGTGGTAGCTGCGGAGCGCGTCGTTGGTGAAGGCGTGCTGCAGGATCCGGCGGTGGTGCAGGTGCTCGTCGAAGTCGAGCAGCATGATCCCACGGTGGAAGAACGGGCCGATGAAGTGCGACCACGCGGGCCCGTTGGCGAAGGTGCGGTCACGGTTCACGAGCACCTGCTCGGCCATGTCGGCCCCCGCGGTCACGTAGAGCCGGGTCCCGAAGGCGTTGATCCGGTAGACGTCGCCGTACGCCTCCCGGAGGAAGCGGTTGTGCCCGATGGGGTTCGTGCGCAGCTGCAGCAGGTGGGGAACGCCCAGCACCGGACCGCGCACCTTCTTCAGCCCCGCGGGTGTCGTCGTGACGGCCACCGGCATCCTTCCCATTGGAATGATGAGACAATTCTGTTTCAATGTATCACCATGGAGACCCACGAGCGAGACCCCGCCGATCGAGGGGGAGAGCACCCCCCGGGCCTTCCCTTGGGCCCGGACTCGCTGATCTGGCGGTACTTCGGCGACCACCGGATGGCCCTGCTCGGCCCGCGCGCCGCCGTGCTGCAGAACATGCTCCCGGCGCTCGGGCAGGGCGTGGAGGACCACTCGGTCTGGTTCGCCGAGACCCTGGCGCGGCTTCAGCGCAGCATTCCGCCGATCTTCGACACCGTCTACGGCGTCGAACCGGAGTCCAGCGGGCACGAGGTACGCGACTTCCACCGCACGATCAAGGGACGGCTGCCGGACGGATCGCCGTACAGCGCGCTGAACCCGGACACCTTCTACTGGGCCCACGCCTGCTTCGTCGAGCACCTCATCACCGCGACGGACACCTTCATCAAGCGACTCAGCCGCGCGGAGAAGGAGCAGGTCTTCGCGGAGTCGATCACCTGGTACGGGCGCTACGGCGTGAGCTCCCGCGGGACACCGAGGACGTACGCCGAGTTCGAGTCCTACTTCGCGCAAGCTCTCGAGGAGCGGCTGGTCGCCCACCGGACCGCGGCGTACGGCGTGGGCTACGCGACCAAGGGCTGGCCGCGCCCGAGACGGATCCCCGCACCCGTGTGGTGGCTGGTGAGGCGGCCAGTCAACGCGGTCAGCTCCTCCCTCACCATCGGCGGCATGCCCCCCCGCGGACGCGAGATCCTCGGCCTCCCGTGGGACACGACCCGCGAACGGCGCTACCAGCGATTCGCCCGCCTCAGCCGCGGGCTGGACGGCGCCTACCGCCGGTTGCCCGGCAGGCTCCGCGTGCATGTCATCCCGTTGCGCGCGTACCTGCGCGAGGGCCGGTCCGCCTGAGCGCCCCGTCGGCCGTCAGTCGGTGCGGTAGATCTGCAGGTCGCAGCCGGCCATGCCGCCGCCGAGGTAGTCCAGCGACTGGCGTACCGAGCGCACGATGTCGACCACCTCGACTCCGGAGCGACTCGGCGTGGGCACATGCGTGTAGGACCTGAGAAGCGTGAAGCTCCGGCCCACCGCAGCGTAGAACGCGCGTTCCTGGGGGTGTCCCGGCTCCCGGAGGTAGCGGTTGTAGGTGCAGCTGCTGAGCACCAGGTAGCGCACGTGCCGGGACACTGGCCGGAGGCGGCCGTCGACCGTCTCGAAGTCGTCGAAGACTGTCCTCGTCGAATCCGGACGCAACGGCGAGTAGCCCTCGTACGACGCGTCCGCTGCGGTGATCCCCTGCTGCGCGAGGTAGGAGCGCGCCTCCAGGCGCGTGTCCGGCGCCGCCAGGGTGCTGTCGCGGGCGATCGCGGCCGCCAACAGGTTCGCCACGACCAGGGTGCCGACCACCCAGGCCACGGGTGTGCGCCAGCGCTGCGCGCCCGCCCACTCGTAGGCGTGCAGGAGACCGATCGGCGCCAGGAACAGCGGGGCGATGAACATGGGTATGCCCCAGCGGTCCCAGTGCAGCGGCACGGCGCTGAGCACGACCCAGTAGACGACACCGAGGGCGAGCGGGACGGCCTCCAGCATGCGGTGGCGCACGGTCGCGACGACCCCGACCAGGCACGCGAGCGAGAGCAGCAGGCCTGCGTCGGTGAAGAAGTTGCCGGCGTAGAAGACGAGGTTGCCGAGATAGCCGAGACCGTCCGCGCCCGGATGGTTCGCGCCCGACTGCTCGGTGAGCTGCTCGCGCACGGCCGCGAAGTCGGTGAACAGGACCGGCGAGACGACGAAGAGGAACCCGATCACCGCGGCGAGCGCGACCGGACCGTGTGTGAGGACCCTGCGAAGCCGGTGCTCGCGAGCGGCCGCGACCACCACGACCACGGCGATCATCAGCGTCGCCACCAGCGCGGGGTACTTGATGGCCGTGCCCACCGACGTCGCTGCGCAGGCCACGAGCAGGGGAGCCAGCCCGGGCCGGGACAGGTAGTGCATCAGTGCGAGCACGACGACCATCAGCATGCAGGTGAGGGGAATGTCCGGCGTCGCGTAGTGCGCGTCGCGCACCAGCAGCGACGTCAGCGCGAAGAGGAGTGCGGCCATGGCGCCGACGCGGCGGTCGAAGCGGCGACCGATGAGGTACGCGAGGACGATGGTGGCGATGCCGAACGCCGCCGTGACGGCCCGCGAGATGAGCAGGAACGTGCCCGGGCTGGCGGCGTACGCCTGCTCGACGCCGGTGTGCGCGAACAGGTGGGAGTACAGCTCGTAGGCGAGGTAGCTGAGCTGGATCTCCACGTGGTCGGGGCGCATGAAGTACTTCGGCTCGAAGGAGTTCCGCTGCGCCAGGTCCAGCGCTCCCTTCACGATGATGGGCTCGTCAGGGTGCAGGCCGACCGGCAGTCCCCACGTCAGGCCGACGACGCGCAGGGCGCTGCCCACGACGAGGGAGGCCACGAACACGACCGTCACGAGGTCCGGGCGTGAACCGACCCATCCCCGCACACGAGCGAGGAGCGGGACGTGGGCCGGCGCACTCATGGGGTCGCAGGGTGGCGGTCGGTGCTCTGGAGGACGGCGACCCGGCCGACTGCGGCCGGTCCGCGACGCGGGGCCATGTAGAAAGATCCCATGGCTGACCGCTCACCTCTTGGATTGCTCGACACCGACTCGCTGGTCAACGAGGAGGACGCCGCGATCCAGCAGACCGTGCGCCGCTTCGTCGACGAGCGCATCCGACCTGACATCGCCGAGTGGTACGAGAACGGCAGCACTCCCGTCCGAGAGCTGGCCCGCGAGCTCGGCTCGATCGGCGCGCTGGGGATGCACCTCGAGGGCCATGGCTGCGCAGGCACGAGTACGACGGCCTACGGGCTGGCCTGTCTCGAGGTGGAGGCCGGCGACTCCGGCATCCGTTCGCTGATGTCCGTGCAGGGCAGCCTGGCGATGTTCGCGATCCATGCCCACGGGTCGGAGGAGCAGAAGCAGCAGTGGCTGCCCGAGATGGCGAAGGGGGAGAAGATCGGGTGCTTCGGGCTGACCGAGCCCGACTTCGGCTCCAACCCGGCCGGCATGCGCACGCGCGCCCGGAGGGACGGGTCCGACTGGATCCTGGACGGCAACAAGATGTGGATCACCAACGGCTCGGTCGCCGACGTCGCGGTCGTGTGGGCCCACACCGACGACGGCATCCGCGGGTTCGTCGTACCCACCGACACCGTGGGCTTCTCCGCCCCCGAGATCAAGCACAAGATGTCGATGCGGGCCTCGGTCACCAGCGAGCTCGTGCTCGACGGCGTACGGCTCCCGGCCGAGGCCATGCTGCCGGAGGCGAAGGGGCTGCGCGGCCCGCTGAGCTGCCTGACCGAGGCGCGGTTCGGCATCATCTTCGGCTCCATCGGTGCGGCACGTGACTGCCTGGAGGCCACGCTTCGCTACGCGGCGGAGCGTCAGATCTTCGACAAGCCCCT
This sequence comes from Marmoricola sp., assembly GCF_025965085.1. Lineage (GTDB taxonomy): Bacteria > Actinomycetota > Actinomycetes > Propionibacteriales > Nocardioidaceae > Marmoricola. Next base: position 35,445 of record NZ_JAOPXP010000093.1, read on the forward strand.
CGGCGGCTTCCAGATCACCCAGGCCAAGCTCGCCGACATGACGGTCGAGCTGGGCAAGTCCATGCTGCTCGCGCTGCACCTGGGCCGGCTCAAGGACGAGGGCCGGATCACTGCTGAGCAGGTCAGCTTCGGCAAGCTCAACAACATCCGCGAGGCCATCAAGATCGCCCGCGAGTGCCGCACGATCATGGGCGCGGCGGGCATCACGCTCGAGTGGCCGATGATGCGGCACGCCAACAACCTCGAGTCGGTGCTCACCTACGAGGGCACCACCGAGGTCCACCAGCTCGTGATCGGCAAGGCGCTCACCGGGCAGGACGCGTTCCGTTAGGCAGCGAGGAGTCCGAGGTCACACGGCCGACAGGCGCCAGGATTCGGGCCAAACGGGTCGCGTGCCCTACAGTGGAGCCACAAGGATCGTCCAGTCTCGCCTCGATCCTGATGCGTGTTGCAGCATCTGCGCCCATCACTGGGAACCAATGCTCCACGACGCCCGATCTTCTCGACGACACTCAATCGTCACGGCTGTGGTGAGACATCCACACAGTGAGTGAATCCCCCTTGTCCACTGCTTTCATCGAGCTCGGCGTCCCCGCCGACCTCTCCGACGTCCTGGCCGCCCAGGGCATCACCGAACCCACCCCCATCCAAGCTGCCACGCTGCCCGACTCGGTCGCCGGTCGTGACGTCCTCGGCCGCGGCCGCACCGGCTCCGGCAAGACCCTCGCGTTCCTGCTGCCGCTGATCGCGCGCCTGGACAAGTCCAAGGCCCGTCGTACGCCGAAGCGCCCCCGTGCGCTGATCCTGGCGCCGACCCGTGAGCTGGTCACCCAGATCGCGGCGGCTCTCGAGCCCCTCGCGCAGGTCCACGGCTTCAAGACCCGCACCGTCTTCGGTGGTGTCGGCCAGGGACCGCAGGTCCAGGCACTCCGTGCAGGGGTCGACATCCTCATCGCCTGCCCCGGTCGTCTCGAGGACCTGATCCAGCAGGGTGCCTGCGACCTGGGCGCCGTCGAGGTCACGATCCTCGACGAGGCCGACCACATGGCCGACCTCGGCTTCCTCCCGGCCGTACGCCGCCTGCTCGACCAGACGCCCAAGAGCGGTCAGCGCATGCTGTTCTCGGCCACGCTGGACGCGGGCGTCAACGTCCTCGTGAAGCGCTTCCTGGTCGACCCGGCGACCCACGAGGCCGACTCGGCACAGTCGCCGGTCGCCAAGATGGACCACCACGTGCTGCACGTGCACCGCGACCACCGGGTGGCCGTGCTGGTCGACCTGACCAGCGCACCGGGCCGCACGATGGTCTTCACCCGCACCAAGCACGGCGCCAAGGCACTCGCCCGCCAGCTCAACGCCCGCGGCGTGCCCACGGTCGAGCTGCACGGCAACCTCGCCCAGAACGCCCGTACCCGCAACATGGAGGCGTTCCAGTCGGGCAAGGCGACCACGCTGGTCGCCACCGACATCGCTGCCCGCGGCATCCACGTCGACGACGTGGCCCTCGTGGTCCACGCCGACCCGCCCGCCGAGCACAAGGCCTACCTGCACCGCTCGGGCCGTACGGCTCGCGCGGGTGCCGCCGGCACGGTCATCACGTTGATGACCGACCAGCAGGTCAAGGACGTGCGGTCGCTGACCCGCGCGGCCGGCATCAACCCGACCATGACCAAGGTCTCCGGCCCCGACCACGCGATGCTGCGCCAGCTCGCTCCCGGCGAGCGCGTTCTCGTCGCGGGTGGTCTGCCCGACGAGCGTCCCGCCCAGTCGAACAACGGTGGGGGTGGCGGCGGACGTCGTCGCAGCAGTGGCGGCCGCTCGCAGGGTGGCGGTCGCTCGCAGGGGCAGTCGTCACAGGGCCAGTCGCGGTCCGGAGGCCAGGGCGGACGCTCCGGCGGCCGTCGTGGCGGCTCGGGTGCGGCCACGACCACCTCCTCCGGGGGCACCCACAGCGCGGCCGACTTCAGCCGTCGCCGGGGTCGCTGACCCCTCACGATCTCGCCGGGGCGGCTCTGCTGTCCGACGCTCTCGCCGGCGTTCGGACCTGCGGGCCGCCTCGGCGCTCTCATGCCCGTGGCAGGCTGGGGCCATGCAGGTCCTGACCCCGCGTGACGTGCCGCTCGGCGGCCTGCGTGCGATGACCGTGCGGCGTACGCTCCCGCAGCGCCAGCGCTCCCTCATCGGCGCCTGGTGCTTCCTGGACCACTACGGCCCCGACGACGTCCGGGGTTCGGGCGGCATGGTCGTCCCGCCCCACCCGCACACCGGTCTGCAGACGGTCAGCTGGCTGTTCACCGGGGAGATCGAGCACCGTGACTCCGCCGGGCACCATGCCACCGTCCGCCCCGGCGAGCTGAACCTGATGACCGCGGGTCGTGGCATCAGCCACAGTGAGTACTCCACTCCCGGGACCACGACCCTGCACGGCGCCCAGCTCTGGCTCGCCCTGCCCGACGGGGACCGCCAGGTCGACCCGACGTTCGAGCACCACGCGCCCGAGCCGGTAGGCGGCGACGGCTGGGAGGCGCGGGTCTTCATCGGTTCGCTGCTCGGCTCCACCTCGCCCGTGAAGACCTACAGCCCGCTCCTCGGTGCGGAGCTGACCTTGCAGGCCGGTACGACGCTCAGCGTCCCGGTCGACCCGTCGTACGAGCTGGGCGTGCTCGTCGACCACGGAGACCTCACCGTGGACGACGAGCAACTGGCCGCGCACGCGCTCGGGTTCTGGACCACCGGGCAGGAATGCCTGGAGCTGACCGCCCGCGAGGAGACGCGCCTGCTCGTGCTCGGAGGGCCGCCGTTCGGCGAGAAGATCGTCATGTGGTGGAACTACATCGGTCGCGACCACGACGAGGTCGTCGCCTACCGCGCCGACTGGGAGGCACTCCTGGACCGAGGGAGGAGTGACCGTTTCCAGCTCCCCGAGGACGACCCCCTCGAGCCCCTCCACTCCCCGCCGCTGCCCAACGCGCGCATGGTCCAACGCGGCCCGTAGGCCACCCGGCGCCGGTGGATGAGGGGCGAGCGCAGCCGCGATGAGGTCCTGTCGTGGACAGGACCTAGGCTCTGACCGTGACGAACGAACAGGTCAGTCAGGTCCGCACCACGCTCGCCGATCTCGCCGCGGCCGGGCCCGTGGTGGTCGACGGCGGGATGGGGACGCTCCTGCAGGACAAGGGGCTGGACGACGGCGGTTCCGGCGAGCTGTGGAACGTGGACCGTCCCGACGCCATCCGCGAGGCCCACCGCGCCTATGCCGAGGCCGGCGCCCGGATCCTCACCACGAACACCTTCGGCGGCACGAAGCCCCGCCTGGACATGCACGGACTCGGCGACCGCGTCCACGAGCTCAACGAGGCGGGTGCCCGCCTCGCGCGCGAGGTGGCCGAGGAGCACGGCGCCCTGGTCGCCGGAGACCTCGGTCCGACCGGGGAGCTGATGGAGCCGCTGGGCACGATGGACGCCGCCGCGGCGCAGGCGATCTTCGCCGAGCAGCTGACCGGACTGCGCGACGGCGGCATTGACCTGGTGCTGATCGAGACGATGAGCGACCTGGCGGAGGTGGAGGCTGCGATCGCGGCAGCCCGCGAGGTCGTCCCCGGGCTGCCGATCGTGGCCACGATGAGCTTCGACACCAACCTGCGCACGATGATGGGCGTCCGCCCTGGCGAGGCCGTGACGGCGCTGGCGACCGCGGGTGCCACTGCCGTCGGCGCCAACTGCGGTCGGGGCCCGGGGGAGATGGCCGCCATCGCCGCCCAGATGGCCGACGCCCGCCCCGACGGGCTGCTGCTGGTCGCGCAGTCCAACGCGGGCCTGCCGCAGGTCGTCGGGGACCACTTCGAGTACGACGCGACGCCCGACGACATGGCAGCCCACGCCGTGGAGCTGCGCGACCTGGGCATCGACCTGATCGGTGCGTGCTGCGGCTCGACACCCCAGCACGTGGGTGCCATCAGCGCGGCCCTGACGTGACCGACGGCGTCGTCGTCGGCGAGGACGGCGTCGCCCGCTGCCCCTGGGCAGCGGGCCCCGGGACGATGCGCGACTACCACGACACCGAGTGGGGCGTGACGGTCGCCGGCGAGCGCGGACTCTTCGAGCGGCTCAGCCTGGAGGGCTTCCAGGCCGGCCTCTCCTGGTCGACCATCCTCAACAAGCGCGACCGGTTCCGGGAGGTCTTCCACGACTTCGACGTCGACCGGGTGGCGGCGATGACCGACGCGGAGCTCGAGGGGCTGATGGCCGACACAGGCATCGTCCGCAACCGCGCCAAGATCCTCGCCACGCGCACGAACGCCCGGGCAACCGTGGCGCTGCGCGAGGACGGTGGCCTCGAGCGCCTCATCGACGGGTTCCGGCCCGAGCGCGACCCGGAGCCGGTCGCGCCGGCCGACGTACCAGCCGTCACACCCGAGTCGACGGCACTGTCGAAGGCCCTGCGCAAGCGCGGTTTCGGTTTCGTGGGGCCGACGACGATGCACGCGCTGATGGAGGCGACCGGGCTGGTCGACACCCACCTCGTCGGGTGTCACAGGCGCGGCATCGCCCGCTGACGACCCGCTACGGTTCGGGCCATGTCCCACGAACCCGCACCCCGGACCCGCGTGCACGCCTTCGGTGACGACGCCCTGGGGGACCACGACGCCGTCGGCCTCGCCGAGGAGATCAGGAGAGGGCGAGTCTCGCGGCTCGAGGCCGTCGAGGCCGCGATCGCCCGGGCCCGAACGCTCGACGAGGACCTCGCCGGGCTCGCGGCTGACCGGTACGCGCAGGCAGGTGTCGAGGCTCGGGTGCCGCACGACGGCTTCTTCGCGGGACAGCCCAGCTTCATCAAGGACAACAGCGACGTGGCGGGGCTGCCGACCCAGCACGGGACCCGGGCGTTCGTCGCGGAGCCGGCCACCGTGGACGGCGACTTCGCCCGGATGTACGGCCTGGTCGGGACCACGTTCCTCGGCAAGACCCGGCTCTCCGAGTACGGCTTCAGCGCCAGCGCCGAGTTCCAGGACGACGTCCCCGTGCGCAACCCGTGGCACACCGGCCACACCTCGGGCGCCTCGTCCGCAGGGTCGGCCGCGTTCGTCGCGGCAGGTGCGGTGACCATGGCGCACGCCAACGACGGTGGCGGATCGATCCGCATCCCCGCCGCCTGCTGCGGGCTGGTGGGCCTCAAGCCGACCCGGGGCCGGACCCCGAGCGACCGCGGCCACCGGGAGATGCCGGTCAGGATCGTGCACGACGGCGTCGTCACCCGGTCGGTGCGTGACACCGCCGCGTTCCTCCGGGAGTCCGAGCGGGTCTACCGCAACCTCAAGCTGCCGCCTGTCGGCGACGTCACCGGGCCGGGCAGGAAGCGCCTGCGGGTCGCCCTGGTCACCGACTCTGTCGGAGGCCGGAAGACAGATGACGAGACGACCCAGACGGTGCTGCACACGGCCGGGCTGCTCGAGGAGCTCGGCCACACCGTCGAGGCTGTCCCGCCGCCGGTCGCGGACACCTTCGAGGACGACTTCCTCCTCTACTGGAGCTCGCTGGCACTGGCCATCAGCAGGGCCGGCAGGCACATGTTCAGCCGCAGCTACGACCGCGACCGGAACGACAACCTGACCAAGGGACTCGCCCGGCACGCTGCCCGGAACGCCTGGAAGCTGCCGCTGGCGGTCAGCCGGCTGAACCGTTCGCACCGGACCAGCAAGCGCTTCTTCGCCGACCACGACGTCGTCCTGACGCCCACGCTCTCGCTGGTCACCCCCGAGCTCGGCTGGCTGGACCCGTCACAGCCGTTCGAGACCGTGCTGGGCCACCTGCTGGAGTGGGTGTCGTTCACGCCGCTGCAGAACGCCACCGGGGACCCGGCGATCTCGTTGCCCATGGGAACGACGTCCAAGGGCCTGCCGATCGGCGTACAGCTCGCGGCGGAGCGGGGCAACGACCGGCGACTGCTCCAGGTGGCCTACGAGCTGGAGGAGGCCCAGCCCTTCGCCAGGATCCAGGACCAGGTCTGAGATCTCCGCTGCGCTTCGTCGGCCGGCACCTCTGAGCCTGAGGTCGGCCGCCTCAGCGCCGGGCGGGGGCGACCAGCAGCGCCTGGGCCGACCGGGCGACCAGGCCCAGCTCGTCGTACACCTCGGAGGTTGCCAGCCCGACGGCTCCGGTGCCGATGGTGGTCTCCGCGCGGAGACACACCCACTCACCCACGGGAGGGCGTACGACGTGCACGGTCAGCTCGGTGTTCATGAAGCTCCACTCGGCCGGGTCGAGGGCGGCGGAGGCGCCGGATGCCGAGTCCACGCAGGCGAGAAGCCGCTGCAACGGGCTCATCTCCTCGCCGGGGACCAGCGAGACCAGCGGCCGCATCCACACCACGGCGGGACCAGGTCGCGTCACCGCACCCTCGATCCACTGCCACTCCACGGAGTCGAGGTAGCCCCGCGACCACGACTCCGGCGGCTCCTCGTGGTGGCCGTGCGTGGGCCGGTGGCGCAGGGGCTCGCCGAACCCGCCCGGGCCGGAGCCGCCGGGCCACTCGAGGTCAGGGAAGGCCCATCCCTCGGCGCGCGCGACGACCCGTCCGGCCGGGTCGCTGAGCTCGGCCTGCCGCAGGGACACCGTCCTGCCGGGGCGCAGCACCGTGGAGGTCACCGTGAGCTCCGCGACGGGCACGGGTCCGAGCAGGTCCATGGCGAACCGGCCGATCACCCGTGGGGACCCCTCGTCGATCGCCTCCAGGGCGCGGCCGAGCAGCGCAGCCGGTGGTCCACCGTGCTGGGCGTGCGGGCTCCATGGGCCGGACGTCGCGGTCGTGGAGGCGAACCGGTCGTCCTCGAGGGGCTCGTAGTAGGACACTGCCGGGGCGTTCACCCGCAGATCATCGCGGGTCCGGCCAAGGGGCGGTCAAGTCCGGTCGGCCCGATTTCAGGTATCCCCTCCGGCCTGTGTATTCTGCACGTCGGCCCTGTGGCCACGCCCCTTTAGCTCAGTCGGCAGAGCGTCTCCATGGTAAGGAGAAGGTCTACGGTTCGATTCCGTAAAGGGGCTCTGGGAAGTCTCCCGAGGTCATCCGGACAGCACGATGGAATGTGCGGGTGCTCTGGAGCGTTCCCAGTGGCGGGGTAGCTCAGGTGGTTAGAGCACACGGCTCATAATCGTGGTGTCGCGGGTTCGAGTCCCGCCCCCGCTACGGAAGCTTCACAGGCATCATCCTTAGGCTAGGAAGAAGGCACGAAAGTGGCCAGCAAGAGCTCAGACGTCCGCCCCAAGATCACCTTGGCGTGCGTGGACTGCAAGGAACGCAACTACATCACCAAGAAGAACCGCCGCAACGACCCGGACCGCATGGAGCTGAAGAAGTTCTGCCCGCGTTGTCGCCAGCACACGGACCACCGCGAGACCCGCTGACCTGATCGCTCGCACGAAGCGGCTCCGGCACTGCCGGGGCCGTTTCTGCGTACCCGGAACAACGTCCAGGACAGCAGCTGGAGGCTAGCGTCATGACCGTGCCTGCACCCCGCGAGGCGGCCGACCGTCAGGTCGAGCTCGCCGACCTGACGACCCTGCGCCTGGGCGGCCCGGCAACCGACCTCGTCGAGGCCGACGACGAGGCCACCCTGGTCGAGGCGGTGCGCTCCGCGGACGAGGCGGACACCCCGGTCCTGCTGGTCGGCGGCGGCAGCAACCTGGTCGTGGCCGACGAGGGCTTCCGCGGTCGCGTGGTCGTCGTCGCCAACAAGGGCGTGCGCATCGAGGGTGACACCTGTGGCGGGGCGTACGTCGAGGTCGGCGCCGGGGAGACCTGGGACGGCGTGGTGGCCGCAGCCGTCGAGAACGAGTGGGTGGGCATCGAGGCGCTCTCAGGCATCCCCGGGACCGCCGGCGCCACCCCGATCCAGAACGTCGGTGCCTACGGCCAGGAGGTCGCGCAGACGCTCGCCCAGGTGCGCACCTGGGACCGGTCGGACCGCCAGATCCGCACGTTCGCCGCTGCGGACTGCGGTTTCGGCTACCGCACCAGTCGTTTCAAGGAGCAGCCCGGCCGCTACGTGGTGCTGTCCGCGACCTTCCAGTTCCGGCTGGGCGACCTCGGCGCCCCCGTGCAGTACGCCGAGCTGGCGGACGCGCTCGGCGTGGAGACCGGGCAGCGCGCCCCGTCGAGGGAGGTCCGCGAGGCGGTCCTCGCGCTGCGCCGCCGCAAGGGCATGGTGCTGGACCCCGAGGACCACGACACCTGGAGCACGGGATCCTTCTTCACCAACCCGGTGGTCCCCGCCGGCCTCGTTCCCGCGGGGGCGCCGACCTGGCCCCAGCCCGACGGACTGGTCAAGACGAGCGCGGCGTGGCTCATCGAGCACGCGGGGTTCACCAAGGGCTACGGCAACGATCGCGTCCGGCTGTCCTCGCGGCACACGCTGGCCGTGACCAACCGCGGGGGAGCCACCACGGAGGACCTGCTGGCGCTCGCCCGCGAGCTGCAGGCCGGTGTCAGGCAGCGATTCGGGATCACCCTGGTCAACGAGCCGGTGCTGGTCGGCTGCCGGCTCTGAGCAGCTCCTAGACCGAGCTGCCGCCGGTGGTGGTGGTCGTGGTGCTCGCCAGGGTCACCAGCGCGACGAAGGCGATGAGTGCCACGATCGCGAGGACCAGCAGCACCGTGCCGATGATGCCCATGATCATCCCGGCGCGTGCGTTGCTCTCGCCACCCAGACCGCCCCGGGACTGCCTGATGCCGTGGAGCGAGCTGCGTCCGATCGCCCACGCGAACGGCGAGACCACCAGCGTGAGGCCACAGGTGAAGACAGCGCCGACGAGGCCGACGAGGCCCAGCACCATGGCCAACGTCGACTGCGGGTGCGGCGGGACGACCGGCGAGTAGGGGCCGTAGGGCTGACCCGGGAACCCACCCGGGAAGCTGTCCGGCGCGGGCGGGTACTGGTAGCGCGGCGGCTGTCCCTGGGAGGGGTAGGCGCCGTACCCCTGCTGGGCATGGGGCGCGGAGGGGCCGTAGGGGTTCGCCCCGGCCGCCTGACCATAGGCGCTCTGGCCGGCCTGGTCGGGGCCATTGCTGCCCGGCGGGAGGGGCGTGGTGGGGTCGAGGTGACCCTGCTGCTCCTGCTCCCGCGCCTGCTCGGCGGCTTGCCGTTCCCAGTAGCCGACGGGCTGCGTCTCCTCCGTGCCGTCTGCCGGTGGGAGGTCGTCCGGCGTCTGCGGGGTCTCGCCCGGGTAGGTGCTCATGGAGTCATTGTCCCCAACCAGTCGTCGATCTCGTGCAGGACGGAGGACTTGTCCGCCTCGGGGGCGCGGGACGCGCGGACCGAGGAGCGGGCCAGGTCGGCCAGCTGCCCGTCCGTGAGGTCGTGCGCAGCACGCATCGTGGCGTACTGGCCGGCCAGCCGGGAGCCGAACAGGAGAGGGTCGTCGGCGCCGAGCGCGATCGTGGCACCGGCGGCCATCAGCTCCGGCAGAGGCACCGAGGAGAGATCGCTGTAGACCCCGAGGGCGACGTTCGAGACCGGGCACACCTCCAGCGCGATCTCCCGCGCCACGATGAGGTCGAGCAGGTCGGGGTCCTCCGCCGCACGGATGCCGTGGCCCAGACGGTCCGCGTGCAGCTCCTCCACGCACAGCCGGGCCGAGTCCGGGCCCAGGAGCTCCCCGCCGTGGGGGGCGAGCAGCAGTCCGGCCCGCTCGGCGATCCGGAACGCGGGGGCGAAGTCGCGGGTGCTGCCCCGACGCTCGTCGTTCGAGAGCCCGAACCCGACGACCCCGCGGCCGGCGTACTGCCCGGCCAGGCGCGCCAGCGTGCGGGCGTCGAGCGGGTGGCGCGTGCGGTTGGCGGCGATCACGACGGCCATCCCGATGCCGACGTCCCGGCTGCTCTCCCGCACGGCGTCCAGCACCAGGTCGGTGAAGGCGGTCACCCCGCCGAACCTGGCGGCGTACCCGCTCGGGTCGACCTGGATCTCCAGCCATCTCGAACCGTCGCGCTTGTCGTCCTCGGCGGCCTCGCGCACCAGCCGGCGTACGTCGTCCTCCGTGCGCAGCACCGACCGGGCGACGTCGTAGAGCCGCTGGAAGCGGAACCAGCCCTTCTCGTCGGCCGCCGACAGCTGCGGTGGCCAGTCCTCCACGAGGGCGTCGGGCAGGTGGTGCCCGTCACGCTCGGCGAGCTCGAGGAGGGTCTGGTGGCGCATGGAGCCGGTGAAGTGCAGGTGGAGGTGCGCCTTGGGCAGGGCCTCGATCGACCTGTGGTTGCCGTTCAAGCCAGAACCCCGTGGTCGCCATGCATGTGGCCCTCACCCCTCCCGCAGGGCGTCGCCGAGGCGTCGCAGATTGCGCTCCCGCGCTGCGCTGCCCGGATCAATCTGCGACGCCTCGGCTCTGCCTTCAGCTCGCTCAGTTCGCTCGGTCTGCCAGGCCGCTGACCTGCTCGGCGGCTGCCAGCAGGACGCAGGTCGCGACGGCCTCCATGGCCTCGCTGACCTCGGGCAGTCCCGGGAAGGTGGGGGCGAGCCGGATGTTGCGGTCGTGGGGATCCTTGCCGTCGGGGAAGGACGCGCCCGCCGGGGTCAGCGCGATCCCGGCCTCCTTGGCGAGCTGCACGACGCGCGACGCCGTGCCGTCCAGCACGTCGAGGCTCACGAAGTAGCCGCCCTTGGGCCGCGTCCAGGTGGCGACGCCCAGGCCGCCCAGCCGCTCGGTCAGGATCCGCTCCACCGCCTCGAACTTGGGCGCGATGACCGCGCGGTGCTTGACCATGTGGTCGCGCACACCCTGCGGCGAGCCGAAGAACTCCACGTGCCGGAGCTGGTTGAGCTTGTCCGGGCCGATGGCGCCCTGACTGAGGTGGCGGACGTACCACTGCACGGTCTCGACCGAGCCGGCGAGGAACGCGACGCCGGCGCCGGCGTAGGTGATCTTCGAGGTCGACGCGAACATGATGGGCCGGTGCGGATGGCCGGCGGCCGCCGCGAGCGAGAGGATGTCGGCGCTCTTCGCCTCGTCCTCGGTGAGGTGGTGGAAGGCGTAGGCGTTGTCCCAGAAGATCTTGAAGTCGGGCGCCGCGGTCTCCATCGACGCGAGCCGGTCCGCGACCTCCTGGGAGAGGACCGAGCCTGTGGGGTTGGCGTACGTCGGCACCACCCACATGCCCTTGATGCTGGGGTCTGCGGCGGCCAGCCGGGCCACCGCCTCCGCGTCGGGGCCGTCCTCGTTCATGGGCACGGTGACCGTGTCGATGCCGAACCAGCTGAGCAGGGTGAAGTGCCGGTCATAGCCCGGGACGGGACAGATGAAGGTCACCTTCTCCTCCGCACCCCACGGGCGGACGCTGTCGACGCCACCCTTGAGCCACAGGTCGGTCAGCACCTCGCGCATCATCACCAGGCTCGAGTTGCCCCCGGCGACGACCTGCTCGGGCGCGACCCACAGCAGATCGGCGAACATCGCCCGGATCGCCTTGATGCCCTCGAGGCCGCCGTAGTTGCGGACATCGACCCCGTCGGGGTCCTTGACGCCGCTGGGGAGCCGGAGCAGGGCATCGGAGAGGTCGAGCTGCGCCGCCGAGGGCTTGCCACGGGTGAGGTCCAGCGCGAGGCCACGGCCACGGAGGTCGTCGTAGGCTGCTCGTTGCTCGACGAGGAACGCCTTGATCTCCTCGGGGGTGCGGTCGGCGAGGGGGTGGGCCTGCTGGCTCTGCTCTGTCACGCGCTCCATGTTGGCAGAGAGCGTCCGCAGGGCTTCAAGTGGCCGGGCACCCGAGTCAGGGGAGGGCGCGCCGCCGGTTCGACTTTGCGTGGACCGGACCCGTAGACTCGCCTTTTGGTGATTCCGGCCAATGTTTCCCCATGCCCGGAATACGCCTTAGGGCACTAGCTCAACTGGCAGAGCATCGGTCTCCAAAACCGAAGGTTGGGGGTTCAAGTCCCTCGTGCCCTGCGAGAGGTCCGCGAGCAGCGGGTAGGCAAGCAGGCAGCAGTCAGGCAAACGGAAGAAGGAAGAACGTGGCGGAGAGGTCCCCGGTCCACCCGGAGAAGGCTCGCGAGCGCACCAGCCCGGTCACGTTCTACCGTCAGGTCGTCGCCGAGCTGCGCAAGGTGGTGTGGCCGACCCAACAGCAGCTGGTCACCTACCTGATCGTGGTGCTGGTCTTCGTGCTCGTGATGATCGCGTACGTCTCGGTGCTGGACCTCGCGTTCGGCAAGGCCGTGTTCGCGGTCTTCGGCAAGTAGCCGCGAGCAGGTCAAGTAGCCCCAGGAGCGCCCGACCACGGGTGCCAGGGTGTTTCCAGAGTTTGACGAGATGACGGAGTAATCGTGTCTGAGCAGTACGACGACAAGCCGGCCCCCGGGACCGACGAGACCGACGAGGTCCTCACCGACCCCGAGACCGGCGAGACCGTGGCGCTGCAGCAGTCGGTGGAGCTCACCGACGAGCAGCCGGCCGACGATGCGACCGCCGATGACGAGGGCGTCGACCAAGACGCCGGCGACGCTGCTCCGGAGGGTGACGCCGACGCCGAGCTTCCCCACATCGACGCGCCCGCCGCAGACCCCCTCGAGGAGTTCCGGGCCGCCCTGCGGGAGAAGGAGGGCGACTGGTTCGTCGTGCACACCTACTCCGGCATGGAGAACCGGGTCAAGGCCAACCTCGAGAACCGCATCACCTCGCTCAACATGGAGGGCTACATCCACGAGGTGATCGTGCCGACCGAGGAGGTCGCGGAGATCAAGAACGGCCAGCGCAAGCTGGTCAAGCGCACCGTCCTCCCGGGCTACGTCCTCGTCCGCATGGACCTGACCGACGAGTCCTGGTCCGCCGTACGCCACACGCCCTCGGTGACCGGCTTCGTCGGACACAGCCACCAGCCCGTGCCCCTGAGCCTCGACGAGGTCGAGAACATGCTCGCCCCCGCCGTGCAGGCAGAGGCCGACGCCGAGGCCGCTGCCGCAGCCGCCGAGGCCGGCACCCCCGCTCCCGCCAAGACGGCCAGTCGCTCGCAGGTCGCCGTCGCCGACTTCGACGTGTCCGACTCGGTCATGGTGGTCGACGGGCCGTTCGCCACGCTCCACGCCACGATCACCGAGATCAACGCGGAGAGCCAGAGGGTCAAGGCCCTCGTCGAGATCTTCGGCCGGGAGACCCCGGTCGAGCTGAGCTTCACCCAGATCCAGAAGGTCTGAGCTCAGGAGCAACAACCAGGTGGCAGAGCGCGACCGACGCAGTCGGACGAGTTCGTCGAGACCACGAAACGCACAACACGAAGGATCCGAAGAGAAATGCCTCCCAAGAAGAAGATCGCTGCCCTGGTCAAGGTGCAGCTCAAGGCCGGTGCGGCCACCCCCGCGCCGCCCGTCGGTACCGCCCTCGGCCCGCACGGCGTCAACATCATGGACTTCTGCAAGGCGTACAACGCCCAGACCGAAGCCATGCGCGGCAGCGTCGTGCCCGTCGAGATCACGATCTACGAGGACCGGTCGTTCACCTTCATCACGAAGACGCCTCCGGCCGCCGAGCTGATCAAGCAGGCCGCCGGCGTGCAGAAGGGCTCCGGCGTCCCGCAGAAGGACAAGGTCGGCAAGCTGAGCAAGGACCAGATCCGCGAGATCGCCACGACCAAGCTCCCCGACCTCAACGCCAACGACATCGACGCAGCGATGAAGATCGTCGAGGGCACCGCCCGCTCGATGGGCATCACGACCGACTGACAACCCTGGTGGTCGAGCCGGCCGGGCCCTCGGGTCCGGCGGGTCGCAACCACCACGTGGCAGAGCCGCGCTGGCTCATCCAGACCACAACCTTTCGAAGAAACAGAGGAAAGAACATGCAGCGCAGCAAGACCTACCGCGCCGTCGCGGAGACCTTCGACCAGGACGAGCTCCACGCACCGCTCGCGGCCATCAAGATCGCCCGGGGCGGCGCGAAGAAGAAGTTCGACGAGACCGTCGACGTGGCCATGCGCCTGGGGGTCGACCCCCGCAAGGCTGACCAGATGGTCCGTGGCACCGTCAACCTTCCCCACGGCACCGGCAAGACCGCGAGGGTCCTGGTGTTCGCCAACGCCGAGAAGGCCGACGCCGCCCGCGAGGCCGGCGCCGACATCGTGGGTGGCGACGAGCTCATCGAGAAGGTCAACGGCGGTTGGCTCGACTTCGACGCCGTCGTTGCGACGCCCGACATGATGGGCAAGGTCGGCCGTCTCGGCCGCGTCCTGGGCCCGCGTGGCCTGATGCCCAACCCGAAGACGGGCACCGTGACGCCGGACGTCGCCAAGGCCGTCTCCGACATCAAGGGCGGCAAGATCGAGTTCCGCGTGGACCGTCACGCCAACCTGCACTTCATCATCGGCAAGGCGTCCTTCTCCGAGGTCCAGCTCGCGGAGAACTACGCCGCTGCCCTCGAGGAGGTGCTCCGGCTCAAGCCGGCCAGCTCCAAGGGCCGCTATCTCCGCAAGATCACCGTGTCGACGACCATGGGCCCCGGTGTCCAGGTCGACCCCAACCGCACCCGGAACGTGGCGGGCCAGGACGACGCCTGATCATCCGGTCGCACGCTCGACGAGGGCCCGGTACCGCGAGGTGCCGGGCCCTCGCCCGTCTCCGGGGCGCCCCTGTGGGCGGTGAGGTCACCTCCCCTACGGTGAGGACCCCCGCACCACCACCGACTGACAGGGAGAACCAGGACTGATGAGGTCGGCGGCCTTGATCACGACACTCGCCGTTGCCGTGGCGCTTTCGGGTTGTGGAGGCTTCTCCACGTACTCCAGGAGCAAGGCGTGCGGCGTGCCGACGGGTGACGTCAGTGCGGTCGTGGGCACCGACCGCTTCCACACGGCTACCCGGGGCGAGACCATTCCGCCCATCACGGGCACCTCCTTCACCTGCTCGGTCAACCTGCTCGACCGAGACGGCGTCCTCACCGTGACGGCCGAGCGACTCGCCGGCGAGGGGCTGGCCCGGTACCGGGAGCAGATCGTCGATGCGGACGAGCGGTTCACCGTGGCCGGCGGACCAGCCGGGATCGAGGTCACCGACAACGGGTTCACCGGCAGGTGGATGTGTGAGCAGCAGGGCCGCGCCGGCGCCATGCGGATCCACGTCAGGGCCGACACGAAGGCGAGCGCGGCCGAGCGGCGGGCGCTGGTCACCGCGGTGGCCGAGCGAGCGGGCGCGGCCTGCGCCGCGTGACAGCGACCCGGTGCTCCGGCGGCCGGGCTGCTTCGATTTGGTGGTCGGCCCTCCGAACCCGTATCGTGACGGGCTGAAGCCGAAGACCGCCGGTTGATCATCCAGCTCTCGCGAGCAGGCTCGATCCGAAGGTTCGCAGACGCGGACGACCTGCCCAGGTGACACCGAGTGAGACGACCCAGGTCGTCAGCCGCCCTGTGCACCTGCACAGGGCGTTTTTGTTTGTCACGGTCCCGACTTCGCTGGCGTCCCGCAACCCCGCGTGATGTCAGCGCACGATTCGTGCACAAGCTGGAAGGAGACCCATGGCGCGGCCAGACAAGGCAGCAGCCGTCGCGGAGATCGTCGACTCGTTCAACGACTCCTCGGGCGCTGTGCTGACCGAGTACCGCGGTCTCACCGTGAAGCAGCTGCAGGAACTGCGGCGAATCCTCGGCGAGAACGCCAACTACGCCGTGGTCAAGAACACGCTGACCAAGATCGCTGCCAAGCAGGCGGGTGTCGACGGTGTCGACGACCTCCTCAACGGCCCGACCGCCATCGCCTTCATCAACGGCGACCTGGTCGAAGCGGCCAAGGGTCTGCGTGACTTTGCCAAGG
The DNA here is from genome assembly GCF_025965085.1 of Marmoricola sp. GTDB lineage: Bacteria > Actinomycetota > Actinomycetes > Propionibacteriales > Nocardioidaceae > Marmoricola. The sequence continues at coordinate 51,227 of NZ_JAOPXP010000093.1, forward strand.
CCAACCCCGCCCTTGTCGTCAAGGGCGGTTACGTCGACGGTGCCCCGATGGGAGCTGCAGAGATCGCCAAGCTGGCCGATCTGGAGTCCCGCGAGGTCCTCCTGGGCAAGCTGGCGGGCGCCATGCTCGCGTCGCTCAGCCAGGCCGTCTACCTGCTCAACGCCCCACTGGCCCAGGCCGCCCGAGTCGTCGGCGCCCTGGAAGCCAAGGCTGAGCAGGACCCTTCGATCCTTATGCGTGGTGCCGCAGAGCCGGCAGCCGTCGAGGACTCCGCAGCGACCGAGGCCCCGGCCGAGGAAGCTGCTCCCGAGGACGCACCTGCGGCCGAGGACACCACCACCGAGGCCCCCGAGAGCACCGAGGCCTGACACCCCGCTCGTGGCACGCAGTGCCGCGGCACCACTGAAAGGAACGCCACCATGGCGAAGCTCAGCACCGACGAGCTGCTCGACGCTTTCAAGGAGATGACCCTCCTGGAGCTCAGCGAGTTCGTGAAGCAGTTCGAGGACACCTTCGGCGTGACCGCAGCCGCTCCGGTTGCCGTTGCTGCCGCCCCCGCGGCCGGCGGCGGCGCCGCCGAGGAAGTTGCCGAGCAGGACGAGTTCGACGTCATCCTCGAGGCAGCCGGCGACAAGAAGATCAACGTCATCAAGGAGGTGCGTGCCCTCACGAGCCTCGGCCTGAAGGAGGCCAAGGACCTCGTCGAGGCGGCGCCCAAGGCTGTCCTCGAGAAGGTCAACAAGGAGGCCGCGGAGAAGGCCAAGGAGTCCCTCGAGGGCGCCGGCGCCTCCGTCTCCCTGAAGTGACGTCGACCGTCACCAGCACCTGCTGAACCCGCCCCCACCCCTCTCGACGGGGTGGTGCGGAGCAACGGCCGTCTCGGACCCCTCGCGGGTCCGGGGCGGCCGTTTGCACGTTCAGCCGGGGTGTGTATGCCTGTCCACTCAGGCGCGTGGAACGAGTGGGGCGAATTCGTGAGACTCCTCACGAACCGGGTGACGGACGCCACGAAATATGCGTAACTTAGCCGCGGACTACTCGTTGGTAGGCGATAGGTGGGGGAAGCCTGTGTGCGCCGCTGTCCAGCCAGCCCCGGTCGACGTGGTCAGCAAGCGAAAGGGAGGCCCTGATGGGTGTAGAGATCGAGATCAAGGACTTGACCAAGAGCTTTGGCAAGCAGCTGATCTGGGGCGACGTCACCCTGACCATCCCCGCCGGCGAGATCTGCGTGATGCTCGGCCCTTCCGGCACCGGCAAGTCCGTGCTCCTGAAGACCATCATCGGTCTCCTCAAGCCCGACCGCGGCAGCGTCGTCATCCAGGGCACCGATATCGCGTCGTGCCCCGAGAAGGAGCTCTACGAGATCCGCAAGCTGTTCGGGGTGCTGTTCCAGGACGGCGCCATGTTCGGCTCGATGAACCTCTACGACAACATCGCCTTCCCGCTGCGCGAGCACACCAACAAGACCGAGTCGCAGGTGCGCGAGGTCGTGATGGAGAAGCTCGACCTGGTGGGCCTGCTCGGCACCGAGGACAAGCTCCCCGGTGAGATCTCCGGCGGAATGCGCAAGCGCGCCGGCCTGGCACGCGCCCTCGTCCTCGACCCCGAGATCGTGCTCTTCGACGAGCCCGACTCCGGTCTCGACCCGGTGCGCACCTCGTTCCTCAACCAGCTGATCGTCGACCTCAACGCCCAGATCGACGCCACGTTCCTGATCGTGACCCACGACATCAACACCGCGCGGATGGTTCCCGACAACATCGGCCTGCTCTACCACAAGCACCTCGCCATGTTCGGGCCTCGCGAGATGCTGCTCTCCTCCGAGGAGCCCGTGGTCCGGCAGTTCCTCAACGCCCAGGTCGTCGGCCCCATCGGCATGTCCGAGGAGAAGGACGCCGACGAGCTCGAGGCCGAGAAGGACATGGAGCTGCCCCCGCTGCCGCCCATCCCGCTCCAGCTCGAGCCCTCGAACGGGCAGCCCCGCCGCAGCCAGCGGGCGCCCGGCGCGTGGTGCAAGGAGCACGGGATCGAGCCGCCCCCGGGCTCCTTCCAGGAAAACATGTCCATGACGACCGGAGGTTGATCAGCTGATGGCTTCCGCCGTCGCCAGCCGGGTCCTCCAGCCGATCGGGACCGCCGGCAAGCTCTTCGCGTTCGGCCTGGACGTGGCACGCAACCTGTTCAAGCGGCCGTTCCAGGCTCGCGAGTTCATCCAGCAGGCCTGGTTCATCGCCTCGGTGACGATCATCCCCACTGCCCTGGTCGCCATCCCCTTCGGTGCCGTCATCGCGCTTCAGGTCGGCAGCCTCATCAAGCAGTTCGGCGCGCAGTCGTTCACCGGATCAGCGTCGGTCCTCGCCGTCGTCCAGCAGGCGGCTCCGATCGCCACCGCCCTGCTGATCGCCGGCGCGGGCGGCTCGGCCATCGCAGCGGACCTCGGGGCCCGCAAGATCCGTGAAGAGCTCGACGCGATGATGGTGCTCGGCATCGACCCCATCCAGCGGCTCGTCGTGCCCCGTGTGCTGGCGTGCATGATGGTCGCGGTCTTCCTCAACGGCCTGGTCACCGTCGTCGGCGTGGCCGGCGGTTACGTGTTCAACGTCGTCCTGCAGGACGGCACCCCTGGCGCCTACATAGCGAGCTTCACCGCGCTCGCGCAGCTCCCCGACCTGTGGGTCGGTCTCATCAAGGCGCTGGTGTTCGGCCTGATCGCGGCCGTGGTGGCGGCCTACAAGGGAGTGAACGCCGGTGGTGGCCCCAAGGGCGTCGGTGACGCGGTCAACGAGTCCGTGGTCATCACGTTCCTGCTGTTGTTCGTCGTCAACCTGGTGATCAGTGCGATCTACCTGCAGATCATCCCTCCGAAGACAGGTTGATCGGCATGGCCAACTTCAAGCAGATCTACGAGAAGCCGCTCTCCTCCCTGGACACGATGGGCGAGGAGCTGGCGTTCTACCTGCGCGCCATCCGGGTCACCCCCCGTTCGGTGACGCGCTACCCGAAGGAGATCCTGCGTCTCCTCGCCGAGGTCACGCTCGGATCGGGCGCCCTGGCCGTCATCGGTGGCACCGTCGGCGTCATCACCGCGATGACGTTCTTCACCGGCGCCCAGGTCGGCCTCTCCGGGTACGCCGCCCTGAACCAGATCGGCACGGCTGCGTTCTCCGGCTTCGTCTCGGCGTACTTCAACACCCGTGAGATCGCACCACTGGTGGCGGGCATCGCGCTGGCCGCGACCGTGGGCTGTGGCTTCACCGCACAGCTCGGTGCCATGCGCATCTCCGAAGAGGTCGACGCCCTCGAGGTGATGGCGATCCCCTCGATGCCGTTCCTGGTCACGACGCGCATCGTCGCCGGCCTGGTCGCCATCGTCCCGCTGTACGTCGTGGGCCTGCTCTCCTCCTACTTCGCCACCCGTCTGACCGTGACGCAGTTCTACGGGCAGAGCCCGGGCACCTACGACCACTACTTCAACCAGTTCCTGCCACCGGGCGACGTGCTCTGGTCGTTCGGCAAGGTGCTCGTGTTCGCGGTGGTCGTGATCCTGATCCACTGCTACCACGGGTACACCGCCAGCGGCGGTCCCGCCGGGGTGGGTGTGGCCGTCGGCCGCGCGGTCCGCACCTCGATCGTGGCCGTCAACGTGATCGACCTGTTCCTGTCGATGGCGATCTGGGGCTCCTCCACCACCGTGAGACTGGCGGGGTGAGGACATGAAGAGACTCCTGGACCACCACCGCGCCCTCGGCGTGGTCTTCGTGGGACTGCTGATCCTCGGGGTGTGGCTGGTCAATGCCGTCTTCACCCAGAAGTTCACCGCGTTCGACGCCGTGACGCTGAAGACCGGCACGGCCGGCCTGAACCTGCCGGCCAAGGCGGACGTGAAGGTGCGTGGCGTGATCGTCGGGCAGGTCAACAAGGCCGAGTCCGAAGGCAACGGCGCCACCCTGACGCTCGGCATCCGGCCCGACAAGATGAAGGCCATCCCCGCCAACGTCACTGCCGCGCTGGTCCCCAAGACGCTCTTCGGTGAGAAGTACGTCGACCTGAACATCCCCTCCGACCCGTCCCCGGAGCCGCTCAAGTCGGGGGACAGGATCACCCAGACCAAGCTGCCCATCGAGGTCGAGCGGGTGCTCAACGACCTCTACCCGTTGCTGCGGACGGTGCAGCCGGCTGAGCTCAACTACACGCTGAACGCGCTCGCCACCGCCCTGGAAGGGCGCGGCGACAAGGTGGGCGAGAGCCTCGTGACGCTGGACGGCTACCTGAAGCGGATGAACCCGCAGATCCCTGCGCTGATCGACGACATCAAGCTGCTGGCCACCGTCACCGACACCTACGCCGACGTGGTCCCGCAGCTCGCACAGACCCTGCGCAACACGGTGAAGACGGGCAACACCCTGGTGACGAAGGAGCAGAAGCTGAACGCCTTCCTCACGGACCTGGCGTCGTTCTCGGACACGACCAGGACCTTCCTGGACGACAACGGGAACAACATCATCCGGCTGGGCCAGCTGAGCGAGCCGATCCTGGCGCTGCTGGAGCGGTACTCCGGCACCTTCCCCTGCCTGCTCGAAGGCATCGTGAAGCAGGCGCCGAGACTGGCACAGACCTTCCGCGGCTTCGTCTTCCACATCAATCTGAAGGTCCTGCCCACCCAGCCCCGCGGGTATACCGCCGCCGACCGCCAGGTGTACGGCGCGAACAACGGCCCGAACTGCGCCGGCCTGCCGAGCCCGGCGATCCCGTACTACCCGGCGCAGGGTGACTTCCCCAACCTCAACGACGGTGCCAACGGGATCGGCAAGGGCGACAACCAGCGCACCGCAACCGGCTTCGGCACGCGCTCCCAGCAGGGCACGGCCAAGGGCCTGACCACCGGAACGTCGGGCACGGCTTCGCAGCGGGCGCTGATCAACTCGCTCACCGCGCCGTTCCTGGGGATTCCTGCCGACGAGATGTCCGACCTCACCTCGCTCCTGTTCGCGCCCGCCATGGCCGGCACGGAGGTGAGCGTCGGATGAGCATCCTGGACAAGAAGACCCGGGGAGACCTGGTCAAGCTGGTCATCTTCATCGTCGTGACCACGATGTCGACCGGCGTCCTGGTCGTGCTGATCGGCAACCTCAGCTTCATGTCGACGCGCCCCTACAAGGCGGTGTTCTCCGACGCGACGGGCGTCGTGAAGGGCGACGACATCCGGATCGCGGGGGTCAAGGTCGGCAGCGTCAAGGACGTCACGATCGTGGACCGCACGCGTGCGCTCGTCTCCTTCAGCGTTGCCGACAGCTCGATCGTCACCAAGAGCTCGACGGCGACCATCCGTTACCGCAACCTTGTCGGCCAGCGCTACATCTCCCTCACCCAGGGGGTGGGGGACCTCACCCGGATGCCGGCGGACTCGACGATCCCCATCGACCGGACGTCGCCGGCCCTCGACCTGACCGTGCTGTTCAACGGGTTCAAGCCACTGTTCGCCGCCCTGTCGCCCGCGGACATCAACAAGCTCTCCGCCGAGGTGGTCTCCGTGTTCCAGGGCGAGGGCGGCAACTTCAACGCCCTCCTCCAGAGCACGGCGTCGGTCACCAACACGCTGGCCGACCGTGACCAGGTCATCGGTGACTTGATCGACAACCTCAACGACGTACTGGCCACCTTGGCCGGCCGCGACAAGGAGCTGAACTCGCTGATCGTGGAGTTCAAGACATTCATGGCCGGACTGGTCAAGGACAAGGACGCCATCCTGGGCTCCCTGGAGAGCATCTCCACGCTGGCCAACGAGACCTCCGACCTCACCGTCGGAATCCGCCCGTCGCTGGTCAAGGACGTGAAGGGCCTGCGCCAGGTGGCAGGCAACCTCAACGCGGGCAGGTCAGAGCTCGACCGGGCCATGCAGGTCTTGCCCATCAAGCTCGAGAAGATCGGACGTACGGCGATCTACGGCTCCTTCTTCAACTTCTACCTGTGCCGGTTCCAGGGCAACGTGATCCTCCCCGGCAACGGCCCGGTCAAGAGCCGCAGCATCCCGATCAAGTACCCCGACGGCGGCCTGCAGGTCTCGGAGAGGTGCAACCTCGGATGAGCACACCATTCCGCGAACGCAACCCCGTCCCGATCGGGGCCATCAGCATCGCCACCATCCTGATCCTGCTGGTGATGGCCTTCAAGGCGGCGGACCTGCCCCTCATCGGGGGTGGCGACACCTACCACGCCGCCTTTGCCGAGTCGGGCGGGCTCAAGCTCAACGACGAGGTCCGGATCGCCGGTGTCCGCGTCGGCAAGGTGACCGGCGTCGGCCTCAAGGACGGCAGGGTGGACGTGGCCTTCAAGGTCGACACGCCCTCCAGGTTCGGGACCGAGACCGTGGCCGCGATCAAGGTGAAGACGCTGCTGGGCGCGATGTTCATCTCCCTGGAGCCGGCAGGGCCCGGGCAGCTCAAGGAGGGCTCGACGATCCCGGTGTCCCGGACCAGGTCGCCGTACAACGTCGTGCAGGCCTTCTCCGGCCTCGCCGACCGCGCCGAGAGAATCGACACCGATCGTCTGGCGAAGTCCATCGACACGCTGGCCGAGCTGACCAAGGACACCCCGGCGGCCTTCCAGAGCACGCTGCGCGGACTGTCCCGGCTCTCCGAGACCGTCGCCAGCCGCAACGAGCAGATCGGGCAGCTTCTGGGGAACCTCGACACGGTCTCCGGCACCCTGGCCGCCCGCGACCAGGACATCGTCGCGCTCATGAGGGACAGCGACGTCTTGATGCGTGCCCTCGTGGCCCGACGTGACGCCGTCCACCAGCTCCTGGTCTCCACCAGTCGGCTGTCCACCGAGCTCACCCTGCTCGTCCAGCAGACTCGGGCCGACCTCAAGCCGGCGCTGAGCAACCTCCAAGGCGTGGTCAACCTGTTGCTGAAGAACCAGTCCAACCTCGACGAGAGCCTGCGCCTGATGGCTCCCTTCTACCGGGTCTTCGCCAACACGCTCGGTTCCGGGCCGTGGTTCGACACCTGGATCCAGAACCTGCCGCCTGCCCCCGACCTGAACGTGGGTGGATGATGAAGGCCCTCGGCAAGATCAACCCGATGCTGGCGATCCTGGTCGCGCTGGCGCTGCTGCTGGCACTGCTCGTCACGTTCTGGCCCGGCTCGGAGAAGAAGTACGTCACCGCCGACTTCCCGCGCACCGTGTCCCTGTACGAGGGATCGGACGTGAAGATCCTCGGCGTGGCCGTGGGCAAGGTCGAGAGCGTGGTCCCGTCCGGCACGAAGGTCAAGGTCAAGCTCTCCTACGACGCGCAGTACAAGGTCCCCGCGAACGCCAAGGCAGCCGTCATCTCGCCCTCGATCGTGGGGGACCGGTTCGTGCAGCTGACCCCCGCGTACACCAAGGGCGACGAGCTCCCCGACAACGCCAGGCTGGGCGTCGACCGCACAGCGACTCCGCTCGAGCTCGACGAGATCTTCGGCAGCCTCAACGACCTCAACATCGCCCTGGGCCCCGACGGCGCCAACAAGGCCGACGCCGGCGGCGTCGGACCTCTGACCCGCCTGCTCGACTCGACTGCCCGCAACTTCGGCGGTCAGGGAGTCCAGTTCAACAAGACGTTGAAGAACCTGGGGGCCTTCACCAAGACGCTCGCCGACAACAAGGACGAGTTCTTCGGCACGCTGGCCCAGGTCGAGGAGTTCACCAGGACGCTGTCGAAGAACGACGGCACGGTCCGCAAGTTCAACGACTCGCTCGCGGGGGGCGCCGACCTCCTGGCCGGCGAACGCGAGGAGCTCGCAGCCGTGCTGAAGAACCTGAGCGTCGCCATGGTGCAGGTGCGCAGCTTCGTGAAGGAGAACCGCTCCACGCTGACCACCAACATCTCCGGTCTCAACCAGATCTCCAAGACCCTGGTCAAGCGCCGCGCGGCGCTCGACGAGACGCTCAAGGTCGCGCCCGCGGCACTGAACAACCTGTTCCTGGCCGGCAACGTCCGCAGCGGCACCCTGGACACCCGCGACAACGCGGGACAGCTCTTCACCCAGCTCGAGCAGAGTCCCGCCGCGGTCCTGTGCTCCTTCATCAAGCAGGCACCGGGCGGCAACCAGGGGTGCGACGTCATCAAGGGCGCCCTCGGCGACAACCCGCTCGGCCGAGCCCAGCCCTTCGCGGGGGACACCTCCAAGCCACGCGTGACCGAGCCGATCGACCGCTCCCTGGGCGGCCTGCTGGAGGTGACCCGATGACGCGCTCTCCGACGGTCGCCCGTCCCCACGCCGGGCGGCGTGCTGCTGTCCTGCTCTCGGCGCTCGTGTCCGCCCTGCTCGTGGTCTCGGGCTGCTCGGTCTACGACGCACCCCTCCCGGGTGGTCCCTCGACCGGCGACAACCCGATGACGATCAAGGTGATGTTCCGTGACGTCCTCGACCTCGTGCCCCAGTCGACGGTCAAGGTCAACGACGTCACGGTCGGCAAGGTCAAGAAGGTCGACCTCAAGGGGTACGTCGCCCAGGTGACCGTGGAGGTCCCCGGCGACATCGACCTTCCCGACAACGCCCGGGCCCAGATCCGCCAGACCAGCCTCCTGGGCGAGAAGTTCGTCCAGCTGGAGCCGCCGTCCCAGCCCGGGACGGGCAGGCTTTCGAACGGCGACACCATCGGTCTCGACCGGACGGGGCGCAACCCCGAGGTCGAAGAGGTCTTCGGTGCGCTCTCCCTCCTGCTCAACGGAGGCGGTGTCGGTCAGCTCAAGACCATCGTCTCGGAGCTCAACAACACCTTCGACGGGCGGGAGTCCGAGATCCGTTCGGTGCTCGACCAGATCCGCAGCTTCATGGGGCAGCTCGACCGGAACAAGGAGTCGATCGTCGCTGCGCTGGAGAACACCAACCGGCTCGCCTCGGAGCTGAAGAAGCAGGACACCACCATCAAGAGCGCCCTGGACAACGTCCCGGCCACGCTGCAGTCCGTGAACCGCCAGCGCGACGACCTGGTCAAGATGCTCCAGGCGCTGAACCGGCTCAGCGGCGTCGGCGTACGCGTCATCCAGGCGTCGAAGGAGTCGACGATCAACAGCCTGCGCTCGCTGGCGCCGGTGCTGGACGGCTTCGCCAAGGCGGGGGAGAACATGCCCAAGTCGTTCCAGGTGTTCCTGACCTACCCGTTCGTGGACGAGGCGATCGGGCGTGACCCCCAGGTGGCCCGCAACCTGCACATGGGTGACTTCACCAACCTCTCGGTCAACCTCGACGTCGACGTGCTCCAGCTCCCGTCGCCCAGCCTTCCTGGACTCCCTGGTCCGGTGTGTGACGCGGTCAGCGTCGTCACCGATCGTGCCAACGCTGCGGCCGGTCAGATCGTCGACGCTGCGCCGCTGCCCAACCCGCCCTACACGTCCGCGCTGAAGAACGCCATCAGGCAGGAGATCGCGTCCCGATTGGTGAACGAGTTCAAGGCCCAGTGCAAGGCGCCCAGCGTGGCGAGCCTCATCACGGCCGGCACCGACATCCTCGGCACCGTTCTCCGACTCCCGAGGTTCTCCGGTCTGCTCGAGCAGCTGCCGGGCGGTGTCGGTGACGTGATCGACGGAGTGACCGAGGGCCTCGGGGGCGTCGTCGGGGGCGTCACCGGTGGCGCTGGTGCCGGCGCGGGGCTGCTCCCGCGCGCCGAGCCCGGCAAGGCCTTCCAGGCCCCCGAGCCGTTGGACCCCTTCGACCTGGCCGCCCGTGGACTCGACCCGGGCATCGGCACGATGCTCTTCCAGGGGGTGGCAGTCGGATGATCACCGCACGCACGAAGAAGCAGCTGATCGCGTTCGTGATCCTGACGCTGCTCGGAGTCACGTTCGTGGGCGCCCGCTACGCGCGCCTGGACCGGCTGTTCTACGACTCGGCGTACACCGTGAACGCGCACTTCGACCAATCCGGCGGGATCTTCACCGGGGCCGAGGTCACCTACCGCGGGGTGAAGATCGGGTCGGTCCAGGACATGAAGCTGACCGACAAGGGAGTCGACGTCCTGCTCTCCATCGACAAGAGCAGCGAGAAGATCCCGAAGGACACCGTCGCCCTGGTCGGCAACAAGTCGGCCGTTGGTGAGCAGTACGTCGAGCTCCAGCCGAAGACCGACTCGGCGCCCTACCTCAAGGACGGGTCGCAGATCGCCACCCCCGACACGCGGGTGCCGGTGTCGACGACGGAGATCCTCACCAACCTCAGCAACCTGGTGGAGTCGGTGCCGCAGGCCGACCTGCGCACCGTGGTCGCGGAGTACGGCGCGGCGTTCAAGGACGCCGGCCCGAGCATCGGACAGATCATCGACACCTCGAGCTCGTTCATCGACACGGCCAACGCCAACTTCGACACCACCACGGCGCTCATCCGCGACTCGCGGGTGGTGCTCCAGACCCAGGTCGACAAGGGCTCGGCCATCCGCGCCTTCACCCGTGACCTGGCGCTCTTCAGCGGCACCGTGGCCGACAATGACAAGTACCTCCGCTCGCTGATCGAGAACGGCTCCGCGACCGCCAACGAGCTCCGCACGTTCCTGGAGCAGAACCGCGTCAACCTCGGGTCCCTGATCAACAACCTGGTGACCAACAACGAGGTCGTGGTCAAGCACCTCAAGGGCATCCGGCAGCTCCTGGTCATCTACCCCTACGTGGTGGCGGGTGGCTTCACCGTGGCGAAGAAGAACGCCGACGGCCAGTACGACGCCCAGTTCGGCCTCATCCTGCAGCAGGACGGCCCGGTCTGCGAGGCCGGTTACGACCCGCGCGAACGGCGGGACCCGCAGGACACCAAGGACCTGCCCATGGACGCCGATGCCGGTTGTACCGACGGCGGCAAGAACTTCCGCGGGGCGGAGAAGGGGCCCTCGGGGCGCGCCGGCACTGCCTACCGGTCACCGGTGGCCACGTACGATGCCAGGACCGGCACGACGACCTGGGCCGACCAGGACACCAGCGCAAAGATCGCCTACGACGGCGGTGCCGCCCAGCTCTTCGGTGACGACTCCTGGAAATGGACGTTGCTCCAGCCGTCGCTGGCAGACAAGCAGGAGTAGTTCTTGACTCAGGTAGACGGCGCCGGGGTCGAGCACCTCGGCGCACAGGAGCGTGTCGGGCTGCGCGTGCCCGCCCGGACACTGCGAGGCCTCAGCGCCGTGCTGGCGGTGCTGCTGGTCCTGGCGCTCGCGTTCGTGTCGTGGGGCTGGGTCCAGACCCGGGAGAACCAGACCGCGGAGCGGGAGCGTGCCGCCGCGTCCGCCGTCGCCTCCCAGTTCGCGCTCCGCATGGACGACGTCGACGGGACCGACTTCGACACCTACATCAAGGGCGTGAACGAGCTGCTCACGACCAAGGCGAAGACCAAGAACCAGCAGACCTTCGACGTCGTGAAGCAGAGCTACGAGACCGCGAAGGTCAAGGGCTCGGGCAAGGTGCTTCTCACGGCGGTGGGCGACTCCGACAGCGACTCGGCCACCGTGCTGGTCGTCCACGACGCCGACGTGACCACCACCCAGGGCAGCATCGAGCATCACTACCGCTGGTCGGTGGACGTGGTGAAGGTGAACGGGACCTGGCTCGTCGACGACTTCAACCCGGTGAACTGACATGACGACCTCTCCGACCTGGTACGACGTCCTCGGCGTCTCCCGCGATGCCACCCCCGAGGAGATCAAGGCGGCGTGGCGCGCCTCCACCGACCGGTTCGAGCCGGGATCGGGCTCGGGGCAGTTCCGGATGTTCAACGAGGCGGCCGACGTGCTGCTCGACCCGGACCGCCGGGCGGCGTACGACGTGTCGCTGGCCGATGACGCGAGGACCGCGCCGACGGTGAGCCTGAGCGAGGGCCACCGCCCGGCAGGGGAGGAGGCACCGCCGCCCGCGCCCGTGTTCGCCGGAGCAGAGGACGTGGAGCGGCCCGGACGACGCGTTCCGCGCCGCCGCAGCCGGTCGGCGGGGCCGCAGGCCACGGTGGACATCCGCAGGGCCGCCTCGCGCCGTGCCGTGCTCCTGACCTCGCTGCTGGCCGTGCTGACGGTCGCCGCGCTGGTGGCTGCGGCGTTCCTGGGCCTGAAGGTGCGGACGGACGCGCGCGTCGCGGCTGCCCGCGACGAGGCGCCGGCGGCGGCGGAACGGGCGGCGAAGGCCATCCTCTCCTACGACTACCGGACGCTGCCCGCCGACCGGAGTCGCGCCTCGGCATACCTCACCCCTGCATTCCGGACGAAGTACCTCAAGAACTTCACCCTGCTCGAGAAGCAGAAGGACGGCACGCCCGGCGCCGCGATCCAGACCAAGACGGCCGTCACCTCCTCGGTGCTCGGGTCGGGCGTGATGGACGCCGAGGACGGGGTGGCCAGGGTGCTGGTCTACGTCAACCAGGTCTCCACCCGGCCCGGCAAGGACCCGCAGATCTTCCAGAACCGGGTGGCGATGACCATGGAGAAGGATGGAAATCGTTGGCTCGTTGCCGACCTGAAGAGCTACTGAGGGGGTAGCCTGTCGCGTCAGAGGCGCCAGGCCACCCGAGAGTTATGACCCCGGGTTGTTCTGGCTTGGGCTGTGTTGTAACCTGAATCTTTGCGCCCTCCCTCAAATACTTCCTGCCTGCCCGGTGGCCTGGTTTGTGGTGGGACGGCGCCGTCACACATGTGAGCCTCGGAAGGACCACTCTTGGCCGCCTCGCGCCGCAAGAACAGCAACATCAACAGTCCCCGCCGCATCTCCTTCGCCAAGATCGCCGAACCTCTCGAGGTTCCGCAGCTGCTTGCCCTCCAGACGGAGAGCTTCGACTGGCTGATCGGCAACGAGAAGTGGGAGCAGAAGGTCGCCGAGCGCCGCAGCGCCGGCGAGGAGCTCTCGCAGAAGTCGGGACTCCACGAGATCTTCGAGGAGATCTCCCCGATCGAGGACTTCTCCGAGACGATGTCGCTCTCGTTCGAGAACCCCGTCTTCCTCGACCCGAAGTACACCGAGGAGGAGTGCAAGGAGAAGGACTTCACCTACTCCCGTCCCCTCTACGTCTCGGCTGAGTTCACCAACGGTGAGACCGGCGAGATCAAGGGCCAGACGGTCTTCATGGGTGACTTCCCGATGATGACCCGCAAGGGCACCTTCATCATCAACGGCACCGAGCGTGTCGTGGTCTCCCAGCTCGTCCGCTCGCCCGGTGTCTACTTCGAGCGCTCGGCCGACAAGACCTCCGACAAGGACATCTTCACCGCCAAGGTGATCCCGTCGCGCGGTGCGTGGCTGGAGTTCGAGATCGACAAGCGCGACATGGTCGGCGTACGCCTCGACCGCAAGCGCAAGCAGAACGTCACGGTGCTGCTCAAGGCCCTCGGCTGGACCAACGAGCAGATCCGCGAGGAGTTCGGCGAGTACGAGTCGATGATGCTGACCCTCGAGAAGGACCACACCGAGGCCCAGGACGACGCGCTGCTCGACATCTACCGCAAGCT
>NZ_JAOPXP010000105.1 GCF_025965085.1 Marmoricola sp.
ACGAGCAACCGATCTCGTGCACGACGTCGGTGCCGACTCCGGGGAGCACCACCTCGTCCCCGTTGCCGTACGCCGCCCCGGAGACGGCCTTGCCACCCAGGGCGTCCGTGACCGCAGCGCTGGGGACGAGCCTGCAGAACTCGATCCGCGGGATCTGCATCGCCGCGGTGTCCAGGCTGGCGATCGGGGTGGGCGAGGGGGCGGGGGCGGCGCTCTTCTCCGTGGCACACCCGGCGAGGACGAGGGCCATCGCTACGGCAAAGGCGGCAGCAACGGGGCGACGGGCCGAGGATTCCAGCATGCGCTCAACCGTAGGGGTGCTCACCTATGCTCGACCAGCGGTCGGACGCGAACGTGCTTCGCGTGCATCCCCCATTCCCCACACCGGCCACGCCCCATCGAGTGATCAGATTCGAGAACGTCTCCGCGACCTACCCCGGCCACCCCAAACCGGCCCTGAAGGACGTGACCGCCGACATCGACAAGGGCGAGTTCGTCTTCCTGGTCGGGGAGTCCGGCTCGGGGAAGTCGACCTTCCTCAGATTGGTCCTGCGCGAGGCACGCGCCACGCAGGGCAAGGTCTTCGTGATCGACAAGGAGCTCAACCGTCTGCGCAGCTACAAGGTGCCGGCGCTGCGGCGTCAGATCGGCACGGTGTTCCAGGACTTCCGGCTGCTGCCGAACAAGACGGTGTCGGAGAACGTCGCCTTCGCGCTGCAGGTGATCGGCAAGTCGAGAGCCCACATCAACAAGGTCGTCCCCGAGACGCTCGAGCTCGTCGGTCTCGAGGGCAAGGGGCGTCGGATGCCCGACGAGCTCTCCGGCGGCGAGCAGCAGCGGGTGGCGATCGCCCGCGCCTTCGTCAACAAGCCGCAGATCCTCATCGCCGACGAACCCACCGGCAACCTCGACCCCAACACCAGCCTCGGGATCATGAAGCTGCTCGACCGCATCAACCGCACCGGGACGACCGTCGTCATGGCCACCCACGACGTCGGCATCGTCGATCAGATGCGCAAGCGCGTCATCGAGCTCTCCGACGGGCGCGTCGTACGCGACCAGTCGCGCGGTGTCTACGGCTACCAGCACTGAAGGGCTGATCCACTCCATGCAGCTGAGGTACGTCTTCTCCGAGACCGGCTCCGGACTCCGGCGCAACGTCTCGATGTCGATCGCGCTGATCGTCACGATCTTCGTCTCGCTGACGCTGGTCGGCATGGGGCTGTTGCTCAACGCCCAGGCCGACAAGGCCGAGCGCTTCTGGGGCAACAAGCTCCAGATCACGGTCTTCATGTGCAACCAGAACAGCAAGGGCCCCAACTGCACCGGTGAGGTCACCCCGGCGCAGCTGACGGCGATCAAGGGGGTGATCGACGAGAACCGCGAGGTCGCGTCGTACTACCACCAGAGCAAGGAACAGGCCTTCAAGACCTGGAAGCGTGTCTACGTCTCCAAGGACACCTCCGAGCAGGAGATCTACTCCACGGTCACTGCTGCCGACATGCAGGAGTCCTATTGGGTCAGGCTCAAGGACCCCAACCAGTTCCGCAACATCGAGGGGGCGCTGTCGAAGACGCCCGGTGTCGCCGCCGTACGCGACCTCCGGCAGGTGCTCAAGCCCATCTACTTCTGGATGGAGGTGATGAAGTGGGGGGCGATCTCGGTGGCGGCGTTCCTGCTCGTGGCGGCGATCCTCCAGGTGGCCAACACGATCCGGCTGGCGGCGTTCGCGCGCCGCAAGGAGATCGGCATCATGCGGCTGGTCGGTGCGTCCACGTTGTTCATCTCGCTGCCCTTCCTGATGGAGACGCTGATCGCGGCACTCGTCGGCATCGGGCTCGCGGCAGGGGCGCTGATGGCGTTCATGTACTTCGTCATCTACGACAGGCTGCGGCCTGCGTCTCACATCGTCGAGTGGGTCGACTGGCAGGATTCCTACACAGCGGTCGTGGGAATCGCCATCCTGGGCGTGCTGCTGGCCCTGGTCCCGACACTCGTGATGACCCGCAAATACCTCAAAGTGTGAGGCCCGTCGGCTAGCGTCGAGTCGTCCACCTTCCCCGTTCATTGGACACCCTCAACGTGCGTCTTCTTCCCCGAACCACCCGAGCCCGGACGATCGCCGCGTGTGCGGGGGTCTTCCTGATGGGCCTCGGCGCCGTCGTCCCACAGGCGGCGGCCGACGACCTGCGCGACAAGCAGCGCAAGGCGCGCGGCCAGGTGAGCACGGCCGTGGGCGATCTGCACGAGTCGAGCAAGGCGCTGGCCGCGGCGGCCACGCGACTGCAGGCCGCGCGCGCCGCGCTCTCAGCCGCGCAGGGACGCCTCGCGACCGCCCAGAAGAATGCGGACGCGGCAGCCCGCCTCGACGCCCTGATGCAGGCGCGGCTGCAGGCGGCCGAGCACGCCCTGGCCGATGCCAGGCTGGCCCTCGACGCTGCCAGGCAACGAGTCGTCGACCAGCGGTCGGCCATCGGACGGCTCGCGGCCAGCAACTACGCCAACGGCGATCCCGCCCTGATGGGCCTCGCCGTCATCCTCAACTCGCAGGACCCGGCCGAGGTCACCAGCCAGATGAACACCGTCGACTCCCTGATGAACAAGCAGACCACGCTGCTCGCCGACCTCAAGGCGGCCCGCGCCCGCATGGTCGCTGAGGAGGCGAAGGTCGAGGAGGCCAGGGCCGCTGTCGCAGTACAGCGCCAGGCGGCGCGTGAGAACCTGGTCAGGAAGCAGGGGCTCGAGCGCTCCGCGGCCGCGGCGCGCGCAGAGGTCGCCACGATGGTCGCCCGTGGGAAGGCGGCGGAGGCTCAGGCAGCGAAGGCACGCAGGGCCGATCTCGTGCAGCTGCGCATCGCGAGGCAGCAGGAGCAGCGCATCCGCCGGCTGATCATGGAGCGCGCAGCCCGGCAGCGCGGCGGCTACAGGGGTGACACCGGCGGCTTCCTCTATCGGCCCGTGCCCGGTGCGGTCACCTCGCCGTACGGCTACCGGCGCCACCCGATCTACGGCTACTGGGGCCTGCACGATGGCACCGACTTCAGCGCCCCGTGCGGTACGCCCGAACGCGCGGCCGGTTCGGGCACGGTCATCTCCCGCGCCTGGTCCGACGTCTACGGCAACCGGCTCTACCTCGACGTCGGCCAGGTCAACGGCAAGAACGTGACCGTCGTCTACAACCACCTGAGCTCCTACCGGGTCTCGTCAGGGGAGAAGGTGTCCCGGGGCGAGGTCATCGGCTACGCCGGCAGCACCGGTTGGTCCACGGGCTGCCACCTGCACTTCACCGTCCTGCTCGACGGCAGCCCCGTGAACCCGATGAACTACCTCTGAGGCTCGACGCCCGACGAAACGGCGTTGCCGGTGCCTGAGAGGATGGAGCCATGGCCAAGGAGAAGGGGCAGAAGCTCATCGCGCAGAACCGCAAGGCGCGCTATGACTTCCACATCGACGACACCGTCGAGGCCGGTCTCGTGCTCGTCGGCACCGAGGTGAAGTCCCTGCGCGCGGGGCGCGCCACCCTGGTCGACGGCTTCGCGGAGATCGACGGCGGCGAGGTCTTCCTGCACGGCGTCCACATCCCGGAGTACACCCAGGGCACCTGGACCAACCACGAGCCGCGTCGGGTCCGCAAGCTGCTGCTGAACCGTCACGAGATCGACAAGCTGGAGGGCAAGGTCAACGAGAAGGGCTTCACCCTGATCCCCATCTCGATGTATTTCAAGGACGGCCGGGCCAAGGTCGAGATCGCGCTGGCGAGAGGCAAGAAGAACTACGACAAGCGCCACGCGCTCGCCGAGAAACAGGCGAACCGGGAGAAGGCGCAGGCGCTGGGGCGCACCCTCAAGGGCAACCTCGGTGGCTGACGGGCAGACGTCTCAAAGTCACAGTGAGGAGCCGGTCGAGGCCACCCGGGCGTTCTGGGAGGACCTCGGGCTGCCGGGTCTGTTCGACGTCCACGTGCACTTCCTGCCGCCCAACGTCCAGGCGAAGGTCTACGCGCAGTTCGACCAGGCCGGACCGAAGATCGGCCGTGAGTGGCCGATCCGCTACCGGGGCAGTCACGAGGAGCGCGTCGACCAGCTGCGCTCCTTCGGCGTACGCCGGTTCTCGGCCCTGCCATACGCCCACCGTCCCGGTATCGCGGCCTACCTCAACGACTGGGCGCGCGACTTCGCGGCGCCGATCCCCGAGTGCCTGTGGTCGGCGACGTTCTATCCCGAGCCCGAGGCGACGGCGTACGTCGGGGACCTGATCGAGGCGGGCGTCGAGGTCTTCAAGCTGCATGCGCAGGTGGGCGAGTTCCTGCTCGACGACCCGCTGCTCGACGAGGCGTTCGGGCTGATCGAGGACGCCGGCACCCCGACCGTCATCCATGTCGGCTCCGGTCCCGTCGGCAACGAGTTCACCGGGCCGCAGCACCTCGAGCGGTTGCTGCGTCGCCATCCGCGGCTCCCGGTGGTGGTCGCTCATATGGGCGCCCCGGAGTACGACGAGTTCCTCGCGCTCGCCGAGCGCCACGAGCATGTCCGGCTCGACACCACGATGGTCTTCACCGAGTTCTTCGACCAGGAGGCGCCGTACCCCGACCACCTGCTGCCACGCCTGGCGGACCTCGGCGACCGGGTGCTCTTCGGCAGCGATTTCCCGACCATCCCCCATCCCTACGTCGAGCAGCTCGCCGGCCTCGCCCGGCTCGGGGATCGCCGGCCCGACCTGGGACAGGACTGGCTGCGTCGCGTCTGCTGGCACAACGGCGCACAGCTCTTCGGCCTGGTGGGCTGAGGCTGTCAGCTGAGGTGCACCCAGCGACCCACGGAGGGACGCTTGGCGCCGTCGTTCACGAACAGCAGGTACCAGCCGGGGGGTGCCAGGTTGCGGTTGCTCGGCAGGGTCACCCGGGCACCGCCCGTCGCGGCGGTGGTGGTCAGCGCGAGCACGCGCTGGTTGGCGTCGAGGGAGTGGGTCGCGGACCCCGGGCGCATCAGCACGGCCGACAGCGGGGCGGACCCGCTGGCGCTGAGGCTGTAGGTCGCGCCGTAGGTCATCTCGGTCGGAGCGGAGGTCAGCTTCGGCCGAGCGCCCTTGAACAGGTACGGCGGGGAGAAGATCTCGATCCTGAGCTCGAAGTTCGCGTCACCCGACGGGTCACCGCCGAAGGTCACCACGCGTCCGTCGGGCATGGTGACCGAGGACGAGTGGTAGGTCCGGGGCACCGTCGGGGGTGCCATGGTGGTGAGCTTGCGGGTGGCTGGGTTGAGGATGGAGGCCTCGTAGACGGGCGAGTTGGTGCCGGTGCCCCCGCCGGTCTCGAGGGCAGTCAGGTCGGGCAGCTGAGAGATCGAGACATACCCCTTGGCCGCAGGGAGGCTCGGCCCGGCCACCACCGTGGGCGCGGCCACGTTGAAGTCGATGAAGTACGTCGACTTCACGGCCGGGAACCCGCCGCCTGCCACCCAGGCGAGCTGCTTGTCCGCCGAGCCGACCAGGGCGCTCATGGCTGCGTTGCGATGGGTGCTGTCCAGCAACGCCTGGGGGTCGGTGACGACGACGCGTGACGTGCTGGTGGGGTTGAACGTAGCAGGCTTGGCCGTGCGGTAGGTCCACCCGTAGTAGGCGCCCGTGTACGCCACGCGCCCGTCCTTGAGGAGGTGCAGGCTCGGGTACAGCGGCAAGGTGCGTGCGGCCAATGACGTCACGGTCTTGGTCGCGGGGTTGTACATCTCCCCGGTCGTGGGAGTGGCGCCGGTGCCGTCCTGACCCGAGTAGGTCAAGAAGTGGTTGTTCGCGTCGATGACAGTGGTCGGGTACCAGCGGCCCTGGCTCATGGAAGGCAGGACTGACCAGGTGCTCGTGGCGACGTTGAACTTGTAGACCTTGTCCGAGCCCTGCCACGCGCCGACGACGGACTTGTACCCCGCGGTGCCGCCGAACACCAGCACGTCGCCGTTCGCGTCGACCACGTGACCGCTGCAGAAGGCGTCGTACGGCACGGGGACGGAGGTGAGCGCGTTGGTGCCGGGGTCCCACAGGTAGGCCTTGAAGTTGCCGATGGTGTGGTCGCTGGCGACGTTGCCCGAACCTGCGATCAGTAGGAACTTGCCGGTTCGCAGGAGAGTCGCATGCACAGCGCGCAGAGGCAGCTTGTAGGAGAGAGTCGACCACTGACCGAACACGGCGGGGTCGAGGGCGGCGGCTGCCACGGCGCTCGTCTTAGCACCCGTACGCGCGGCAGAGGTCCGCGGTGCCAGTGCGGACGTGTGGTGATGCTGGTGGGCCGCGAGGGCCGCCGCCCTGGCCGCCGCCGGGGTCGCGTGGTCTGGCGGCACCGGTGCCGTGAGGGGGCCCCCGGTCTCGTCCTCTCCGGAGGAGCCTCCGCGAACCGTCCCCGAAGGATCCGGAGGAGATGCCGATGCACCACTGGCACCGGGTGCAGGACCCGTGCTCAAGGCGAGGGCCGCGATCGAGGCGACCACCGCCGCTCCGCAGACGTGGGCTTTGGTGGACGTGCGGCGTCGACTCATGCTTCGGACTCCCCCGTGAAGTGCCAGCTGGCCCCAGGCGGGACCAGTGACTCTTATTGCACGCTTAGAAATACTGGAACGCAAGGTCCTGTGCGGGTGCAGTAACCGCCCAAAGGAGAGCGTTCTCGGCATATCGAGCGACACGAAGCCACGAGGCGCCCGACCGGAGCCTTCCGGACGGGCGCCTCACCCTGCCTCGTGGCAGGAAGTCACTCCCTATCAGCTGAGGTGGACCCAGCGACCCACGGAGGGGCGGTGGGCGCCGTCGTTCACGAACAGCAGATACCAGCCGGGGGGTGCCAGATTGCGGTTGCGGGGGAGCGTGACCCTGAGGCCACCCTTCAGGGCCTTGGCGGCCAGCGCGAGCACGCGCTGGTTGGCGTCGAGGGAGTGGGTCGCCGACCCCGGCCGCATCAGCACGACTGAGAGTCGCCCGGACCCCTTGGCGCGGACCTTGTAGGTGCCGCCGTACCTGATCTGCGTCGGAGCCGCGGTCAGCTTCGGGCGCGCACCCTTGAAGAGGTAGGGCGGGGAGAAGATCTCGATGCGGAGCTCGAAGTTCTTGTCGCCCGGCGGGTCGCCGCCGAAGGTCACCACGCGTCCGTCGGGCATGGTGACCGCGGACGAGTGGTAGGTCCGACCCAGCCTCGGTGGCGCCATGGCGGTGAGCCTGCGGGTGCTCGGATTGAGGATGGAGGCCTCGTAGACGGGGGTGCTGGTGCTGGTGCCCCCACCGGTCTCGAAGGCAGTCATGTCGGGCAGGTGGGAGATCGAGACGAATCCCTTGGCCGTACCAAGCCTCGGACCGGCCACCACCGTGGGCGCGTGCGCGTTGAAGTCGATGAAGTACGTCGACCGCTGAGCCGGGAAACCGCCGCCCGCCACCCAGACGAGCTGCTTGTCCGCCGATCCGACCAGGGCGCTCATCGCCGCGTTGCGGTGTGTCGGGTCGAGCAACGAGTGGGGATCCCTGATCTCGACGCGCCCGGTCCCGAGTGGGCTGAACACCGAGGGCTTGACGGTCCGGTAGTCGTGCCCGAAGTACGCGCCCGTATAGGCCAGACGCCCGTCCTTGAGCAACTGCAGGCTCGCATAGAGCGGAAGGGGGCGTGAGGCCAAGGGGGTCCACTTCCTGGTCGCAGGGTCGTACATCTCGCCGGTGGGGGGCACCGCGCCCTTGGCGTCGAAACCCGAGTAGTTCAGGAACCGGTTCCTCGCATCCAGCACGCTGGTCGGGTACCACCGGGCCTGCTTCATGGAAGGCAGGGCCGTCCAGGTGCTCGTCGAGACGTTGAACTTGTACGCCTTGTCCGAGCCCGTCCAGGCGCCGTCCCGGGCCAGGTAACCGACCGTGCCGCCAAACACGATCACGTCTCCGTTCGCATCGACGAGGTGACCACTGCAGAAGGCGTCGTAGGGGACTGGAACGGAGGTGAGCCCGTTGGTGCGCGGGTCCCACAGGTAGGCCTTGAAGTTCCGGATGGTCTGGTCGTTCGCGATGTTGCCGGAACCGGCGATCAGCAGGAACTTGCCGGTCCGCAGCAGCGTCGCGTGGATGGTCCGCAGAGGCAGCTTGTAGGAGAGGGTCGTCCACCGGCCGTAGACCGCAGGGTTGAGAGCGGCGGCCGAAACGGCTCCGGCTCTCGCTCGCGGAAGCGGCGACGTCATCGAGGACATGTGGTCGTGCTCGTGGGCCGCGAGCGCCGCCGCCCTGGCCGCCGCCGGGGTCGCGTGGGTGGGATCCACGGGTGCTGTGGCGGGACCCGCGAGCTGTCCCTCTCCGGACGAGCCGACGCCGAGGATCAGGGCCGATGCGCCCAGACCTCGTGGCGTCGCCAGTCCTGCCAGGCCCGGAGGTGCCGCCCCACTGGCACCGTGCGCGGCACCGGTGCTGACGGTGAGCGCCGCAAGTGAGACGAACGCAGCCGCTGCGCTGACGTGGGCTCTGGTGGACGTGCGATTCCGACGCATGGCTCGGACTCCCCCCGTGGCGTACCGGACGGCCCTGGAGCGGACCTGTCTCGGTTACTCGTCTCATTGAACGGAGGGCAGATACGGAACGCAAGGCCCTGCGATGGTGCAGTAATCCGGCAAAGGCCACCATCTGGGCATTCGTGGCGGACGGTCGAGCCGACGTGCCGTTCCGCCGGTGGGGACCCTGACGGGGAATGCTGGTGTGTTCGTCGGTGTTGACCCGTAGACTGTTCGCAGAACAACTCAAGAGGGGCTGATTGGTTTCGACTGGGGACGTTAGTCCCAGGAGAAGCGGGTCGAGAAGCCAGCGTCATCTCGTAAACGATCGCTGGAACCTATAAGTGCCGAATCTAATCGCACTGACTTCGCTCTCGCTGCCTGAGCAGTGATCGAAGGGTCAGACCGGGCATCTGTCCTCGTCCCGGATCCTGACCTCATCTAGAGGACTTGCTGATCGACTCCTGTCAGGAGGGTTGATCGGGACTCAATCCTGACTGGGCCCGTCGGCACACTGTTCGTGGGAGTGCCGGGGCCGAGAAAATCGCCATCACGAACTGCACCCGGAGAAGACCTGGTACGGCGCCACAGGACGCGGGTTCGATTCCCGCCAGCTCCACCACGCTTGCACCTGTGCGAACTGTGATCCAGTTCGCCGGGTTGAGCTGGCTGCTCCTTGACCGCCCGCGTTGCGGGTGGTCGTCATGAGGGGCTTCCTTCTACTAGGCGCCGGCAGGCTTGTCCTGTCGGCGCTGAGTTGCGTCCGGGTGAGCAACGATACGCGTGCGCTGCGAGGGAGTGCGGCTGTCTCGTGCTGCCCGTTCTGAGGGTGCGGGTTGGCGCTGTCGGCGCCCGGTACGTTGCAGCTCAGGGCTGGCCGGCACGTCCGAGACCGCGCCGATGCCGGGCGGAGAACTCCTGGGCGGTGCAGTCTGGTCCTCGGTTCGCGGAGTAGATGAGGCCAGCGAGGCGCGCGGCCTCGTTCGCGGCAAGCTTGCCGGCCTGGACGCGTTCCCACATCAGCCGGTCGATGCTGAGTGGGGCGCAGATCGGCTCCTTGTTGGCTTGGACACGGGCGTCGTGGTCCTCGGTGAGGAACCGCATCTCGCGGGTGGAGCCGCGGTTGGCGGCGGCGCGGATCATCGCGATGGTCACAGACTCGGCCCAGTGCTCGAACTCGTCCCGCAGGACCCGTACATCGGCGATCTGCGCCTGGATCTCGAGGACGTCGTCGACGTTGGTCGCCCGGTCAGTGTTCGCGGGCGTCCCCAGCCAGGCCAGGTCACGCAGCGCGACAGCGGCCAGGGACGTGGCCCCGTCCATCCGTTTGCGGTGCTCTAGCTCATCGACGACGACGTCGAGCAAGATGACGGGGTCCTGGCCGATGCTGTCTTGGACGACCTGCTTGATGTCGGGGGAGAGCGCCATCGACATGAGCGAGGACGTGTCGATGAACCAGACTGGCGGCGGGGCAGATGCGTTCACTCGGAGTCAGCGAACATCAGCCTCGTAGGGGCATCGTCCGGGGCGTCTCCCATGACCGCGTCGAAGAGGGCATCGTCGTCGTCGCGTTCGAGGAGC
>NZ_JAOPXP010000116.1 GCF_025965085.1 Marmoricola sp.
CGACCGGAACCGTCCCGGAGTGGTTGGAGACCACGAGCGCTCCACCCTCCGCCGGGATGTTCTCCGCGCCGCGGACCTCGATGCGGAACCACTTCTTCGCGATCGGCCGCATCGCCGCCAGCAGGAATTGCTCGGTGATCTCCTCGTCGAAGCCGTAGTCGTCGACGGTGAAGTCACCGGTCAAGCGACGCCGCAGGAAGGCCAGGAACTCCGCCAGCCGCGGTTCCCAGTTCTCCCCGAACAGCTCCTTGGAGGCGCTGGTGAGGGCCGAGAGCCATTCGAGGGGCGGGATGCCGGGCTGGGGATGACGGTGGTCGGCGGTCACGGGGGGCCGGGTCGGCAGTGCCGTCGGCCGGTCACGGGCCGCGGGCGCCTCGACGGGTGGGGTGCGGGGCGTGGAGGGCTGACCGGTCGACGGGCTGGGGTCCGCCCCCGAGGTGGGGCCAGAGGTCAGGCGGGAGTCGGGCGGTCTGACCGAGCGTGAGACGGGGCCCGACACCGGGCCGGGAGCTGGGTCCGCGTCGGGCCTGTCGGCCGTCGTGGGCGCAGGGTTCGCCGGCCGCTTCTGCGCGGGTCTGGCTGCGGTCCTGCCCGCGGTCTTGGCAGCGAGGTCTCGGCTGGTCGAGGAAGGCTTCGCCTCCCCGGTGCCGCGTCCGGGCTTGCCGCGCGTCCCGATCGGGATGATCTCGGCGTCACCCACGTGGCTCGCCCCCTCGTGCGGTCAGGGCGCCCATCAGGGCCGCCTCGGTGGCCCGCACCCGCTGGGGGTCGAGGACCCCCGGAGCCAACGCGGTGGCGAAGTCGGCGAAGGCGCGGGCAGTGGTGAAGGAGGGCTCGAAGCGCAGCATGGAACGCATGCGGCCGGTGTCCAGGCCGCGGCCGTAGGTGAGGTAGGCGACGAAGCCGGGCGAGAAGTCGGCGTACCGCCTCTTGCGGAACGCCGAGCCGAACGCCGGGACGGCAGCGGCGGGCATCGGCACCGCGAGCCGGCCGAGGCGACGGATCGCCTGCGACAGCGTGATGACCCCGTCACCGGCCACGTTGTAGGTGCCGGTCACGTTGCTGGTCGTCGCGTGCTCGAGTGCGTCCAGCGCGTCGTTCTCGTGGAGGAGCTGCAGCCGAGGGTTGAAGCCCAACACGGTCGGGATCACCGGCAGGCGGAAGTAGCCCGTCATCGCCGACGTGATCTGCGGGCCGATGACGTTGGCCAGCCGCAGCGTGGTCACGTCGACGTCGGGGCGACGTCTGGCAAAGCCACGGGTGTAGGACTCCACCTCGTTGACGTCCTTGGCGAAGCCGCCTCCGGGCAGCCGCTTGGCGGTCATGTCCTCGGTGAACATGGCCGGATCGCGGTTGGAGGCGCCGTAGAACGCACCACTGGACTTCAGCACGAGCTTGCGCACGTCCGGAGCCTGCTGGCACGCAGCAAGAAGCTGCATCGTGCCGATGACGTTGAGCTCCTTGGTGGACATGCGGCCGCCGGCGGCCGCCTGGGTCGCCTGGACGCTCGTGTGCACCACGGTGTCGACGCGCTCCCGGACGATCACCTTCGCGATCACCGGGTTGCGGATGTCGGCACGGACGAAGTCTGCTCCGGCCAGGTCGCCGCGTGGCGGCACGACGTCGACACCGATGACGCGCTGGATCTCCGGCGATCTCGACAGCTGCGCCGCGAAGCGACGCCCGAGATCGCCGGCAACACCGGTGACGAGGACTACCTGGCCCATGGTGACGCGGTGTTCGGCCTACTTGCCGAGACGGCGGCGCTGGACGCGCGTCTTCTTCAGCAGCTTGCGGTGCTTCTTCTTCGCCATGCGCTTGCGGCGCTTCTTGATGACAGAACCCACGTCGTGACCCATCCGTGAAGTGAGAGGAGGAGCCCGGGAAGGGGTCCACCGTTCGAAGGGCACAGCCTAACCGGCCGCACCAGCACTGCCGAATCGGTGCAGGTGCTCTCAGTTGGTGGGACTCAGCCGGCGTTGAAGAAGCTGGCGCGGAGGTACTCGTTGACGTCGTCCTCGCTGACCCGGAACGACCGGCCCACGCGCACAGCGGGCAGCTCTCCGTTGTGGACGAGTCGATAGACAGTCATCTTGGAGACGCGCATCACCGCCGCCACCTCGGCAACGGTCAGGAACTTCACCTCGGAGATGTCGTTCGTGGGCATGGCGCACCTTGCTTTCTCTCGCACGTCCCACGACTTACCCGTCGTGGACTCCACGTGCGCGCTGACAGAAATATAGGGCCAATGTGACCTATGTGCTAGAGATTCCCCAAAGTGAAGGGTGTGGCTTCGGCGTGGCTGCTTGCCACCCGCGCAAATCAGTCTCAGCTGTGCGGATCCAGGCCGTTGCAGGGAAACACCGCATCCCGGGTCGCCTGCACGGCCCGGTCCAGCCAGGTGTCCGGGTCATAGCCCTGCGACCAGTCGCGGTACGCCGGGCTGCGGCCATCGGTCATCCGCAAGGGGGCGCGTACGCCGAGCCGCTCGCGGACCTCCTCGCGCCAGGCCGTCGGGGTGTCGAGATCGAGGGACAGGGGCGAGCCGGAGACCACGGACAGCAGGTGCGACCAGGCCCGCGGCACGACGTCGACCACGGCGTACCCCCCACCGCCGAGGGCGACCCAGCGTCCGGAGGCAACCTCGTGGGCCAGGTCGTGCAGGGCGAGATAGCTCGCCCGCTGACCGTCGACGCTGAGCGCCAGGTGGGCCAGCGGGTCGTCGCGGTGGCTGTCGCAGCCCTGCTGGGTGACCAGCACGTCGGGCGCGAACTCCCGCACCAGCGCGGGCACGACGGCGTGGAAGGCCCGCAGCCAGCCGGCGTCCGAGGTCCCGGGAGGCAGGGCGACGTTGACCGCCGAACCCAGCGCCTCGGGACCGCCCAGGTCCGTCGGGAACCCCGTGCCGGGGAAGAGCATCTGCCCGGTCTCGTGGAGCGAGATCGTGAGCACCCGAGGGTCGTCGCGGAAGACGTGCTCCACGCCGTCGCCGTGGTGGGCGTCGACGTCGACGTAGGCGACCTTCTTCGCGCCGTTGTCCAGCAGCCACCGGATCGCCACGGCCACGTCGTTGTAGACACAGAAGCCGCTGGCTCGGTCGGGCATCGCGTGGTGCAGGCCGCCGGAGATGTTCGCGGCATGGTCGACCTGCCCCGTCCAGACCTGCCGGGCAGCCTCCAGGCTCGCGCCCACGATGTGGCGGGCGGCCTCGTGCATGTGGGGAAAGGTGGGGTTGTCGTCGCTGCCCAGACCGAAGGCCGCGTCGATCCGCGACGGGTCGGCGCTCGCCGCCATCACCGCCTCGATCATGGCGGGATCGTGCACGGTCTCCAGGTCGTCCTCGGTCGCGTCGGGGGCGGGCACGCGCGACAGCTGCTTGAGCACGCCGAGCTGCTCGGCCAGCGAGATGGTGAGGTCGACCCGGACCGGGTTCATCGGGTGGGAGGACCCGAAGTCGTAGGACGTGAGTGACTGGTCGTACACCACACAGGCGCGGCAGGTCGTCTCGTCCATGTCCGCGACGCTACTCGCCACTCGCGCGCCGGGCGACGACGACTCCGTTGGCCTGCGCGACCACCTCGAACTCGCCACTGCCGAGGAGCAGCGCGAAACCCTTCCAGGCAGGAGTCTGCGGCTGGAAGGCGTAACGGTCGAAGGCCACCCACTGCACGCCCCGGAACTCAGAGGCGGGCAGCGCCGGCCCGTCGGGGGCGATCGTGTCCCCGACCAGGTAGAGCTCGGTGCGCAGGGCGATCCGGGCACCGATGGTGTCGGAGGCCGCGACCCGGCTGCCGCTCGGGATCTTCTCCAGGGCCCTGTCGATCGCCCCCACCCCTGAGGGTGTGGTCCAGAACTCGGGATTCCAGACCTGTGAGAACCCCATCACGGGCACGAGCACCGCAGTCCCCAGCACGGCGGCGCCCAGGGCGAACCCCCGAGCCACCTCCGAGACCCGGCCGTGAAGCAGGCGCGCGCCCTCGATCATGGCGGCGACGGCGATCGGCACGAGGATGGCGTCGTACTGGTACCAGGGGTCCCAGTAGGTGTACCTGGTGGAGACGAAGCGCCAGGCGAAGGTGGGCAGCGCCACGATCAACAGCATCGGCGAGCGCAGCGCGAGCAGGCCGGTCGGGACGAGGAGGAACAGGACGGTGCGCACCTTGAAGTGCGCGCCGTCGCCCAGGATCCGCAGGGCGTCCACCGCCCCGCTGGGCGCGTACTTGTCGGCGAAGCCGCTCGCGTCGCTGTTCACCGCGGGCAGCACCCACCACTGGATCACCACGAACGCCACCGCCCCGAACGCCATCGCGAAGGCGCCCCAGCGACGCGAGCCCCGCAAGGACACCACCGCGCCCAGGGCGGCGATCGTGAGGCCGAGGTCCTCCTTGACCAGGATCAGGGGAAGGGCCCACAGCACCGCGGCCCGGTGGTCGGAGCGCAGCATCGCCGCCATGCTCAGCGACAGCAGCGGCACTCCGAGCGCTACTTCGTGGAAGTCGAACCCGATCAGCGAGCCGAAGCCCGGTGCGAGGCCGTAGCTGACGGCCACCACCCACGCCATCGCTCCGCCACCGGCGGCGCGCATCAACGGGATGACACCTGCGGCCACGGCCACGGCCTGGGCGGCCAGGATGGTCAGGGGGGAGGAGACCAGCAGCACGAACGGCGCCAGCAACGCCAGGATGGGGCTGAAGTGCAGCGCTGCGGTCGTCGAGTCGGTGACCTGGATGCTGGGCAGGTGACCGTGGGCGTAGTCGCGCACCACGCTCTCGAAGAAGCCCAGGTCGAACATGAACGACTCCATCCGGCGGTACTGCTGGAAGGACACGGCCGCGTAGAGGGCCGAGATCAGGACGAAGACGAGGGCGCTCTGCCAGACGGGAACGGGCCGGGCGGTGGCGGGGACCGACGGCGCCAGAGAGGCCTCAGTCATCGCTGGCGGCGAGGGCGACCGAGCGGTCGCGCGCGGCCTCCATGGCCTCGATGAACGCAGAGCGCACCTTGTGGTTCTCCAACTGGCGGATCGCCGCGGCGGTGGTGCCTCCCGGGGACGTGACCCGTTCCCGCAGCACCGTCGGGTGCTCGCCGGTCTCGCGCAGCAGCTTGGCCGAGCCCACCACGGTCTGGACGACCAGCTCGGTGGCCGTGCTCCGCGGCAGTCCGAGGTGCACGCCGGCCTCGATCATGGACTCGACGACGAAGAACAGGTACGCCGGCCCGGAGCCGGAGATCGCGGTGACCGCGTCCTGCTGCTTCTCCGGGACCCGCATGACGCGACCCGTGACGGCCAGCATCCGCTCGGCCAGCGCGAGGTGCTCCTCGCTGCAGTGGGTGCCGCCCGAGATCGCAGCCATCCCCTCGTCGACGAGGGCAGGGGTGTTCGGCATCACCCGGATGACGGCGATGCCGTCGGGGATGTGGCGCTCGATGTAGCGCGTCGTGATGCCGGCGGCGAGGCTGATCAGCACCTGTCCGGCGCGCAGGTGGGGGGCGATCTCGGTCAGGACGTCGCCCATGTCCTGGGGCTTCACCACCAGGGCCACGGTGTCGGCCGACGCCGCGGCCTCGGTGTTGGGGACCACGTCGACGGCGTACCGCTCGCGCAGCTCGGCAGCACGCTCGGGGCGCTTCTCCCCGACCATGAGGTCCGACGGCTCGTGGCCGCCGCGGATGAGCCCGGAGAGCAGGGCCTCGCCCATCACCCCGGCGCCGATGATCGCGACCGTCATGGTTGTCCCTTCTGGCGGGCGAGACCTGGCGGGTGGACTTCCGGCAGGACTACTTCTGGGAGACGAGTGAACGCAGGAAGAATGTCAGGTTCTGCGGTCGCTCGGCGAGCCTTCTCATCAGGTAGCCGTACCACTCCTGGCCGTAGGGCAGGTAGACACGGACCTTCTCGCCTGCGTCGGCCAGACGCTTCTGCTCATCCGAGCGGATGCCGTAGAGCATCTGGAACTCGTAGGTGCCGGGCATGCGGCCGTAGCGCGTGGCGAGCGCCGAGGCGATCTTGACCAGGCGGGGGTCGTGGGTGGCCACCATCGGGTAGCCCTCCCCCGCCATCAGGACCTTCAGGCAGCGCACGTAGGACTTGTCCACGTCGTGACGGTCCTGGTAGGCGACGTCCTCGGGCTCCTTGTAGGCGCCCTTGCAGAGGCGGACCCGACTGCCCTCGTAGGCGAGCGCGCGACAGTCCTGCTCGGTGCGGTAGAGGTAGGCCTGGAGGACGGCGCCGGTCTCCGGGAAGTCCTTGCGCAGCTCGTGGAGTGTGGCGAGCGTGCTGTCGGTCGTGGCGTGGTCCTCCATGTCGAGGGTCACCGTCGTGCCGGCGTTGCGGGCTGCCCGGCAGATCCTGCGGGCGTTCTCGGTGGCGAGCTTGGGCCCGATCTGCGGCAGCGCCTGGCCGATGGCCGACAGCTTCACGCTGACCTCGGCGTTGCGCGCGAGCCCCGCGTGGCTCAACCCGTCGAGGAGGTCGAGGTAGGCCACGACCGTCGCCTCGGCCTGCCCCTCGTCCAAGGTGTCCTCGCCGAGGAAGTCGAGGGTGACGTGGAGGCCGTCCTCGATCAGCTCGCGGCTGGCGTCGACGGCCTGGACCGTCTCCTCCCCGGGCACGTAGCGGTGGACGATCCCGCTGCTCACGGGCATCCGGGTGACGATGTCCTTGACCTGACGGCTCCGGGCCAGCAGCAGAAGGATGTGTCGCAGCAAGGGGTTCCTCCGAGGTTTCGACTCCCGGTCACGTTACCGCCGCCCCCATGAGCCGAGAAAATCACCGAGGCGTCGCAGTTTGCGCTCCGCGCGGTGCCGAGGCGTCGCAGTTTGCGCTCCGCGCGGTGCCGAGGCGTCGCAGATTGCGGCGGTGCGACGTCAGTACCGGGGAAGCCCGGGGATGTGAAAGCCACCCCACTGGAAGGCGGACCCCTGCGGGACCGTCGCGCTCGTACGCCGCTCCAGGAGCCGCCAGGCCCCGGCGCTCCAGCGGTAGGTGCTGACCGTCCCGGTGAAGGTCGTCCCGCTCCCGTTGCGGTGGGCCTCCAGGCGCCGGATCGTGCCCACGGGGTCGGTCGGGCGACGCTGCCACCCGAGCGCGACGTTGGCCGCGCCGTCGATGACCCAGTCGGGAGCGGAGTCCGGAGCAGGCAACGTGACGAGTCCTCCCCGATGCCAGGTCAGGACCCAGAGGAACTGCGTGTGGGCTCCGGTGACGTGGCCGACCACCAGCTCGGCGCCCTTGCGTCCGTCGAGGGCGGCGGCCCCGTGCCAGGGCGACCCGAGCCAGTAGTCGAGCGGGCGTCGCACCGCGACGACGGTGCGGGCACCGGTCCTCACCCGGACGATCACGGCGGATCCCGGCTTCCCGTTCGTGCCGCGACGCGCGACCCCGACCGCGTCCTTCGTCCCGTCACCGTTGACGTCGACGTGGGCTACTACCCGGCACCCGACCGTGCCCTGACAGACGCCCGGTCCGGCCGCCGATGCAGGAGGTGGGGCCGCGGCCATGGCCGACATCACGGCGGCGAGTGTGACGAGACCGGAGCCGCTCCGGCGTACGAAGCTCCGACGGACCGGCGACATCGCGCACTCCCTCCGGCCGACAGAGCATCGACCCTGGCCACACTTGCGGACCAGGATGACACACCCGGATCCGTAATTCAGTCCGATTGGCGCCTCAACGTGAGCGCTCCGAGCGCGAGCCCGGCCACGGCGTATGCCGCCACAAGCGCGACGTCGGTCCACACCTCACCCGTCCGGCCCGAGGACGCCACGCGCTGCATCGCATCGACGGCGTAGGAGAGCGGCAGCGCCTCGGAGATCACGTCGAGCACGCGCGGCAGGGCGTCACGCGGGACGAACAGGCCGCACAGCAG
The DNA here is from genome assembly GCF_025965085.1 of Marmoricola sp. Taxonomy (GTDB): domain Bacteria; phylum Actinomycetota; class Actinomycetes; order Propionibacteriales; family Nocardioidaceae; genus Marmoricola. Next base: position 7,869 of record NZ_JAOPXP010000116.1, read on the forward strand.
GATCTGCGGGATCACCAGCGCCGGCATGAACTGCACGGCCTGGAACTCCGTGCGGGCGAAGGCCGAGACGAAGAGCCCCAGGGCGGTGCCGAGGACCGCGTCGACGACGGCCACCACCATCAGCATCCACACGGGTCCGGCGATCGACAGGTCGAGCAGCACGACACACACCCCGACCGCGAGAGCGGACTGCACCGCCGCCACCAGACCGAAGGCGAGGGCGTAGCCGAGGAGGAAGTCGAGCTTGCCCATCGGCATCGCGAGGAGACGTTCGAGCGTGCCGGACGTGCGCTCGCGCAGCGTCGTCACGGACGTGACCAGGAACATGATGATGAACGGGATCAGCGCGAGGAGCGCGGGACCCAGTCGGGAGAACCCCTCGCCGGGCAGGTCGTGGAACATCCACCACAGCACGGACATCAGCGCGCACGGCAGCACCAGCAGCATGGCCAGGGTCCGGTGGTCCCGACGCAGCTGGGTGAGGACGCGGGTGGCGACGGCGCCGGTCGCGCTGGGCGTCAGCAGGGCGCTCATGCGGCCTCCTCGTTGCGGACCAGCGAGAGGAAGGCGTGCTCGATGTCCTCGGCGCGGGTGCGGTCGAGCAGCCCCGACGGAGTGCCGTCGGCTATCAGCCGGCCCTCGCGCATCAGCAGCAGGCGGTCGCAGCGCGAGGCCTCGTCCATCACGTGGCTGGAGACCAGGACCGCAGCCCCGTCGTCGGCGAGCCGGTGGAAGGTGTCCCACAGCTCCACCCGCAGCACCGGGTCGAGACCGACCGTGGGCTCGTCCAGGACCAGGAGCCGCGGCTCGCCCAGCAGCGCGACGGCCAGCGAGACCCGTGAACGCTCGCCGCCCGAGAGCCGGCCCACGATCCGGTGCGCGTGGCCGTCGAGGGCCACCAGCGCCAGGCACTCGGCGACCCGCTCGTCCCCGACCCCGAGGATCCGCGCGAAGAACCGCAGGTTCTCGGTGACCGTGAGGTCGTCGTACACGCTGGGCTGCTGGGAGACGTAGCCGATCTCGCGCCGCAGGGACGCCGCACCAGCGGGCGCCCCCAGGACCTCGACCTCCCCGGAGGTCACCCGCTGCACGCCCACCAGGGTCCGCATCAGCGTGCTCTTGCCGCATCCCGAGGGCCCCAGGAGGCCGGTCACCTCGCCGGAGGCCACGCCGAAGTCGAGCCCGCGCAGCACCGGGATCCCGCCCCGGACGACCTCCAGCGCACGAACCGTGACCGCCATTTTCATCATGTGTTGAATTATGAGCGCGCACCGCGGCGCCCGTCAAGGACTCGAGCCGTCAGGGGAGCGGGTCGGCGAGGTAGCGCTGCAGCGTGGGGGCGTACGTCGCCACGAGCACCTCGCCGTCCATCGAGGCGAGGGGCTCGACCTCGAGGACGTAGCGCAGCATCACCAGGCCGATGACCTGGCTGGCCACCAGCGAGACCCTGCGCTGCGGCTCGTCGACACCGAGAGCGGGTCCGATCGGACCGAGCACCACGCCGATCAGCCCGTCGCGGAGGAGCTGTCGCCCGGAGGGCTCGAAGACGCCACGGACCAGGCCGAGCAGCGACAACCGCGCGGTCTCGTCGTCCCACACCGACAGGAACACCCGCAGCAGGCGCTCCCCCGCACCCTCGAGACCGCCCTCCATGACCGGTTGCAGGGCGACTCGGGGATCGACCGGCAGCTCGAGGGCGGCGACGAAGAGGTCGTCCTTGGTGCCGAAGTAGTGGTGGACCAGCGACGGGTCGACGCCGGCCGCGGCGGCGATCGAGCGGACCGACGTGCTCGAGAAGCCACGCGTGGCGAAGAGGGCACGTGCGGAGGCCAGGATCTCGGCCCGGGTGTCAGGTGCCCCGGGGCGGCGTCCGCGGTTGTTGCTGCGGCCGGGGTCGCGAGTGGTCACGCGGGAAGCCTCGCACGCGGCCGCCGGCGACGTCGCGTGCCGACCGGCGCCCTCACGTGGCCCCGGCGGCAGCGAAGTGCAGCCTGCTGAACGCGAGCGACTCGAGCAGGTCGGCCTCACGTGCCTCACGGGTCCCGGCCTTGCGGGTGTTGATCTCGGCCACGACGTGCCCCTCGAAGCCGCGGCTCGCCAGCAGCTCGAGGAACGGGCCACACGGCTGGCTGCCGCGCCCGGGCACCAGGTGCTCGTCCTTCGCCGAACCGCTGCCGTCGGTCATGTGCACGTGGCGCAGCCGGTCGCCGAGGCGCTCGGCCATCGCGACCGGGTCGGAGTGGGCCGTGGCCGCGTGGGAGAGGTCGATCGTCGTGTTCGCGTAGGACTCGTCCGAGGGGTCCCACCCGGGCTGGTAGACCTTCATCTCGCGGCGGGAGGTGGCTCGCCACGGGTACATGTTCTCCACGGCGAACGCGATCCCGGTGCGGCCCTCGAGCTCGGCTATGCCCTCCACGAAGCCCGCGGCGTACTCGCGCTGCCAGCGGAACGGAGGGTGTACGACGACCACGTCGGCGTCGAGCGCAGCCGCCATCTCGGCACTGCGCTCGAGCTTGCTCCACGGGTCGGTGCCCCAGACCCGCTGGGTGATCAGCAGGCACGGAGCGTGCACGGCGCACACGGGGACCTGGTGGTAGTCACGCAGGGAGCGGACCTTCTCGATGCTCTGGCTGACCAGATCGATGCCGACCATCACCTCGACCGCGTCGTAACCGAGCCTGTCGGCGTACTCGAAGGCGTGGGTGGTGGTCTCGGGGTAGACCGACGCGGTGGACAGCGCGAACAGGGGAGGCATCCGGTCCACCTCAGCCGAACGCGCTGAGCTGGTCGAGGCGGTCCAGGATGACGCCCTCGCGCAGCGCCCACGGGCAGATCTCGAGCTCCTCGAGGTCGAAGATGTCCAGCACCGCGGACGCGACCAGCGCTCCGGCGACCACCTGGTGCGCCCGGTTGGCGGAGATCCCCGGGAGCCCGGCGATCTCGGCGTGGCTCATCGCGAGCAGCTTGGGGATCCACTCGTCGAGGGCGGCAGCCGGGAGGATGCGGCGTACGAGAAGGCCGTCGCTGGAGGGCGGGGCCCCGCAGATGCGGGCCAGCGAGCGGAAGGTCTTCGAGGTCGCCACCGCGTGGTCCGGCGCCCCCCGGCGCAGGAGCGTGCCGGCGTCGTGGGCGATCTCGGTGCGGATCTGCCTGCGCAGCCTGCGGAGCGCCTCGTCCCTGGGGGGTCCGTCCGCGAAGTGCTCACGGGTGAGCCGGCCGGCCCCGAGTGGGAGCGACCAGGCCACGTCGGGCGATTCGTCGTCTCCGCCTGCGACCTCGAGCGAGCCACCACCGATGTCGAAGACCGCGAGCCGGCCCGAGGACCACCCGAACCAGCGGCGTACGGCGAGGAAGGTCAGCCGCGCCTCCGCCTCACCGGGCAGCACCTTGAGCTCCACGCCGGTGCGGTCACGGACGTGGGCCAGCACCTCGTCGCTGTTGCCGGCGTCGCGGACCGCTGACGTCGCGAAGGAGAAGACCTCCTCGCACCCCTTGTCCTCGGCGAGCTCGAGCGCGTGGCCGACGAACTCGGTGAGCGCCTCGACGCCGGCCTCGTTGACCGTGCCGTCCTTCTCGAGGTGCTCGGCCAGCCGCAGCGGCTCCTTGTAGGAGGAGGCGGGCATCGGGGCGGCGCCACGGTAGGCGTCGACCACGAGCAGATGACCCGTGTTGGAGCCGATGTCGAGCACACCGAGACGCATGGGTCGAGGCTACCGGTGACTGACCTGCGCGTTCCGACCAATGCACGCATAGGCTGGCACCGTGCCCGAGGTCGATCTCGTCTTTCCCCGCGCCTGGATCGAGTTCCAGGACCCGGCCGACGCCGAGCAGGTCTTCCGCTGCGACCTCACCTGGCTCACCTCCAGCTGGACCTGCATCTTCGGCAACGGCTGCCCCGGGATCTACGCCGAGGCGCCCGACGCCGGCTGCTGCACGCTCGGGGCGCACTTCTCCGACACGGCCGACGAGAACCGGGTCGCCGAGTGGGTCGACCGTCTCGACGACGCCACCTGGCAGCGACGTCCAGAAGCCCTCAACCGGCGCGGCGAGGTCAAGCGCTCGGGCTGGGTCGACTCCGACGACGAGGGTGAGCGCAAGACCCGCGTGTCCGGCGACGCCTGCATCTTCCACAACTCCCGCGACTTCGAGGGCGGCTACGGCTGCGCGCTGCACGCCCTGGCTCTCAAGGAGGACGTGCACTTCGTGGAGACCAAGCCGGACGTCTGCTGGCAGCTCCCCCTGCGGAGGACGTTCCGCAACGTCGAGCGGACCGACGAGACGACCTACCTCGAGGTCAGCATCGGCGAGTACGACCGGCGCGGCTGGGGTCCCGGGGGCCACGACCTCGACTGGTACTGCTCGGGCAACACCGAGGCCCACGTCGGCCTCGAACCGGTCTACGTCTCCAGTGCGACCGAGCTGATCACGATGATGGGACAGGCCGCCTACGACGTCCTGGCCGCCCGGTGCGAGGCCCACCTGCGCTCCCGGTCCACGCTCGCGCTGCACCCCGCTTCGCCGCCACCTCGCGGCTGACCTGCGACCCCCCGGTGTTTGCTCCCGGCCGCCCCCGGGTGAGAATCAAGCATGCGTCTCGATCACATCGTCTTCGCTGCTGGTCCCGGAGGACTCGCGAGTACGGCGGAGCGCCTCTCGGAACTGCTCGGTGAGGGCTTCGCCGGCGGCGGCATCCACCCCCGCTTCGGCACCCGCAACTCGATCCTCCCCCTCACCCACGGGGTCTACTTCGAGGTCGTCGAGGTCCTCGACCACCCGGCGTCGGACAAGGCGCCCTTCGGCCAAGCCGTGCGTGCTCGCTCCGAGCTCGGTGGCGGCTGGCTCGGCTGGGTCGTGGCAGTCGAGGACATCGAGCCGTTCGAGCAGCGCCTCGGCCGCGAGGCCGTGAACGGCAACCGGCACCGCCCCGACGGCACCGAGCTGCTCTGGAAGCAGCTGGGCGTCAAGGGCCTCCAGGCCGACCCGCAGCTCCCGTTCTTCGTCGAGTGGGACATCAACCCGGGCGACCACCCCAGTGCAGGCGCGAGCGGCAACGTGACCCTGGAGGCACTCGAGATCGCCGGTGACCCGGCGCGCGTCTCCGAGTGGCTCGGCCAGTCGGTCGACCAGCCGCTCGAGGACGTCAAGGTCGAGTGGGTCGCCCCCCACGGCACGCCCGGCATCGTCGCCGCGCAGTTCCAGACCCCCAACGGGCTCGTCCGCATCTAGTCGGTGAGTCCTCCGGACCTCACTCCGGGCGCGATCCCGAGCCCGAACATCTGGCACCACCCGGACGTCTACGAGATCGAGAACCAGGCCGTGGACCGCGCCGGCGCGATCACCTCGCTGATGCGGTCGCTGGCCCCGTGGGCCGGCCGGGACCTGCTCGACGTCGGCTGCGGCACGGGCTTCCACCTCCCGATCTTCGCTGGGACGGCGGGGTCGGTGACCGGCATCGAGCCCCACGGGGACCTCGCGGCGATCGCACGCCGACGCGTACGCCGGCTCCCGCACGTCTCGGTGCTGCAGGCCTCGGCCTCGGCGATGCCGCTCGAGCCGCACTCCGTGGACGTCGTGCACGCGCGCTGGGCCTACTTCTTCGGTCCCGGCTGCGAGCCAGGACTCGCGGAGCTCGCACGTGTGGTGCGTCCCGGTGGCCGCGCCTTCGTCGTCGACAACGACCCGACGCGCTCGACGTTCGGCGAGTGGTTCCGCCGCGGCTACCCCGACGTCGACTTTCACAGGACGGCCGAGTTCTGGGCCGGCCAGGGCTGGGACCGGCATCCGGTCGACATGGCGTGGACCTTCGACTCGAGGGAGGATCTCGAGGCCGTCGTACGCATCGAGTTCTCTGCCGAGGTGGCCCGCGAGATCCTGGCCGGGCACACGGGCACGGGCGTGGACTACGCGGTCAACGTCTGGACGCGGGGGTACTGACCCGCCCGGGCCGGATCAGCCGGTGCGCGTGCTGGAGCGGCGTACGACGAGGGTGGGCCGGAGCATCCGGCCCCGCTCCTCCAACGGCTGGTGGGCCAGCACCGTGTGCAGGATGCGGACGATCTCGACGGCCACCTGCTCGAGTGGCTGGCGCACGGAGCTCAGGCCCGGCCAGGTCACCTGCGCGGCGAGCGAGTCGTCGAACCCGACGACACCGACGTCGACGCCGGGCCGCAGTCGTCGCTCGGCGCAGGCGTGCAGCACGCCGATGCCCAGGGTGTCGCTCGCGCACACGAAGCCGGTGATCGAGGGGTCCTCCATCAGCGCGTGGGCGGCCATGCGGGCCGCGTCGACGTTGTCGGTGAGGCGTACGCCGAGCCCGGCGGTCTCGACCCCGGCCGCCCGCATCGCTGCCTCCCAGCCGCTGCGCCGGTCCTGGCCGATGCGCGAGGTCTTCTCCCAGCCGAGCCAGGCGATCCGTCGGTGCCCCTGCTCGAGGAGGTGCTCGGTGGCGATGCGGGCGCCGTGGGCCCCGTCGACGTCGATCCAGGCGTGGTCGGCGTCGGGCTCGTCCCAGGGCCGGCCGAACGTCACGAACGGGGCGCCGCGCTCCTGCAGGAACCCCGACTGCGGCGTCCCGGCATAGGTGTCGGTGACCACGAAGGCATCCACAGCGGTCGACCGCAGAAGGTCCTCGTAGCCGTCGAGCGGGTCCTGGGGGTTCCCCGAGAACAGCAGCACGTGGTGGCCGGTGCGGGAGGCCGTCTCGACCAGGGTGTGCAGGAAGCGGTCCATCAGCGCGTTGCTGGTGCCCTCCTGGGCGGGCTCGAACCGCAGGCCGATCAGGTGCGAGGCGCCGCTGCGCAGCTGTCGGGCGGCTCGGTTGGGCGAGTACCCGAGCCGCTCGATCACCGACTGCACCCGCTCGAGGGTCTCGGGACGCAGGAGGTCGGGGTTGTTGAGCGCGTTGGACACGGTCTGGCGGGAGACACCGGCCTCGTCGGCCACCGTCGCCAGGGTCGGCGGCGTCTGGTGATGACGGCTCCGCTGCACGTCTGGCCGGCTGGTGTGCTGGCTCATGGCTCCTCCCCCCGCTCTGGATCGTTCCAATCGTAGATGACGACGTTACCGGGCGGGACTGTGCCATCCGACACGAACATGCGTGCGAGCGCACGTCGTACCACGATGTGTCGGTGTGCTCACCTAGCGTTCGGTCCATGGCGCAGAACACCGGCAGGACCCCCGCGAAGGCCCCTCGGGCGACCTACCACTGCAACGAGTGCGGCTGGGAGGCCATGAAGTGGGTGGGGCGCTGCGGCGAGTGCCAGGCCTGGGGGACGGTCGTGGAGAAGGCCAGGCCCGCCAGCCGGGTGCAGGCCGGTCCGGTGACCGCGCCGGCGCGCCCGATCGGCGAGGTGCCGATCGAGGACTCGGTCTCCCGCACCAGCGGGGTCCCCGAGCTCGACCGGGTGCTCGGCGGCGGCCTGGTGCCGGGTGCGGCCATCCTGCTCGCCGGCGAGCCGGGCGTCGGCAAGTCCACGCTTCTCCTCGAGGTGGCCTCGCAGATGGCACGCCAGCGACACCGCGTGCTCTACGTCACCGGCGAGGAGTCGGCCGCCCAGGTGCGGATGCGAGGAGACCGCACCGGGGCGATCCACGACGAGCTCTACCTTGCGGCCGAGACCGACCTGGGCGCCGTGCTCGGGCACGTGGAGGAGGTCAAGCCCACCCTGCTGGTGGTCGACTCGGTGCAGACGATCAGCGCCAGTGACATCGACGGCGTCCCCGGTGGGGTCACGCAGGTCAAGGAGGTCTCGGCGGCCCTGATCCGGATGGCCAAGCTCCGCAACATCACGCTCGTGATCGTCGGCCACGTCACGAAGGACGGCACGATCGCGGGTCCGCGCGTCCTGGAGCACCTCGTCGACGTGGTGCTCCACTTCGAGGGCGAGCGCACCTCGCGGCTGCGGATGGTGCGCGCGGTCAAGAACCGCTTCGGTCCCGTCGACGAGGTCGGCTGCTTCGACCTCTCCGCCGAGGGCATCGTGGCGATCACCGACCCGACGGGCCTCTTCCTCGACGCCATGCGCGGACCGGTGCCGGGCACCTGTGTCGCCGTCGCCCTGGAGGGTCGGCGTCCCCTGCTCAGCGAGGTGCAGGCGCTGGTCACCCACACCACGTCCGAGCGCCCCCGGCGCACGACCTCGGGCGTCGACTCGTCCAGGGTCGCGATGATCCTCGCGGTGCTGCAGCAGCACGCCGGGGTCCGGCTCCACCACCACGACGTGTTCGTCTCGAGCGTGGGGGGCGCCCGGCTGACCGAGCCGAGCAACGACCTCGCGATCGCACTCGCCATCACCTCGGCGTGGCGGGGCAAGGCGCTCGGTCGCAACGTCGCGGCCATCGGCGAGCTCGGGCTCTCCGGCGAGCTGCGCCGGGTGCGCGACGTCGGGGTGCGGCTGGCCGAGGCCGGCCGGATGGGGTTCCGCTCGGCCGTCGTGCCCGCGCTCTCCTCGGACACCGCCGGAGGCAGCCGCGTGCTCGACGGCATGCGCGTGGTCGACGTCGACAACATCGCCCGTGCCCTGACCCTGCTCGGGATGGACGCCGGCGACGACGCCCGCGGGGACACCTCCCGCCGCCAGCTGCCCCAGTGAGCTGATGCGCCGGTCTGAGTGACCTGCTCACATAGACTTCGCGCGTGGCTTCCCCCGAGCGTCTCGATGACGCAGCGCGTCTGCGCGAGACCCTGGCGAGGATCGCGCCCGGCACCTCCTTCCGCGACGGCCTCGAGCGCATCCTCCGCGGTCGCACCGGCGCCCTGATCGTGGTCGGCCACGACAAGGACGTCGAGGGCATCGTCACCGGTGGCTTCCACCTCGACGTCCCGTTCGCGCCGACGGCCCTGCGCGAGCTGGCCAAGATGGACGGCGCGATCGTGCTGGACCGTGAGATCTCACGTATCTACCGCGCCAACGTCCACCTGATGCCCGACCACACCATCCCCTCGGAGGAGACCGGCACCCGCCACCGCACCGCCGACCGCGTGGCCAAGCAGACCGGCGCCCCGGTCATCTCGGTCTCGCAGTCGATGCAGATCATCGCGGTGTACGTCGGCGCCATCCGCTACGTCCTCGAGGACTCCGGCAGCATCCTCGCCCGCGCCAACCAGGCGCTCGCGACCCTGGAGCGCTACAAGGTGCGCCTCGACGAGGTCTCCAGCACGCTCTCGGCGCTGGAGATCGAGGACCTCGTCACCGTGCGGGACGTGGCCGTGGTCGCACAGCGGCTGGAGATGGTCAGCCGGATCGCCCGCGAGATCGACGACTACGTCAACGAGCTGGGCACCGACGGGCGACTGCTCTCCCTCCAGCTCGAGGAGCTCGTGACCGGGGTCGAGGCAGAGCGCGAGCTCGTCGTCCGCGACTACCAGGCCGGCGGCCGTCGTATGCAGCCGGCGCAGGAGGTCCTCGCCGAGCTCGAGGGCCTCTCCCCCACCGACCTCGTCGACATCGCCGCGGTGGCCAAGGCACTCGGCCTCGGCCAGGGCGAGCACCTCGACGGTGCCGTCACGCCGCGCGGGCACCGCCTGCTGGCGAAGGTCCCCCGCCTCCCCACCGCAGTGGTCGACCGGCTGGTGGAGCACTTCGAGACGCTGCAGAAGCTGCTCTCCGCCAGCGTGGAGGACCTGCAGATGGTCGAGGGCGTGGGAGAGCTCCGGGCACGCAGCGTGCGCGAGGGACTGTCCCGGCTGGCTGAGTCCAGCATCCTCGAGCGCTACGTCTGACGCCTCGGACCCTCGTGCCCGGCCTCAGGGCTTCGGCGTGGGCTTGCTGCTCGCGTTCCTGCTGGGCCGGGCCACGGGTTCCCCTGCCGGCGTCGCTGCTGGCTTCACGGTGGCCGAGGGCTGCTGACGGGGTGTCGCCGACTGCCGGGCCGCAGCCGGGCTGGGCGAGGCGCTCGGTCGAGGCGTCGGTGTGGGGGTGATGGTCCTGGCAGGAGCCACGGTGACCTCGAACTGGACGTCGGAGGCCGCGGAGCCCCGGGCCGCGGCGAACACGTGGTAGAAACCGGGCATCGCCCAGTCGAGCAGCGCCGTGCAGCCCTCGTCCGAGCGCCGACCGTTCCAGGTCACCGGCACCTCCACGGGCAGCCCGCTGCGAACGACGACCTTGGACCTGGGGATGGCCTTCGCGCAGTCCTGGCTGGACCAGACCCGGTCGGTGCCGGAGGTGACCTTCACGACCAGGGTGTCCGGTGAGACCTCGAAGTTGCAGGCCGGTTGGGTCCCCGTGAGCTGCAGCGTGATCGTGATCGGCCGGCCGGCGTGCGCGACGGGCACCGAGGGGAGCACGCTCACCTCGTCGTCGCGGCAGTCACCGCTGGGCGCGAGAAGCGGCGGCTTCGCCCTGGCCCCGAGCTTCCTGCTCGGCGCGACCGGGCCCAGCGTGACCGAGGTGGCCGGCGCCTGCCTGGCTGAGGTGACGTTGGCCTGGGAGGCACTCGTCGTGTCGGCCCCGTTCCCGCCGAGCACCTTGCCGATGGCGAAGACCAGCAGCAGGGCGACCACGAGCACCAGACCCCGGCGTACCCAGTAGACGCGTGCGGGCAGACGTCCGCGCTTCTGCCTCACCGAGCCCATGGGCGCCACGGTAGTGAGCCTCGGGCACGGATCCCGGTTGCAACGCCGAGGAGGCGGTGCCCCATGCCCGCGGACCACCCGGGAAGCGAGCCCTGGTTGGACATCCGGCGCCGAGCGGGCACTAATGGGTGCCGATGAACGACCTCCACGCCCCGGTCCTCGACTGGTACGCCGACCACGCCCGCGAGCTCCCCTGGCGCGGTCCCGGGGCCACCCCCTGGGCGGTGATGGTCTCGGAGTTCATGCTCCAGCAGACCCCTGTCGCCCGGGTGCTGCCGGTCTTCGAGAGCTGGCTGACGACCTGGCCCACCCCGTCGGCGCTGGCTGCCGCGCCCAGCGGGGCGGCCGTGCGCGCGTGGGGCCGGCTGGGCTACCCGCGCCGGGCACTGCGGCTGCATGCGGCGGCGACCGCGATCGTCGACCGGCACGACGGCGAGGTGCCAGCGGCGTACGACGACCTGATCACCCTGCCCGGGGTCGGCGACTACACCGCGAGCGCAATCGCGTCCTTCGCCTTCGGTGGCAGCCACCCGGTGCTGGACACCAACGTCCGGCGGGTCCTGGCGCGGGCCGTCGGCGGCGTGGAGTTCCCGGCGACCTCGGTGAACAAGGCGGAACGGGCCCTGGCCGAGTCGCTGGTGCCCCGGCACGAGCCGGCCACCTGGGCCGTGGCCGTGATGGAGCTCGGCGCCCTGGTGTGCACGGCGACGGCCCCCAGGTGTGGCGCCTGCCCGATCCGGGACCAGTGCACGTGGCGCCTCGCCGGCCATCCGGCGTACGACGGACCACCGCGACGCGGCCAGCCCTGGGCCGGGACCGACCGCCAGGTCCGGGGTCGCCTGATGGCCGTGCTCCGGGACACCGAGGGCACCGTCGCCCGCTCACGCCTCGAGGCCGTCTGGCCCGAGACGGTTCAGCGGGAGCGCGCGCTGCAGAGCCTCCTCGACGACGGGCTGGTCGTGCAGAGCGACGGGGACCGCTACTCCCTGCCCCACTGACCCCTCCCCACCCCTCTGCCCCACCCCTGTGCCGAGGCGTCGCAGATTGCGTCCGAAATTGCGCCGAGGCGTCGCAGATTGCAGCAATCTGCGATGCCTCGGCGTCTGGGGTTCTCGTGCGGCGCGGTCAGTCGGCCTTGGTGATGTCGACGGGACCCTCGCTGTCGTCGGGACCACCGACGGGCTCGAGCGGCGGCGAGTCGGGGAGCTCGCCCTTGACGCTGCCGTGGAAGGTGAACTGCGCCTCGGCGCCCTCACCCTCGACCCCGACGAGCACGATCTGTCCGGGGCCGACCTCACCGAAGAGCATCTTCTCGGCGAGCACGTCCTCGATCTCGCGCTGGATCGTGCGACGCAGCGGCCGCGCGCCCAGCACCGGGTCGAACCCGCGCGTGGCGAGCAGGTCCTTGGCGGGCTGGGTGAGCTCCAGCGACATGTCGCGGTCCTTCATCCGCAGCTCCACCGAGGCGACCATGTTGTCGACCATCGCGATGATCTGGTCCTTGGTCAGCGGCGGGAAGACGATGATCTCGTCGACACGGTTGAGGAACTCGGGGCGGAAGTGCTGCTTGAGCTCCTCCTTGACCTTGTTCTTCATCCGCTCGTAGGTGCCCTCGTCGCCCGACTGGTTGAAG
>NZ_JAOPXP010000130.1 GCF_025965085.1 Marmoricola sp.
CCGAAACCACGCAGGCGCGAGGACAGGCCGCCGGCCTGCTCCTTGGTGCGGGGCACCAGCACGCGCCAGCCGAACAGCGGCTTGGTCTCGAACCAGGACAACGTCTCACGCAGGTCCACGACCGGACCGATGACGGTGATCGCCGGTGGCGCCATCTCTGCCTCGCGGGCGTCCGCCGCGATGTGCTCGAGCGTGGAGACGATGGTCTGCTGGCACGTCAGCGTGCCGGTCGAGGTCATCGAGACCGGGGTGTCCGCGGAGCGGCCAGCCGCGATCAGCTGCGAGGCGATCTCGCCGATCGACCCGACCGCGGAGAGCAGCACAAGCGTGGCGTGCGTGGCGTAGCTGCTCCAGTCGATCTTGGCGTCGTTGCACGTCACCACGGCCACCTCGCGGTGGTTCTTCGTGGTCAGCGGGATGCCGGCGTACGTCGGCACCGCACTCACCGACGACACACCCGGGACGATCTCGAAGCCGATCCCCGCCTTGGTACAGGCCTGCGCCTCCTCGGGCCCGGAGGCGTAGAGGAAGGGGTCACCCGACATCAGGCGTACGACGCGCCTGCCGGTCCTGGCCTGCTTGACGACGACCTTGGCGCGCGCCGCGTGGGTCAGCGGCTGGCCGTCCTCACCGAAGCCACCGTCGACGAAGACGGGGCCGCGGTGCTCGACGGGCTCGTCGACGCCTTCGGCGTCCTCGGGCTCACCCTCGAGCAGCGGGGGCAGGCCGAGCACGCCGCGGACCATCTGCTCGTGGCCGGGCACCTCGGTGATCACGATCTCGGCCTCGAGCAGCAGCTCGACGGCACGGACCGTGAGCAGGCCGGGGTCACCGGGACCGCTACCGACGAAGGACACCCACTTCACGGGGCGTGACCCGGAGGAGGTTGCCCCGGCAGGAGCGCTGGACGTGTTCTGGTTGGTCACGATCGCCTTCTTGCTACGTCGGTGTGTTCATTGATCAGTTCTGCCGCGCCATCGGCCAGCATCTCGGCGGCGAGCTTGTGGCCCAGTCCGACCGCGTCGTCGAGGGGACCTGACGCGGATCGTCGTACGAAGAGCCCGCCGTCGTAGGACAAGGCGACTGCCCGCATCCACAGTTCGTCACCGAGGTCCCCCTCCGCAACTTCGGCCAGGGCGCCGACCGGGGCCGAGCACCCCGCCTCGAGCTCGGCGAGCAGTGCCCGCTCCGCCTCGACACAGGCCCGGGTGGCCCGGTGGTCGAGGGCTTCCCGCACGACATCGAGCAGGCCGACGTCGGCGCGACACTCCACCGCGAGGGCGCCCTGGCCCGGCGCGGGAAGGACCTGCAACGGGTCGAGCACCTCGGTCGCCTCGTGGGCGCGACCGAGACGGGCCAAGCCCGCCCGGGCGAGCACGACGGCATCCAGCTCACCGGAGGCCACCTTGCCGAGCCGTGTGTCCACGTTGCCGCGGACGCCCACGATCTCGATGCCGAGGCCGAGCGCCCCGAGCTGCGCGACCCGACGAGGTGCGCCGGTGCCGACACGGGAGCCGGCGGGCAGCTCAGCGAGGGTGAGACCGTCACGGGCCACGACGACGTCGCGCGGGTCCTCGCGCTGCGGCACGGCGGCCATCGCGATCCCGTCCGCGGGGGCAGTGGGGAGGTCCTTGAGGGAGTGCACGGCCAGGTCCACCTCGCCGCGCAGCAGTGCCTCGCGCAGGGCGCTGACGAAGACCCCGGTGCCGCCGATCTGGGCGAGCGGCGCGGTGGACACGTCGCCCTCGGTGCGGATCAGCACGAGCTCGGTCGGGAGCCCGGTGGCGGCGGTGAGGGCGTCGGCGACCAGGCCGCTCTGGGTGCGGGCCAGCGCGGAGGCGCGGGTGCCGACGCGGACGACGGCGCTCATTTGGTCTCCGGCCGGGTGACAGCCTCGACGGCTTCGGGGTCGAGCGAGAACAGCTCCGCGAGGGCGGCCGCGTAGGAGATGGCACCGGAGTGGTTGGCCAGCTCCTTGACCCGCACGGTCGGCTGGTGGAGCAGCTTCTCCGCCACCCGGTGGATGGCCCTCTCGACCTCGGCGCGGGTCGCGTCGTCGAGGTCGGGCAGCCGGGCGCCGAGCCGGTTCAGCTCGGACTGGACGACCCCGGTGGCCATCGTGCGCAGCGCGACCACCGTGGGCGTGACGCTCTTCATGGTGCGGGCGGCGAGGAAGGCGGAGAGCTCCTCGGCGACGATGTCGCGCACCCCGTCGACGTCGGCGCCGCCGGGCGCGTCCTGGAGGTCGGCGGCCAGGGTGTCGAGCGCGATCAGGCGTACGCCGGGGAGGCCGGCCACCGCGGGGTCGACGTCGCGCGGCAGGGCCAGGTCGACCACGGCCAGGGGTCGGTCGCCCGTGCGGCGCGAGGAGATGGCCTCGGCGTCGATGAGCACCCCGGCCGCTCCGGTGCAGGAGACCAGCACGTCCACGGGCCCGGACGCCGTGGCAAGCTCGGTGAGTGGGATCGTTCTGGCGTCGTACTGCGCGGCCAGGCGGACAGCGCGCTCGGGGGTCCGGTTGGCGATCACGATCGACGCGGCGCCGGCACGCGAGGCGATGGCCACGGTGAGGCTGGCCATCGAGCCCGCGCCGACCACGACGACGTGCTTGCCGGCCAGGTCACCGACGTGGGCGGAGGCGCGGGAGAGGGCGGCGCTGACCAGGCTGGGGGCGACACGGTCGATGTCGGTCTCCGCGTGCGAGCGTTTGCCCACGCGCAACGCCTGCTGGAAGAGCACGTTGAGCGAGGGGCCGACGGTCTCGGCGTCCTGGCCGACACGCAGCGCCTCGCGGGTCTGGCCGAGGATCTGGCTCTCTCCCAGCACCATCGAGTCGAGCCCGGCAGCCACGTGGAACAGGTGCGAGACCGCGCCGTCGTCGTAGTGCACGTAGAGGTGCTCGAGCAGCTCGTCGGGCGACTTGCCGGCGCGGTCACCGATCAGCTGCGAGATCGCCTCGACGCTGCCGTGGAACCGCTCGACCTCGGCGTAGACCTCGGTGCGGTTGCAGGTGGAGAGCACCGCCACCTCGGTGACGTGCTCGTTCTCGGAGATCTCGTGGATGAGCTTCTGCACGCCGTCGGCGTCGAGGGCCACGCGCTCCAGGAGCGGGACCGGGGCCGTCTTGTGGGAGATCCCCACGACCAGGACACTCATCCCGCATCCTCCGTCAGCTCGTCGACCCCGCGGAGTCGCTGGTCGGTGTTCTTGCGCTGCTCGTGGTAGGCGAGGATCTGCAGCTCGCTGGCCAGGTCGACGCGGCGTACGTCCACGCCCTCGGGGACGGAGATGATCGTCGGCGCGAAGTTGAGGATGCTGCGGATTCCGACCTCGACCATCCGGTCGCACACCGACTGCGCGGCGACGGCCGGGGTGGCGATCACGCCGATGCCCACACCGTGCTCGGTGACGACCTCCCCGAGGTCCTCGAAGCTGCGGATCTCGAGCCCGGCGACCACCTCGCCGTGCCGGCTGCGATCGGCGTCGAGCAGCGCGACGGTGCGGAAGCCGCGCGAGGAGAAGCCGGAGTAGTTGGCCAGCGCGTGCCCCAGATTGCCGATCCCCACGACGACCACGGGCCAGTCCTGGGTCAGGCCGATCTCGCGGGAGATCTGGTAGCGGAGGTACTGCACGTCGTAGCCCACGCCGCGGGTGCCGTAGGAGCCGAGGTGCGAGAGATCCTTGCGCAGCTTGGCGCTGTTCACGCCGGCCGCCGTCGCCAGCTCGAGGCTGGAGCAGGTGGTCGTCGCGGCGTCGCTCATCGCGTTTAGCGCCCGCAAATACACCGGTAGACGGGCGACCGTCGCCTCGGGAATGCGGGTATTGCTCACGGTGATGACACTCTCCACAGTTGCGATCCTCCTGCACTCTAGGAGTTTGTGAACTCGCGAACAAATGCAGCGGCGGCTCCGGCTAGCACATGTGACATGTGTCATGGCGACGGGGGTGCTCCCGGTGGCGACACGGGCTGTCGTCAGGACAACGCGCGGCGCAGGCGAGCCTCGTCGACCCGCCAGAAGTCGTGCTGGGCGCCGTCGACGAGGGTCACCGGGATCTGCTCGCCGTACGCGCTCATCAGCTCCGGCCGGGTGGTGATGTCGACCTCGTCGTAGGAGGTCCCGAGCTCGGCGCACACCCGCTCGATCACTGCCCGGGCGTCATCGCACAGGTGGCAGCCCGGCTTGGAGTAGAGGGTGACGCGAGCAGTCACAGGCTCTCCAGGAGACCGGTGGCACGTCGGCGCTCGGTCGCGCGGAGGCGGCCCTTCTGCACCTTGCCCGTGGGTGTGTACGGCAGCCGGTCCACCACGTGGATCACCGACGGCTGCTTGAACCGGGCGAGCCGCTCCTCGCAGTGCCGGCGGACGAAGGCCTCGAGGTCGTCGCGGGCGTCCGCGGAGGTCGGCTGCACGTAGGCGACGACCGCCTCCCCCGTCAGCTCGTCGGGGACGCCGATCACGGCTGCCTCTGCGACCCCGTCGAGCTCGCCGATGACCTCCTCGACCTCGACGGGGTAGACGTTGAAGCCGGAGACGATCACGAGCTCCTTGATCCGGTCGACGAGGTAGAGGTCACCGCTCGCGTCGAGGTAGCCGACGTCGCCGGTCGGCCACCAGCCGTTCTCGTCCGGGCCGTCGGCGCCGTCGGGCCAGTAGCCGGAGAAGAGGTTGGCGCCACGGATGTGGATCTCGCCACCGTCCTCGTCACGAGGCTGGCGACCGTTGTCGTCGACGAGGCGGATCTCGATGCCGGGGAGCGCGGCGCCCACCGAACGCGGGCGGAGCTCCTTGCTGCACAGGGTGGAGGTGACCACCGGCGCCGCCTCCGTGAGTCCGTAGCCCTCGTGGACCTGCACGTGGGTCCTCGCGGTGAACGCGGCGGTGAGGTGGGGGTCGAGCGGCGCAGACCCGCTGAGCACCAGTCGCACCGGGCCCAGCCTCTCCTCGAGGCCTGGCACCTGCATCCAGTAGGCGAAGACGGGCGGCGCCACCGGCAGGACCGAGATCGCCTCGTCCTCGATGAGGTCCAGCGAGCCCTCCGGGTCGAAGCCGTCGACGAGCACGAGCCGGGCCTGCTGGCGCAGCACCTGGCCGAGCACGGCGTTGAGTCCGTAGACGTGGAAGAGCGGGAGCACCCCGAGCACGACGTCGCGACCGGTGATCATCTGCGGCTGGACCTGCGCCACCTGCTCGACGTTGGCGAGCAGCGCGCGGTGGGAGAGCATCGCGGCGCGCGGGCGCCCGGAGGTGCCGCTCGTGTAGAGCAGCACGGCCAGGCTCTCGGGATCGACGCGGGACGGCACCGGCTGGCCCCTGGTGGCGATCAGCTGGTCCCAGCCGCGCTCGCCCGGGGCCAGGGTGGTGCCGACGGTGACGATGCGCGGCCGGGCGGCGGGCTCGTAGCCGGCAGCCTCCATCGCCTCCCCGAGACCTCCGGCGGCCGCACGGACCGTGGCAATGGTGGTGGGGTCGGCGATCACCATGCGGGTGCCGGAGTCCGCGAGCATCCGGATCAGCTCGCCGGTGGCGCTGCGCGGGTTCACGGGCACGACGACCATGCCCGCTCGCAGCGCACCGAGGTATGCCGCCACGAACTCGATGCTGTTGCCGGTCGCGATCATCACCC